>NZ_JAQZAA010000109.1:0-9289 GCF_028640875.1 Pseudomonas sp. SBT1-2 | reverse complement strand
GCCGCGTTTATCCAGTGAGTCCGCGTAATCGTTAACGACCATCGCGGGCAAGCCTCGCTCCTACAGGTTTCCTTGGTGGCCACACCGTCAGCGGCGTTTTGAGGATCGGCCTTCGAGCAGATCCTGGGTACAACGCACAATCCGTTGGCAGGCGTCCGCCAGGCGCTGTTGATCCACCACCAGGCCGATACGGATATGCCCCGCCGCGCTGGGGCCGAAGGCCTCGCCGGCGAGCACCGAGACGCCGTGCCCTTCCAGCAGCAGCTCGGCGAACTGCTGGGCGCCCAGGCCGGTTTCCCGCACATCGACCATGACGAACATGCCGCCATCGGGCTTGACCGGTTTCAGCCCCGGGCACTGGCTCAGCTGCGCACACACCAGGTCGCGGCGCTGGCGATATTCCTCGCGCATCTGCTCCAGCTCCGGCAAGTCGGCATCCAGCGCCACCACCGCGGCGTTCTGCACGAAGTCCGGCAACCCGTACAGCATGCACAACGCCAGATGGCTCAAATGCCCGGCCAGGGCCTGGGGCGCCACCACCCAGCCGACCCGCCAGCCAGTCATGGCATGGGACTTGGACAGGCTGTTGATGGTCGCCGTGCGTTCGGCCATGCCCGGCAGGCTGCCGGGGCTGATGTGTTCGCCGTCGAACAGCAGGTCGCTGTAGACCTCGTCGGAGATCAGCCACAGGTCATGCTCGACGCACAGGCGCGCCAGGGCCTGCCAGGTTTCCCGGGACAGGCTGGCGCCGGAGGGGTTGTTCGGGCTGTTGAGCATCAGCGCGCGGGTCTTCGGTGTGATGCGCGCGGCGACCGCGGAGGGTTCGACGCGAAAGCCGTTCTCCGGGCGCACCGGAATCGGCAGCACCTTGGCCCCGCAGGCGCCGAACACCCCTTCGTAGGTGACGTACATGGGTTCGGCGACCAGCACCTCGTCGCCGGGATCGAGCAGGCACTGGGCCACGGAAAACACCGCGCATTGCGCCCCCGGCAGCACCACTACGTGCTCGGCGTCCACCGCCTGGCCGCTGCGGGTGGCATGCCGGTGCGCGATGCGGGTGCGCAGCGAACGGTTGCCGCGCACCTCCGAATAGTGGGTATCGCCCGCCAGCAGGCTATCGATGGCGGCCTGGACGATCGGCCTGGGGGTGTCGAAATCCGGGTCGCCGATGGTCAGCAGCAGCACATCGACGCCCTCCTCGCGCAGCTCCAGGGCGCGGTAGTGAATCTGCCAGGCCGCGGCACCTTCGCCGGCGATCCGTTGGGTCAAGGCTGAATAGCGCATCTCGCTCTCCTTGGGCACGCATTCCAACAACCCTAACTCAAATCACAAAGCGCGCCACCATCGCATTCAAATCCACCGCCAGGCGCGACAGCTCATGGCTGGCGGCGCTGGTCTGGTTGGCCCCGGCGGCCGACTGGGTGGCCAGGTCGCGGATGTTCACCAGGTTGCGATCGACCTCGCGGGACACCTGGGCCTGCTCCTCCGAGGCGCTGGCGATCACCAGGTTGCGCTCGTTGATCAGGTTGATCGATTCGGCGATCTGCTCCAGCGCCACGCCGGCGGCGCGGGCCATTTCCAGGGTGCTCTGGGTGCGCTGGTTGCTCTGCTGCATCGACTGCACCGCCTCGCCGGTGCCGTTCTGGATGCCGGCGACCATCTTTTCGATTTCCTGGGTCGATTGCGCAGTGCGATGGGCCAGCGCCCGCACTTCGTCGGCCACTACCGCGAAACCACGCCCGGCCTCACCGGCGCGGGCCGCCTCGATCGCCGCGTTGAGCGCCAGCAGGTTGGTCTGCTCGGCGATGGCGCGGATCACGTCCAGCACCTTGCCGATGTCGCGGCCCTGGGTAGCCAGGCCTTCGATCATCACCGAAGTGCTTTGTACGTCGTGGGTCATGGTCTGGATCGCGTCGACGGTTTCCACCACCCGGTCGCGGCCTTCGCGGGCGGCCTGGGTCGACTGGTGCGAGGCTTCGGAGGTCGACACGGCGTTGCGCGCCACCTCTTCCACAGCAGCGGTCATCTCGTTGACGGCGGTGGCCGCCTGTTCGATTTCGTTGTTCTGCTGCTGCAAGCCACGGGAAGCTTCCTCGGTGACCGCGCTGAGTTCTTCCGAGGCCGAGGCCAGCTGGGTCGCCGAACCGGAGATCTGCTCGATGGTCTTGCGCAGGTTGCCCTGCATCTCGTTCAGCGCCACGAGCAGGCGGGCCGGCTCGTCCTTGCCGTCGACTTCGATAGCCTTGGTCAGGTTGCCTGCGGCGATGGTCTGCGCGGCCAGCACCGCGCGGTTCAACGGGGTGACGATGCTGCGGGTCAGCAGCAGGGCCAGCACCACCGTGAGCAGGGCCGCGACCACCGCCACGGCGATGATGCCGGTGATGGCGCTGCGGTAATGTTCACCGGCCATATCCGAGGCCTGGGTGGCCCCGGCCTTGTTGATCGCCACCAGTTTGTTCAGCTGTTCGCCCATCTGGTCGGTGCCGTCCTTGATCCGCGTATTGATCAGGGTGCGCAGCTCCTCGAGCTTGTTCTGTCGCGACAACTCCATCATGTCGTTCTGCGCTTGCAGGTACTTGTCCAGGGTGGCGGCGAAGGTCTTGTACAGGGCCACCTCCTCTTCCCCCGCCGGCAAGGCGGCGTAGCTGGCCTGGGCCTGCTTGAGCTTGTCCACCAGCGCGACGATACGCGTCTGCGCTTCCTGAAGGCCGGCCGGTTCACGGTTGACCAGTACCCGGAACGAGAGAATCCGCAGGCGCAGCACGTTTTCGGTGACGTTGCCGAGGAACCCTACGCTGGGCAGTTGGTTGCTTTCCATTTCCAGGGAAGCCTGTCGGATGATCGACATGCGGTTGACGGCGAACACACCCAGCGCGATGACCAGCAACGCGATGAACGCAAAACCGAGGAAAGCTCGAGGCGCGATATTCATATTACGTAGGGACATAGGATGACTCTCGGGAATTGAGGACTGCGAGCATCCATGCACTGAACCCCGTCACCAGCGGCGGCTGGCGGCCTGACAGGTGGGCGCCACTGTTGTAGTTGGTCTGTGGGCCTAATAGCGATATCGGCAGCGCTTTAGGTTTTTTGCAGGCCCCGGTGAAAATATTTTTCGTCGCCCGGGAGTGTTTCACCGCTGAGACAGATCGCCTGGCAAGCTCGCTGCCAGCCTCCATGACCGGCCTCCATGCCCCTCATGACCACCCCCCATGAAAAGTGCAATTCATTCGCCGGAAAAGCCATTCAGTCGCCGCCCCGTCCTGCCCATCATGGGCCCAGCTCGTAAAGACAACGCATAACAACAAAGACTGGAGTGGATGATGAAACCCGAAGACTTCCGTGCCGAGACCAACCGCCCGCTGACCGGCGCCGAATACCTGGCCAGCCTGCGCGATGATCGCGAAATCTACATTTATGGCGACCGGGTCAAGGATGTGACCAGCCACCCGGCGTTCCGCAACTCCGCCGCCTCCATGGCGCGCCTCTATGACGCCCTGCACGACCCCGAAACCAAGGACAAGCTGTGCTGGGACACCGACACCGGCAACGGCGGCTACACCCACAAGTTTTTCCGTTCGGCGAAAAGCGCCGACGACCTGCGCCAGCAGCGCGATGCCATCGCCGAGTGGTCGCGCCTGACCTACGGCTGGATGGGCCGCAGCCCGGACTACAAGGCCGCCTTCGGCAGCGCCCTGGGCGCCAACCCGGAGTTCTATGGCCAGTTCGAAGGCAACGCCCGCACCTGGTACAAGCGCATCCAGGAAGCCTGCCTGTACCTCAACCACGCCATCGTCAACCCGCCGATCGACCGCGACAAACCGGTGGACCAGGTCAAGGACGTGTTCATCTCGGTGGACGAGGAAGTCGAGGGCGGGATCATCGTCAGCGGCGCCAAGGTGGTGGCCACCAACTCGGCCCTGACCCACTACAACTTCGTCGGCCAGGGCTCGGCGCAGCTTTTGGGCGACAACACCGACTTCGCCCTGATGTTCATCGCGCCGATGAACACCCGCGGCATGAAGCTGATCTGTCGCCCGTCCTATGAACTGCAGGCGGGCATGACCGGTTCGCCGTTCGACTACCCGCTGTCCAGCCGCTTCGACGAGAACGACGCGATCCTGATCATGGACAAGGTGTTCATCCCCTGGGAAAACGTGCTGATCTACCGCGACTTCGAGCGCTGCCGGCAGTGGTTCCCGCAAGGCGGCTTCGGCCGGCTGTTCCCGATGCAGGGCTGTACACGGCTGGCGGTCAAGCTCGACTTCATCACTGGACTGCTGGTCAAGGCCTTGCAGTGCACCGGCTCGCTGGAGTTTCGCGGGGTGCAGGCGCAGGTCGGCGAGGTGGTGGCCTGGCGCAACCTGTTCTGGTCGCTGACCGACGCCATGCACGGCAACGCCAGCGAATGGCTCAACGGCGCCTTCCTGCCCAGCGCCCAGGCCTTGCAGGCCTACCGGGTACTGGCGCCCCAGGCCTACACCGACATCAAGAAGATCATCGAGCAGGTGGTGGCCAGCGGCCTGATCTACCTACCGTCCGGCTCCCGCGACCTCAAGGACCCGATGCTCAACCAGTACCTGAGCACCTATTGCCGGGGCTCGGCGGGCATGGGCCACGAGGAGCGGATCAAGATCCTCAAGCTGCTGTGGGATGCGATCGGCACCGAGTTCGGCGGCCGCCACGAGCTGTACGAAATCAACTACGCCGGCAGCCAGGACGAAATCCGCATGCAGTGCCTGCGCCATGCCCAGGCCACCGGCTCGATGAAAACCATGACCGAATTGGTGGACAAATGCCTGGGCGACTACAATCTCGACGGCTGGACGGTGCCACACCTGACCAATCCGGACGACATCAACATGCTCGACCGCATCCGCCAGTAACCACTGCCTCGCTTCTGTAGGAGCGAAGCTTGCTCGCGATAAGACGTGAACGATGACGCGCGGCATCTGCGACTCCACGTTGGCTTGAGGTTTTTCGCGAGCAACCGAGCGTCGAGCGACGGCTCCTGCAAATACCGTGGTTCAATCCCGAGGAAAGGAATCTCTCATGACTCAACTTGATCCCAAGCAACAAGCCTTTCGCAACGCTATGGCGCACATGACCGCGGCGGTCAACGTCATCACCAGCAACGGCCCGGCCGGACGCTGCGGCATCACCGCCACCGCGGTCTGCTCGGTCACCGACAGCCCGCCCAGCCTGATGGTCTGCGTCAACCGCAACAGCGCCCTGAACCCGGTGTTCAAGCGCAACGGCCAGCTCTGCATCAACGTGCTCTGCGGCGAACACGAAGAAGTCGCCCGGCACTTCGCCGGCATGACCGGAGTGGAGATGGAACAGCGCTTCAGCCTGCACCCCTGGCGCGACGGCCAGGACGCCCTGCCGGTGCTCGACGGTGCCCTGGCCAGCCTGCAGGGACGGATCACCGAGGTGCAGGAAATCGGCACCCACTCGGTGATGCTGGTGCAACTGGATGAGATCTGCGTAGGCGAACACGGCGACTCGCTGGTGTATTTCAGCCGTGGTTTCCACCGTTTGCAGCGGGCCGTCCAGGCGGCCTGACCTGTTGATCAGCTGCTTTTCTGTAGGAGCGAGGCTTGCCCGCGATAGCCGCGCAGCGGCGATACACCCGCCAACGCGCGTTATCGTTGCAGATTTATCGCGAGCAAGCTTCGCTCCTACAGAAGCCAATTTCCCCCGCCAGCGCCTCTTCATCCTGCATCTGTAGGATAGCGATCCCCCACCAACCCGACGATACTCGTGCCCAGGCCCTGCCCACGTCCCTGGACGTTCCGGTCCTTACTGACTCCGTGACGAAAACAATAAGAAAGTCGCACAGAGGAACACCCCCATGAGCCGTCATGAACATGGTCACGCCAGCCTGCTGCAAGCCTTCAGCTCGCTGACCCTGGAGTTGCAGCGCCTGGCGCAGCACAAGGACATCGAACATTTCCATGGCCATGCGCTGAACCGCATCGGTCAGTTGCTGCCCTTCGACAGCGCCTGGTGGGGCCGCGCCGCGTTGATCGACGGCCTGCCGGAAGAACACAGCTCCTACCTCCACCGCCTGCCCCCCAGCTACCTGCCGGACTGGCAGTCGATCAAGCACGTCGACGTCACTGTCGGCCGGGTCCATGCCCACCCTGGCCAGGCGGTGATCGTCGACATGGGCGACCCGGCCAACGGTCCCGGCCTGAACTGGCTGGGCAAAACCTACGGCATCGGCGAGCTGCTGTGCGTGGTGTACATCGACCCGCAGACTCACCTCAGCGACCACCTGGCGCTGTACCGCGCCCCCGGCGCCACACGCTTCGACGCCGACGACTGCCTGCTGCTGAACAACCTGATGCTGCATCTGGTGGCCGCGGTGTCGGCCAACCAGATCCGCACCCTGGTGGCCATGCGCGAAACCCTCACCAGCCCGCGCAACCTGGCGCTGGCGGTGTGTGACCAGCGTGGCACCCTGCATTGCGCCGAACGCGGCTTCGTCGACCTGCTGCTTGGCGAGTGGCCGGACTGGAGCGGCCCCTGCCTGCCCGGGCCCGTGGTCGACGGCGGTTATGAAGGCCGCCACCTGCAAGTCGAGGCCTCGCCGGTGGGCGACCTGTTCCTGCTCGCCGCCCGCGGCCGCACGCTGCTGACCCAACTGAGCCCACGGGAGAACGACGTGGCCCTGGGCTTCGGCGAAGGCAAGACCTACAAGGAAATCGCCCGCGAGCTGGGCCTGTCGCCAAACACCGTGCGCCATCACATCCGCGCCATCTACAACAAGCTCGGCGTCAAGGACAAGACCCGCATCGCCCATCTGCTGCACGCCCCACCCGACTGACGCTTACCAGGCTCTGTACGAAAAGTGGCTGCACGCTGGGCGCCTTCGGCGCTACGCAGGTCATGCTGCGTTAAAAACAGGCTCGGAATGCTCATGTAGGTCCCTACAGTCGAACGCGACCCCGGCCGTTCCTCGCCTGTTTTTGCCTTGCCTGACCTTCGCTCGCCGACTTTTCGTACAGACCCTCGCTTCCACCACTGACTTTCGCGCTGTCGTTTTGACGGCCACGGGGCGCTTTTGCCCTTTTTTCAGCCACTGCCGCGTACCGGCGAGCGCTTCGCCGCACAACAACTCAAAAAAGAGAGGTTACGCCCATGACCACAACGCTTGCGCGCCGCACCGCCCTGGCCTTCACCGGCGCCCTGCTGAGCCTGAACGCCAGCGCCGCCGACCTCAACGCCCGCGACTTCTTCGGCGCGCCCCCGGGCACCAGCCTCGGCGTGCTGTACCTGCCGGCGACCCGCGCCGACGATTTCCACGGCCCCGCCGACAGCACCGGCAAGGCCGAGCTGAAGGTCAACGCCCTGGCCTATCGCCAGGTATTTTTCAGCGATATCTGCGGCACCCTGTGCACCCCGCAATTCATCGTGCCCTTCGCCGATATCGACGCGCGCCTGCCCGGCGCCGCCCGCCACACCGGCGAAAGCGGCTTCGGCGACCCGCAGGTCGGCGGCACCCTGTTCTTCATCAACGACCCGGCTTCGCGCACCTACAGCGGCCTGCTGACCCTGATCACCCTGCCGGTGGGCGAATACCACAGCGACAATCCGGATGTCTCGCCGGGCGCCAACCGCTGGGGCGCGACCTTCGTTTACAACTACACCCAGGGCGTCGGCGAGAAGTGGGTGCTGGAAGCCAACCTCGAAGCCCAGCTCTACGCCAAGAACGACGACTATTTCGGCAGCGACCTGAAGCAGGACCCGCTGTACCGCCTGCAAGCCTTCGCTTCCTACGACTTCACCACCAGCACCTACGGCGCCCTGCGGCTGATCCATGCCGACGGCGGCGAGCTGCGGATCAACGACCAGCGCATCGACGACACCCACAAGCGCTACACCCAGGTCGGCTTCGAGGTCGGTCATTGGCTGGATAAGCAGAACCAGCTGATGTTCGGCCTCTCGCAAAACGTCGCCACCCGCAATGGCTACCACGGCACCGACGCCTTGTTGCGTCTGGTCCATGTGTTCTGAAGCGCTTTTTCCCGGAGCTATCCCACCATGACCACCCCCATGATCGACAAGAGCCAGGCGCTCACCGGCGACCAGCCGAACACCGCGTCCCCCCTGGCCTTGCTGGCGGCCATCGTGCTGTTCGCCGCCATCACCCCGACCATCCTCATGACCGCCCCGGCGGTGGCCGCGCAACTGGCCAGCCAATGGCAACTGAGCCCGTCGCAGATCGGCGACCTGTTCTCCACCGAGCTGGGGGCCATGAGCCTGGCCACCCTGCCCGCCTTCTGGTGGCTCAAGCGCGTCGACTGGCGCCGCGCGGCGCTGCTGGCCGGGGCGTTGTTCATCGTCGCCAACCTGCTGTCGATCTGGGCCCAGGGTTATGGCGCGCTGCTGGCCCTGCGTTTCTGCAGTGCTCTGGCCGGCGGTTCGCTGATGATCATCTGCCTGTCCAGCGCCGCCTCCACCGCCAACCCCAGCCGGGCCTATGGCCTGTGGGTCATGGGGCAACTGGTGGTCGGGGCAATTGGCCTGGGCATTCTGCCGCGGTTGTTCGAGCACTACGGCCTGGCAGCCTGCTACCTGCTGCTGGCGCTGCTGATGAGCCTGTGCCTGCCCTTGGCGCGCTACTTTCCCCAGGGTGCGCCGGTCAAAAAAACCGCACAGCAGGCCGCCGCCGTGCCGCAGTGGAAGGGGCTGTGCGGCATTCTCGGCATCCTCGGTTTCTATATCAGCCTCAGCGGGGTCTGGACCTTTATCGGTTCGATCAGCGCCAAGGCCGGCATCTCCGCGCAAGCCAGCGGCGAGCTGCTGGCCGTCGCCACGGTCATGGGCATCGTCGGCGCCGGCTGCGCCTCGCTGATCGGCAATCGCCTGCCGCGCCTGCCGTTGCTGCTGCTCGGCTACAGCCTGATGGCCGGCTCGGTGCTGTTGCTGCTAGGGGCGCCGACCCTGGCGCGCTTCGCCCTCGCCGCCCTGGTCTTCAAGTTCACCTGGACCTTCATCCTGCCGCTGATCCTCGCCTGCCTGGCCGACCTCGACCGGTCCGGCAAGCTGATGAACGCCTCCAACCTGGTAATCGGCGGCGGCCTGGCCATCGGCCCCGCGCTGGCCGGCCGGCTGATCGAAGGCAGCGGCGGCTTCCAGCCCCTGCTGATCGGCGGCGCCTGCCTGACCCTGCTGTCGCTGGCGCTGATCCTCGGCTGCCGGCGCAATCCCTGAACCCCTGAACCCCTGTAGCCGCTGCCGAAGGCTGCGATCGACCGGAACGGTCGCTGCGATCTCCCGG
>NZ_JAQZAA010000108.1:0-47500 GCF_028640875.1 Pseudomonas sp. SBT1-2 | reverse complement strand
GAACTAGGCAAAATGGCACCGTAACTTCGGGAGAAGGTGCGCCGGTGAGGGTGAAGGACTTGCTCCGTAAGCCCATGCCGGTCGAAGATACCAGGCCGCTGCGACTGTTTATTAAAAACACAGCACTCTGCAAACACGAAAGTGGACGTATAGGGTGTGACGCCTGCCCGGTGCCGGAAGGTTAATTGATGGGGTTAGCTAACGCGAAGCTCTTGATCGAAGCCCCGGTAAACGGCGGCCGTAACTATAACGGTCCTAAGGTAGCGAAATTCCTTGTCGGGTAAGTTCCGACCTGCACGAATGGCGTAACGATGGCGGCGCTGTCTCCACCCGAGACTCAGTGAAATTGAAATCGCTGTGAAGATGCAGTGTATCCGCGGCTAGACGGAAAGACCCCGTGAACCTTTACTATAGCTTTGCACTGGACTTTGAATTTGCTTGTGTAGGATAGGTGGGAGGCTTTGAAGCGTGGACGCCAGTTCGCGTGGAGCCATCCTTGAAATACCACCCTGGCAACTTTGAGGTTCTAACTCAGGTCCGTTATCCGGATCGAGGACAGTGTATGGTGGGTAGTTTGACTGGGGCGGTCTCCTCCTAAAGAGTAACGGAGGAGTACGAAGGTGCGCTCAGACCGGTCGGAAATCGGTCGTAGAGTATAAAGGCAAAAGCGCGCTTGACTGCGAGACAGACACGTCGAGCAGGTACGAAAGTAGGTCTTAGTGATCCGGTGGTTCTGTATGGAAGGGCCATCGCTCAACGGATAAAAGGTACTCCGGGGATAACAGGCTGATACCGCCCAAGAGTTCATATCGACGGCGGTGTTTGGCACCTCGATGTCGGCTCATCACATCCTGGGGCTGAAGCCGGTCCCAAGGGTATGGCTGTTCGCCATTTAAAGTGGTACGCGAGCTGGGTTTAGAACGTCGTGAGACAGTTCGGTCCCTATCTGCCGTGGACGTTTGAGATTTGAGAGGGGCTGCTCCTAGTACGAGAGGACCGGAGTGGACGAACCTCTGGTGTTCCGGTTGTCACGCCAGTGGCATTGCCGGGTAGCTATGTTCGGAAAAGATAACCGCTGAAAGCATCTAAGCGGGAAACTTGCCTCAAGATGAGATCTCACTGGAACCTTGAGTTCCCTGAAGGGCCGTCGAAGACTACGACGTTGATAGGTTGGGTGTGTAAGCGCTGTGAGGCGTTGAGCTAACCAATACTAATTGCCCGTGAGGCTTGACCATATAACACCCAAGCAATTTGCTTAAGAGCGAGTTGCGGTGTGTGAAGACGAAACGAACCGAAAGTTTGCACTACTCACAAAAGCACCACAAAGCTATTACATACCCAATTTGCTGAAGCGTCGAAAGACGAGTCGGCACACCGAATTTCTTGACGACCATAGAGCATTGGAACCACCTGATCCCATCCCGAACTCAGAAGTGAAACGATGCATCGCCGATGGTAGTGTGGGGTTTCCCCATGTGAGAGTAGGTCATCGTCAAGATTAAATTCCGAAACCCCAATTGCGAAAGCAGTTGGGGTTTTGTTTTTGTAGAAGTTCCCGATTTTGCTGGCACGTTCGGCCCTTGAGCCAACGGTCCGGCCACAGAATTTCTTGACGACCATAGAGCATTGGAACCACCTGATCCCATCCCGAACTCAGCAGTGAAACGATGCATCGCCGATGGTAGTGTGGGGTTTCCCCATGTGAGAGTAGGTCATCGTCAAGATTGAATTCCGAAACCCCTGTCTGCTGACGCAGACAGGGGTTTTGTTTTTGTACGCCTGAAAGCCTCTGGGCTTACACCTGAGTCAGGCCTCCAGGCTTCCCAGCGGGGGACCTGAATCCCCCACCGGCTCCCAACCTCCACTCCAGAACATCAGAACATCAGAACAGAGTGAAGCGCCTCTCACTTCACCGCTGACGCATCTTGCTGCTTCTGCGAGCCAGCCATTTACGCCACCAGATATAGATCCCGGTGACGGACAACATCGCAATCACCAACCCCAACACCGCAATCAGCACCTGCCCGGTAAAACCGATGATCCGGCCACCATGGATCGGCAGTTGCAGCCGATAGAAGCGTTCGCCCAAGGTGCCTTGCCCGGCGATCTCCTGCCCCAGCAGGCGGCCATCCGTGCCATGAAAGAACAGCCACGACTTACCATGGGCCTCGGTATCGTGCTGGCCGAAACCGGCGCCATAAAAGTTGTATTCGAAGCTGTAATACAGCTCGCCGATCGCCGCCGTCAGGCCCAGCCGTTTGCCTTCTTCCTGGGCCCGTTCATAAGCCTGTTGATAGGTGAGTCGGGTGACTCCCAACTGATCGCTGGGCATACGCCCACGGGCTTCATAGACGCTCGGTTCGATCGGCGAGAGCAGGGATACCACCGGCTTGAACACCTGGCTCGGCAGGTTCATCGCCACGCTGCTGATGGCGATCGGCAGCAGCAGTAACCACAGCCATAACCCGCCCGCCCGATGCAGATCCATGTTGAGACGATAGGCGTGCCCGCCCTTGATCTTCCAGGCGGTCGACCACTTCTTCCAGAACGGCCGGCCACGGGGGAGGGTGAGGAACAGCGCAATGAAGCAATCGACGACCCAGAAGATCGCCACCAGCCCCATCAACACCAGTCCCCAATTACCCGGCAGCGTCAGGTTGTAGTGGAACTCGAGAATGAAGGGGATGAGGTTCTCCCGTTGAAAACAGCAGGCGCCCCAGAACCGCTTGCCGGTCTGCTCGCCACTGACCGGGTCCAGATAGAACACCTGGTTGGGTTCGTTGAACGGTTTGTCTGTGGCCGGATCGTTACGCGGCACTGCGGCGAGCAGCGCGGTATGCCCGGGCTCGTTGGGGTACTCCATGTACCAGACCTGCAAGCGTGGATGCTGCGCCTGCACCTGGTCGACCAGGGTTCCAGGCGGCAATGCCTAACCCTCGGCAGGGGCCTCGTAGAACCCCGGGTTGAGCCACTCGTCCAGCTCGTGATTGAAGGCCAGCAGGCTGCCGGTCAGCCCCGCCAGCAGCAGAAACACCGCGGTGGCCAGGCCGATATAACGATGCAGTAGAACCAGAATTGCGCGCATGGAATTTTCCCGTAGAGACGACAAAGCCAGCGCGTGCGCTGGCTTCGGGGGAATCGACAAATAATTAGAACTGGTAGCTGACCGTGGCGGCGACGTTCCGCTCCTCGCCCATGTAGCAGAAGCTCAGGCTGGCACAGGAAGCGATGTAGGATTCGTTGGTCAGGTTGTTGGCATTGAGCCGGACATCCACGCCCTTCAGGCCGACCTTGCCCAGGTCGTAGCCGATGGAGGCATCGAACAACGTGTAGGACGGCACCTTCATGGTGTTCTCCGCATCCGCCCAGCTGTAGCCCACATACCGCACACCGCCACCCAGGCGCAGGCCGTCGAGCGACCCGCTGTCGAACTTGTAGTCAGCCCACAGCGAAGCCATGTGCCGCGGCGCCTGGGTCGGCGAGTTGCCCTTGTTCTCGATGATGTCGGTGGCGGTGCTCAGGGTGCTGATCATCGACTTCGAGTACTCGATATCGGTGAAGGTGTAGCTGCCGAGCAGCTTGAGGTTGTCGTTCAACTGCAGGTGCGCTTCCAGTTCCAGGCCTTGGGAGCGCACGGCGCCGACCGCGCGATAGAAGTTTTCCTGGGGCAGCTTGGTGGCCAGGTTTTCCTGGTCGATGCGGAACAGGGACGCGGTGTACAGGTCATCCGTGCCCGGTGGCTGGTACTTCAGGCCCAGTTCCCATTGGGTGCCATCGGTAGGCGCCAGCGGGTTGCCGGCGCTGTCCGCGTAGGAGTTGGGATTGAAGGACTCGGAGTAGCTGATATAAGGCGCCAGTCCGTTATCGAACAGGTACAGCGCCCCGGCGCGGCCCGTCAGCTTGGTGCGCTTGTCATTGATCTCGGTGCCCACCGGGCGCGAGGCTTCGGCCAGGCGGTTCTCGTCCGAAGTCTCCACCCAGTCCTGGCGCAGGCCCAGGGAGAAGCGCCACTGGTCCATCTCGATCAGGTCTTGCAGGTAGACGCCAGTCTGCTCGAGGCGACGCAGATAGCTGAGCGGGTCGTAGTAAGTGATGGCCGAGTTGCCATAGACCGGATCGAACGCATTGATCGGCGCCACCGAGCCGCTGGTCCAGTCCACCACCGTCTTGCGCCGTTGGTAATCCGCGCCCATCAGCACCGTGTGCTTGGTCGCGCCAGTGAGAAATTCGGCCTGCAGCATATTGTCGACGATGAACGCATGCAGCTTCTCGTCGCCACCGGTGTAGTAGCGGTTCAGCTCGTTGCTGGTCGGGGTGGTCCAGCCGTAGCCGTAGACCTGGTCCAGCTTCACCTTGGAGTCGAGGTAGCGGAAGTTCTGCCGCGCGGTGAAGACATCGTTGAAGCGATGTTCGAACTGATAACCGAACGACTGCTGATCGCGCTCATAACGATCGATACCCGGTTCGCCTTCGAAGAAATTCTCGGAAATCCGCTGGCCGTTGCGCTGGTGCAGCGCGCCGTCGGCCGGCATGCCGCTGTGGTAGCCACCATCCGGATCGTGTTGCAGGTAGGCCTGCAGGGTCAGCGAGGTGTCATCGGTGAAGTCGATGCTCAGGGTCGGTGCCAGGGCGTAGCGTTTTTCCTTGTTGTGGTCGAACTGGGTGTCGGAGCGGTCCGCCAGCCCGGTCAGGCGATAGGCGATGCGCTTGTCGTCGTCCACCGGGCCGCTGAAGTCGAAGCCCATGCCGCGCTGACCCTGGGTGCCGACCGTGGCCTGGATCTGATGGTAGGGCTCGAACAGCGGTTTCTTGCTGGTCAGCGCCACCAGGCCGCCGGGGGAACTGCGGCCATACAGCACCGATGAAGGTCCCTTGAGGATGTCCACCCGCTCCAGGAAGTACGGGTCGACCTGCATGGTGCTGTAGGTGCCGCTGTCGCCCATGGACTTGAGGCCGTCGAGGTAGATGTTGTCCACCGAGCCGTCGTTGAAGCCGCGCATGGCCACGTAGTCGTACCTGTGGGTCGCGCCGTAGGGATTGGTCAGCACGCCGGGGGTGTAGCGCATGGTCTGGGAAACGGTTTGCGAGCCCTGGTCGTCCATTTGCTCGCGGGTCACCACCGACACGCTTTGCGAGGTTTCCAGCAGCGCGGTACTGGTCTTGGTGGCGATCTGGCTGTGGGTGGCGTTGTAGCCTTCCATGCTGCCCAAGGCATTGCCCAGGGCGAAACCCTTGATGTCGGTGGTCGGCAGCGCCAGGGCGCCGGTCTCGGGCAAGGCCCGCAGCACATAGCGGCTGCCGTCCTGGCTCAGCGCTTCCAGGCCGGAGCCGTTGAGCAACTGGCCCAGGGCCTGGTCGGTGGAGTACTCGCCCTTCAGGCCGGCGGACTGACGGCCCTGGAGCTGCGCCGGGGTCATCGACAGGGTGATGCCGGCCTCGCGGGCGAAGCGGTTGAGTACGTCGCTCAGGGTGCCGCCAGGAATGTTGTAGCTGTGGCTGAGGCTGGCCGCGCCCGTCTCGGCCGCCTGGGCCAGGCCAGGCAGGGCGGCGACGCCCAGCGCCGAGGAAAGCAGGGCCACGCGCACGGCATGGCGCAGGCCGAGGGCGGGCCGTGCAGAAGAGAAGTGGTGCAAGTGCACAATCATGGAAGGGTTCCGTTGAGTCGCTGAAGGCAGATGGAGGTGCTTACTGTCTAAGCCGGACTCACGGGAAAAAGCCGCCAAAAAAATTTCAACGAGTTGCAGCGCCTCAGGCCAGGCGCTCCAGGGTGACCCACCAGCGGGTGCGATAACGCAGGCGCACGGGCAGGGTTTGCGGGAGGATCGCCAGCAGTTTGTCGGTGTCTTCCAGGCGGAACACGCCGGACAGGCGCAGGTCGCCGATCTCGTCGGCACAGCCCAGGTAACCGTGGCGATAACGCCCGACCTCGTGGATGAAGTCCGCCAGCCGCATGTTGCGGGTGACGATCAGGCCATCGGCCCAGGCGCCCACGTCCATGTCCAGCGGCGGCACCGGCAGTGCCTGGGACGCACTGACCAGATAGCTTTGCCCGGCCTGTACCCGGGCCGAGATGCCATCGGCGGTGTGTGGCGAGTGAATGGCGACGCTGCCGGCGGTGACGCTCAGGCGCGTGCAGCCGCCTTCCATGCGCACCACGAAACTGGCGTCGAACCCTTCGAACAGGCCATGGCGAGTCCGTACCAGCAGCGGCCTGGAAGGGCTCGCCTGCGGGTCTGGCCCGCAAGTCAGCATGATTTCCCCACGGCTGAGCCGGATCAGCCGTTGCTGGGCATTGAAGTCCATGTCGGCGGCGCTGTCGGTGTTGAGCTCCAGGCGCGAGCCGTCCGGCAACTGGAAGCCGCGGCGTTCGCCGGTGGCGGTGGCGAAGTCGGCGCTCCATTGCTGCCAGGCCAGTTGCTCCTTGCCCAGCCACGCGGCGCAGCCCACCAGCATGACGCCGCCGAGCAGCTTCAGGGCCTGGCGTCGGCCGAGGCGCTGGGCGCTGTTTTCCAGGGTATCGAAGGCCACCTGGGCTCCGGGTACGGCCCGCAGGTTGCTGTGCAGTTCCTGTTGCAGCGATTGCACCCGTTGCCAGGCCAGCTCATGTTCGTGATGGGCTGCGCGCCAGGTATCGCATTGCTGCAGCAGCCGGGGATTACCGGCGTTGTTGCGCAGGCGCAGCATCCAGTTGATGGCCTGCTTGACCACCAGGTGCCTGGGGTCCACGGGCCGGCGCAGATTGATCGAAGGGTTATCCACAGCCCTCACGCCTCATAGCGCAGCAGGTAGCAGTGGAACAGCGCGTCGGCCACGTAACGCTCCACCGAACGCAGGGACAGCCCCATCTGTTCGGCGATCTGCTTGTGGGTCAGGCCTTCGCACTGGGCCAGCAGGAACGCCTTGCGCACCTTCGGCTTCAGGCCTTCGAGCATGCGCGCAATGCTTTCCAGCAGCTCCAGTACCAGGGCACGGGCTTCCTCGCTGGGGGCTTCGGCTTCTGGCAGATGGGCGATGGTTTCCAGGTAGGCGCGTTCGATTTCCTCGCGGCGCCAGTGGTCGATCACCAGGCCGCGGGCGATGGTCCGCAGGAAAGCGCGCGGGGCCTTGAGTTCGAGGCGTTCGGTGCGCTGCAACAGGCGCACGAAGGTGTCCTGCGCCAGGTCGGCCGCATCGGCGGCATTGCCCAGCCGGCTGCGCAACCATGTGTTGAGCCAGCCATGGTGATGGCTGTAAAGCGCCTGTACCGCGAACTCAGGTGATGACATGGATGCGACTGCCTGGGTGTCACAAATGATAATTAGTCGCATTGTCATCAAGGGTTTCGGATTTTGCAACAGCCGCAGGGCGCCCGGCTATGGAAAAGTCTGATGCGACCGCTCTAGCCTGCCGTTCAGCGGGTTTTTTGCAGATAACACGTACATTTCTGACAAATCGCTAAGATTTATCCGACTCGTGCCGACAGACAGTGAGACCCATGCGTGCACCAAAGTAGAGCGGTCGTAGAACGCCGCCTGCGCTGTTACATGGAAAGTTGCATCCCGTACGCATCCCCACTTTCGGCATAAGAAGTCCCATGACATGAATCTCAAGTTCAGCCATAAAATCCTTTTGGCCGCCTCCGGTGTAGTGGTTCTGGCATTCGCGTTGTTCACTTTGTACAACGACTATCTGCAGCGAAACACCATTCGCCAGAACCTCGAATCGTCGATCCAGCAGGCGGGTGACCTCACTTCCAGCAGCGTCCAGAACTGGATGAGCGGACGCATCCTGGTGCTCGAGAACCTCTCGCAGAACGTCGCCCACCAGGGCGCCAACGCTGACTTCCCGGGGCTGGTGGACCAGCCGGCGTTCACCACGAACTTCCAGTTCACCTACGTGGGCCAGGCCAACGGTGTGTTCACCCAGCGGCCTGACGCGAAGATGCCCGACGGCTACGACCCGCGTCAGCGTCCCTGGTACAAGCAGGCCGTGGCGGCCGACAAGACCATGCTGACCCCGCCCTACATGGCGGCCGTTGGCGGTCTGGTGGTGACCATCGCCATGCCGGTGAAAAAGGACGGCCAGCTGCTGGGCGTGGTGGGGGGCGACCTGAGTCTGGAAACCCTGGTGAAGATCATCAACTCGGTGGACTTCGGCGGCCTGGGCCATGCCTTCCTGGTCAGCGCGGACGGGCAGGTGATCGTCAGCCCGGACAAAGACCAGGTGATGAAGAACCTCAAGGATATCTACCCGGGCGACAACGTACACATCCAGAAGGGCACCCAGGAGGTGCAGCTCAAAGGCCAGGAACGCATCCTGTCGTTCACCCCGGTGACCGGCCTGCCGAATGCCGAGTGGTACATCGGCCTGTCCATCGACCGTGACAAGGCTTTCGCCCCGCTGAGCAAGTTCCGCACCTCGGCGCTGCTGGCGATGTTCATCGCCGTGGCCGCGATTGCCGTGCTGCTCAGCCTGCTGATCCAGGTGCTGATGCGTCCGCTGACCACCATGGGCCGTGCGATGCAGGACATCGCCCAGGGCGAGGGCGACCTGACCCGTCGCCTGGTGGTGGAGAGCAAGGACGAATTCGGCGTACTGGGCGGTTCGTTCAACCAGTTCGTGGAGCGTATTCACGCATCGATTTCCGAAGTGTCCTCGGCCACCCGCCAGGTGCACGACCTGTCCCAGCGCGTGATGGCGTCGTCCAACGCCTCGATCATCGGTTCCGACGAACAAAGCGCGCGCACCAACAGCGTGGCCGCGGCAATCAACCAGCTGGGCGCCGCCACCCAGGAAATCGCCCGCAACGCCGCCGATGCATCGCAGCACGCCAGCGGCGCCAGCGAGCAGGCCGACGATGGTCGCCAGGTGGTGGAGCAAACCATCCTGGCCATGACCGAGCTGTCGCAGAAGATCAGCCTGTCCTGCACCCAGATCGAAACCCTGAACGCCAGCACCGACAACATCGGCCACATCCTCGATGTGATCAAAGGCATCTCCCAGCAGACCAACCTGCTGGCGCTCAACGCAGCCATCGAAGCGGCACGCGCCGGTGAGGCCGGTCGCGGTTTCGCGGTGGTGGCCGACGAGGTCCGCAACCTGGCCCATCGCACCCAGGAATCGGCCGAGGAGATCCACAAGATGATCACCTCGCTGCAGATCGGCTCCCGCGAAGCGGTATCGACCATGAACGCCAGCCAGGCGTCCAGCGAAGAGAGCGTCGAAGTGGCCAACCAGGCCGGTGCGCGGCTGGTCAGCGTGACCCAGCGCATCACCGAGATCGACGGCATGAACCAGTCGGTGGCCGCCGCCACCGAAGAGCAGACCGCCGTGGTGGAAACCCTCAACGTCGACATCAGCCAGATCAACCTGCTGAACCAGCAGGGCGTGGCCAACCTCAACGAAACCCTGAAGGATTGCGACGCCCTGTCGCTGCAGGCCAACCGCCTGAAGCAACTGGTGGATAGCTTCAAGATCTGATCGGCGAGCGACATAAAAAACGCGATGCGGTCTACCTGACCGCATCGCGTTTGGTTTTTTCGCGAGCAAGCTCGCTCCTACAGAAAGCCACGATCCCTCTGTAGGAGCGAGCTTGCTCGCGATAGCGCCCGCACCCGCGCAGGCGTTTCAGCGCCTTACTTGAACATCCTCCGCACATTCCCCATTGCCTCATCGGCAAACCCCTGCAGGAACTTCTGGAAGGCCGCGACCTCGGCACCGCCTTCGGCCGGGTCGGCGACGATGCGCCAGGTGGCGCGCGCCCGTTCGCCGGGCAGGGCCTCGACGCTCATGGCCGCCCACAGGTTGCCGATGCCCAGGGTGTCGTAGATCAGGCTCCAGGTCATGTACAGCACCTGGTCGTCCCGTGAGTTGAGTTGTTCGATGACGATGTTGCCGTCGTGGAAGAACTTCTTGCGCACCGAGCGCACGCCCTCGCCGGTCATCTCGATGTGCGACAGCGCGGGAATGAAGGCCGGGAAGCCGGCGAAGTTGCCGACGATGGCCCAGACGCTTCGGGCATCGGCGCCGATGTCCACGGTGGACAGGACCTTGCAGGCGTTCGGGTTCTTGATCAGGGTGTCGGGTTGCAGGTTTTTCATGCTGTTCTCCAGCGTGGGTGGGTTCAGATAAAGCGGATGTCTTTCAGGTACTGGCAGCCCTTGCGCAGCAGCGCCGGGTCCTTGGCCGGGTAGTCGGCGCCCATGCGTCGCACCCCGGCCTCGGCGTTGGCGTGGCCGATCAGCGAGATGTCGCCGATGTCTTCCTCGAAGCCATTGAGGTAGAAGCCGAGGACGCCGAACAGCGCGTTGTCGCGGTCGACCCGGCCCAGCTGGCGCTGCCAGTCGGCGACGCTGACCATGCGGAACTCGCGCCCGGCCTCGCGGAACGAGGCGACATAGGCCTCCCAGCTCAAAGGCTGCGGGTTGTGCAGGTTGAACACCGCGTGGGCCGGCTGATAACGGCTGGCGTGGAAGGCGATGAAGCGGGCGAGGAAGTCCACCGGCATCAGGTCGAAGTTCATCGCCAGCTGCGGCACCTGGCCCAGTTGCAGCGAGCCCTTGAGCATCAGCATCAGGCGGTTCCGGTGGGGCTGGCAGACCCCGGTCTGGCTGTTGAAACTGATGTTGCCCGGGCGATAGAGATTGACCCACACCCCTTGCTCGCGAGCCCGTTGCAGGATCCGCTCGCCGACCCACTTGGACAGGTTGTAGCCGTTGCGGATGTAGATCGGCGGGGTGGCCGCGGGCGGCTGTTCCAGCACCCGGCCCTGGGCGTCGATACTGCTGGAGGCGGACAGGGTCGAGACGAAGTTGAAGACCTTCTTGCTGCGCCCTTCGCACAGGCGCAGGCACTCGAACAACGGCTCGACGTTGTCGCGCGCCAGCGCCGGGTAATCGAGCACGTGGTTGACGTTGGCGGCGTTGTGCACCAGCGCGCCGTACTCGCGGTCGATGCGCTCGTACACCTCTGCCGTCAGCCCCAGCCGTGGCTGGCTGATATCGGCGGCATGCACCCGCACCCGGCTCAGGTCCAGATGCTCCAGGCGGTTGTCGCGCAGGGCCTGGGCGAAACGTTCGGCGGCCGATTGCGTAGGCGTTTCCCGCACCAGGCACGCCACCTCGCTGGCGCCCCATTCCAGCAGCGCCTCGACTATGTGCACGCCGAGAAAGCTGTTGGCGCCGGTGACCAGCACCTTGTGCACGTCGCCCAGCTGGCTGATGGGCAGCACTTGCAGGTCGAGTTCGGCATGGGCATCGGCGAACACCTGGTCGAGGGCCGTGTCCGGGCCGTCGTCGGCGGCGCCGTCGATCAGGGTCGCCAGGTTGCTCAGGGTCGGCGCCTCGATAAAGCGGTTGATCGACAGGCCGCGGCCGAACTGTTCGCGAATCGCCAGCAGCAGGCGCGACAGCAGGATCGAGTGGCCGCCGAGGTTGAAGAAGCTGTCGTCGGTGCCGATGTCCTCGGCCGGCAGCTCCAGCAGCTCGGCCCACAGCTGCAGCAGGCGCTGTTCGTTGGCGTTTTGCGGCAGGCGTCGCTGGCGGTTGCGGCCCGGGGTACGCGGCAGGGCCAGCAGGGCGCGGCGGTCGACCTTGCCGTTGGCGGTGTAGGGCATGCTCGGCAGTTCGATGTAGGCGCTGGGCCGCATGTAGTCCGGCAAGCGCTGGCGTACCTGTTCGCGCAGGGTTTGCAGCGCGTCGTCGGCATTTGGCTGGGCCAGGTAGGCGAGGATCCGCCGCTGCTCGTCGATCACCACCGCCACCTGGCGAAACAGCTGGCCGTCGCGCAGGCAGTGTTCGATCTCTTCCGGCTCGACCCGGAACCCGCGGATCTTCACCTGATTGTCCCGCCGCCCGCAGATCTCGACGCCGCTGTCGGTCCACTGGCCGATATCCCCGGTGCGATAGACCCGCAGTCGGCGCCCGTCCGGCAGGTCCAGGGCCAGGTAGCGTTCGGCACTCAGCACCGGGTTGTTCAGGTAGCCGAGGCCGACCCCCGGCCCGGCCAGGTACAGCTCGCCGGGGGTGCGCTCGGGCACTGGTTGCAGCTGTTCGTCGAGGATCAGCACCTGGCTGTTGGCGATAGGCAGGCCGAGGTTGCGCGGGTTGTCGCCGACCCGCAGGCGGCGGGTGGTGGCCAGCACCGTGGTTTCCGTCGGGCCGTAGATGTTGTGCAGTGCGCACTGGCCGGCCAGGTGCTGGATGACGAAGGGTTCGCAGACGTCGCCGCCGGTCACCAGATGCTCCAGGCCCAGCGGCTGCTCCAGGGGCAGGATGCTCAGCAGCGCGGGCGGCAGGAAGGCATGGCTGACCCGCTGGCGCTGGAGCAGGGCCAGCAGTTGCTGTGGGTCGCGCCGCTGGTCCTGATCGGGGACCACCAACAGCGCGCCACAGAGGAAGGTGGGCAGGATATCCAGCAGCGAGGCGTCGAAGTTGATGGTGGAGAACTGCAGCACCCGACTGTTTTGCTCCAGCTCGACATGGCCGATGTACCAGGCGCAGAAGTGGCTGAGATTGCCCTGGCTGAGCAATACGCCCTTGGGCTGGCCGGTGGTGCCCGAGGTGTAGATCGCCACGCAGGGCGCCTCTGGCGGTGGTGCCTGGCGTAGCAGCGGGAGAGCGTCCTCGGCATCGTCATGCAGCAGGGTGCGTACATCGAGTTGCGCCAGGTCGAGGTCGCCCAGGTCTTCGCAGCCGTCGTGCAGCAGCAGGACCGCACCGGCATTATCGAGAATGTAGCGCCGCCGTTGCGCCGGGTGCTCCGGGTCCAGCGGCAGGTACACCGCGCCACAGCCGAGGGTGGCGAGAATGGCGGCATACAGCACCGCCGACTTGGGCAGGCACAGGCCGATCACCGGCGGTTGGCCGGGGTTGGCGGGCAGGTGTCGGAGCATCTGCCGCTGCAGGTTGCGGCTCAGGCGATGCAGGGCCTGGTAGCTGTAGTCGATGCCCTGGATGTTCAAGGCCGGGCGCTGGGCGAAGGCCAGCAGGCTCTGGTCGATGCGCTGGGCGATCGGCACCTGCATCTCCCGCAGCAAGGCCGGTGCCGGCTGTTGGTTGTGCCGGTGCTCGAAGGCCAGCGAGTCCAGGCGCTCCAGGCCCAGCAGCGGTTCGCTGGGCTCATCCAGGGTGGCGAGCTGGTGGAAAAACGCGGCGCCGCGGGAAAAGCCGCTGACCAGCCGCGCGGTGCTGGCCACCAGCCTGGCGATAGCACCGCTGCGCAGGGCCTGGCCATTGCCGCTGGCTTCCTCCGGCAAGGTCGCCTGCTCGATCAGCCGGGAGTCGTGGCGGTGGAACAGGCGCACCTGTGGCAGCCCGCAAGCCGCTTGGGCGATCAGGGCGATGCGCAGTTCCAGGCGCGCGGTGTCCGCCGCGAGGATGGGTGAAGCACCCAGGCTGCCATCGTCGATCAGCAGATGGGGCCGCAGCCCTTCGGCGTTGGCGATGGCTTGCGGCGAGTCCAATCGCCGCAGCAGATGGCCGTGGCGCTCCAGCTCCATGGCCAGTTCGTTCAGGGCCTGACTGCGGCCCGTCAATACAATGTCGAGGCGTCTCATGCTCGGGTCCCTCCGTTAGGGCAGGTAGTCGGCCAGTGCGTCCTGGACGCAGGCCGAATCCAGCATCGAACTGCTGCGGAAGAAGCGCAGGATGTTGGCGATCAGGGGGTGATGGCGGTTGATCGGGTAGGCCAGGGCGGCTGCCTCCTCGCGCAGCGCCTGCTTGATCGGGGCGGCGACGGGCAGTTGCTCGATCAGCCGCACGTCGAAGTCCTTCTGGATGTCATTGGTCAGGTACTGGGCGATGAACACCGGCAACACCCGGGCGATCTCCGCGCGGTCGGCGTCGCTGGCGCCGTGCCAATAGATGCGCACCAGGCGCGACCAGAACCCCGAGTGCCGGCCTTCGTCTAGCAGGTGGTCGGCCATCAGGCCCTTGATCGACGGCTTGACCGTGTCGTCCTTGGCGAAGGCGGCGACATCGTTGGTCACGGTGTTCTCGGCGATGGCCACGCAGATCAGTTCCACCGCGTCGCGCAGGTGTTCGGGCGCCCGCTGCAGGGCCGCGGGGATGGCCCGGCTGAGTTCGATTTCCCGGGGCAGCTCGATGGGCTCGATGCCGCTCATGGCGATGGTCTGCTGCATGAAGTCCATCGCCACCAGTGCGTGGTAGTCCTCGTCCACCACCACGGTCATGGCGTCGTAGCGACAGGCGAAGGGAAAGGCGATGGCGAAGCGATTCTTGGCGATATTGCGGGCGGTCTTGTCCACCAGCTCAGTCTCGAAGATCACCACGTCGTTGATGAATTTGTAGAGGCTTTGCACCAGCACGAAATCCCGCAGGTGGGCGCAGTGCTCGAGGAAGCCCTGGCTGTGCACCAGCGGCTGGCGGCTCAGGGGGTAGATCAGCTTGTCGTCGTCCTCGAGCATGCGCCGCGGGCGGGTACGGATGGTCGCGCGCTCTTCCCAGGTGTCGGCGAAGGACTGGTAGTCGAGGGCGTTCATGCGCTCACCCCGATCGGCGATTCGGCCATGCTCAGGCGCAGCCCGTCCCACAGGGCGATGCGGCTGTCCACCGCGGCGATGGCCGCGGCGTACACCTCCTGCTGGCGTTGCGGGTCGCCAGCCACCAGCCGCTCTAGCAGCTGTTCCGCGGCCGGGCCGTGGTCGTCGGAATCGACCTCGATATGGCGTTGCAGGTAGTAGCGAAAGGTCGGCGCCTGCTCGATACCGATGCCCCAGTCGTCGAGGATGCGCTGGAACATCTGCGGGATGACGCTTTCCCGGCCATGGAGAAAGGCCGCCGCCACGCAATGGGCCGGCGCCTGCACGGCGGTGTGCACGGTCTGGCGGACAAAGGCGCTGGCGGCCGGATCGGCGTCGACGCTTTGCAGGGCGGTGTCGAAACTCACGCCTTCCTGCTGCAGCGCGACGAAGCGTTCCACCACCCGGGTGGCGGCGCCGACCTCGCGCATGGCATCCAGGTACAGCTCGAAATGGCTGTAATGGCCTTGCCCGGGACGATCGTCGGACTCTTCGCCGAGCACGATCTCGTTGATCAGCCGCGCGGCGCGGGGGTCCTGCGGTGGTAGCCAGGGCAGACGTACGCAGGTCAGTTCCTGTTGCAGGCGCTTGGTCAGCGACATGAAGTCCCATACGGCAAAAACATGGGTCTGCATAAAGCGTTGAAGAACGGCAAGTGTGTTGATTTCGGTAAAAATGGGATGGGCGCCGAGTGTGGCTTTCCTGGCGTCGAGAAGTTCTTTGCTGGCGTTCATTTAGGCTACCTGTCTGAGATGTTCAAGTGTGTTTTGTTGGCCGATTAGTTGCGGCTCGTATAGGTGTTTTAACCAGTGCTTATTTGTTGCGGGCGAGCAGGGGCCTCAAACCTGAGTTGATAATCTGGAAAGTTCTATAGTGCTGGCCGGCCTATCCGTTAAAGAGCCGCTGCCTTGGCTTTATAGGTTTTCAAGAGCCAATAAAACCAAGGCTTTCCAGGTGTTCATAACCGAGTGTGTCGACGTTGTTTAAACCTTGACGGAGAAAAAGCTAATACAGGGGAAAGTATCGGGCAAGTTGTTTTTATAATACTTTTCTAACGTGTATTTTTATCGCGCGACAAGTTGCTGCAAAACTTCTTGTTCAAGTTTTGTTGAGATGAAGTTGCCCCTTCCGGCTTATATAAGTCAGAATTTTTAACGCTGAGTGAATGCCTCACTCGAAGCAAACTTCGAAGCGCTGAATTGAAGTCGTTGAATATCTGGGAGAAGGCATGCGGGAGCCGATCCCGGTCATGCCCTCCAGTCGCTGGGCTCCTTGCGTGGGTCTGCAGATCGACGTGTGCGGACAAGCCTGCGTGCCGCTCACGTCCCTTTTTCAGTCGGCGACAGCAAGAGTGGGCCCAAATCGACGGCTGAGCCATCGTCGGCGGGCCAGTGAGGGCAGGAGCGGAGGAAGACGGCGGATTATTCGCCGAGCAGGCCCAGGTGGATGTTGATGATCTGCAGCAGACGCTGGCGCTGGGACTTGATGAAGAAGTGATTGCCGGCCACCTCGATCAGCTCGAATTCACGGTGGGTGAACTCTCGCCAGTTGGCCATGTTGCTGGCGGGAGCCAGCGGATCCTCGCTGCCATAGAAGGCGGTGAGGGGAATGTCGAGGTTGCCGCTCGACAGATCGCGCCAGGATTCGAACAGCTTCAGGTCGGCGCGCAGCAGCGTCTCGTACTGGTTCCGGCTGGCCTGGTCGCGGGGCATTTCGATCGGCGCGGCGCCCAGCGACAGCATGGCTTCCTGGAAGGGCGCCGTGGGCAGCATGTGCAGCAACGGCCGGGGCGATGGGTAGTCGGGGCTGCGGCAGGCGGAAATGAACAGGTGGCGGGTCTGGCCGGGATAGTGCGCCTGGGCATGCTTGGCGGTTTCGTAGGCCAGCATCCCGCCCAGGCCATGGCCAAACAGGGCGTGGGGCTTGGCCAACAGTGGGCGCAGGGCGGAGAAGGTATCGGCCAGCAGCCGCGGCCAGTCGTCGAGCGGGGTTTCGGCCTGGCGACTGCCGTGGCCGGGCAGCCGTACCAGCACCAGTTCGATGTGCCCGGCCAGCCCCGTGGACCAGTTGCGCAGCTGTTCCGGGTCCGCGCCGGTCTGCGGAAAGCAGATCAGCCGGGTTTTCGCCGGCTCGCCGGAGTTGAGCACTATCAGCCATTTGTCATTGCGCGCGTGCACTGCTTTTCCTTAAGCCGGTGTGCCGGTCATTGAGTGTTGCAGGGGGGCCGCGTCATGCCGCCGTTACCGCTGTCAGCTTTCGGCGGACCGTTCGAGGTAGTCGCGAATGGTCTTCGCGGCCTTTTCCAGATGGCCCCGCAGTACCTCCACCGCCCGCTCGATGTCCTTGGCCTCGGCGGCGTCGGTCATGGCGTTGTGGTCGTCCTGGGTCAGCTTGCCCAGGCCCATGGAGGATAGATGGAAGCGCAGGAAGCGTTCTTCCTCGTTCAATTCGAGCTCGATCAGGCGCAGCAGCTTCTGGTTCGGCGCCCGGTGGTACAGCGACATGTGGAACAGGCGATTGAGCCGGCCGATTTCGGCGTGGTCGGTCTCGCTTTCCAGCTGCGCGATGTAGCTGCGGGCCTGGGCGATGTCCTCGGCGTCGAGCAGCGGGATCGACAGGCGCAGCGCCTCCAGTTCCAGCAGCAGGCGCAGGCCGTAGGTTTCCACCGCGTCATAGCCGATCAGTTCGGCGACCACCGCGCCTTTGTGCGGCACCACGTGCAACAGCGATTGCGCTTCGAGCTGGCGCAAGGCCTCGCGCACCGGCATGCGGCTGACGCCGAAGAGGTCGGCCAGGTCCTGCTGGCGCAGCGCCGTGCCGCTGGGCAGGCGGCCGTCGAGAATCGCCGCGCGCAGGGTTTCCTCGATCACCGAGCGCGCGAGGTGGGCGGGGATCGGCCCGCTGACTGCGATCTTGCTCAAGGGTCTCGGTTTTTCTGTCACGTTAACGCTATCCTGTTTTCTATGGGATTTGGATCCAATGGACGCTAGATAGCGCCCTGCAGCTTGTCAAACCAGCCGCCTGAGCCCTGTCATGAATGTTGCCGGCGCTGATTCTCGGGGCAGCCCTCCTGCCGCTCAAGCACTGGCCGATAAACGAACAGGTGCCTGCTTTCAGCTTAGCGTCTCCAGAGGGGCTGTGATTGTAAGGTGCCATTGTCTTTTGGCGGACCAACCTGCACCATCCTTCGACCCACGACAGCTCCCATGGACTCTTCGCATTGGCGGCACGTTTAGCTCTTTCTCGGACCCTGCGCTGGCTGTTTTCGGCGCTGCTGCTGGCCGGCTTGCTGCTGGGCGGCCTGCAGGCCGATTGGGACTTTTCCCAGATCAGCCGCCGCGCCACGGCGCTGTACGGGCCGCTGGGCGAAGGGCAGAAGCGCATCGACGCCTGGCAGCAGTTGCTGGCGACCCAGAACCAGGCCAGCGAGATGGAACAGCTCAAGGTGGTCAACCTGTTCTTCAACAAGAACATGCGCTACGTGGAAGACATCGACCTGTGGCATCAGGTGGATTATTGGGAAACCCCGGTCGAGGCCCTGTGGAAGGGCGCCGGCGATTGCGAGGACTATGCGATCGCCAAGTATTTCAGCCTGCGTCACCTCGGCGTTTCCAGTGACAAGCTGCGCATCACCTACGTCAAGGCCTTGCGCCAGAATCGCGCGCACATGGTGTTGACCTACTATTCAACCCCGGAAGCCATGCCGTTGGTCCTCGACAGCCTGATCGACGCCATCCAGCCGGCCAGCCAGCGTACCGACCTGCTGCCGGTGTACTCCTTCAATGCCGAGGGCCTGTGGCTGCCCGGCAAGGGCAGCAAGAAAGTCGGTGACACCAAGCGCCTGTCCCGGTGGCAGGACGTGTTGAAGAAAATGCAGGCCGAAGGTTTTCCGGTCGAGACGACTCACTAGGAGCACGAGCTCAGATGTCTTTGTTCAAACAACTGTTGATCGCAATCTGTCTGTTCCTGGTGGTCGCCTTCAGCGGCAGCTTCATGGTCAGCCTGGAAAGTTCGCGCACCCAGTACGTCAACCAGCTGCGCTCCCATGCCCAGGACGCGGCCACGGCGCTGGCCTTGTCCCTGACCCCGAACATCGACGACCCGGCGATGGTCGAGCTGCTGGTCAGCTCGATTTTCGACAGCGGCTATTACTCGAGCATCCGCGTGGTCAACCAGGTCACCGAAGAGGTCATGGTCGAGCGCAGCGGCACACCCGAGGTCAGCAACGTGCCGGACTGGTTCGTCAAGCTGATCGGCCTGGAGCCGGCCGGCGGCGACGCCCTGGTCAGCCGTGGCTGGCAACAGGCGGCGCGGGTCGAGGTGGTCAGCCACCCGATGTTCGCCGTCGCCAAGCTCTGGCAAAGCGCCCTGGGCAGTCTCGGCTGGCTGCTGCTGTGCGGGGCCGTGAGCGCGGTGCTGGGGGCCTTGCTGCTGCGGCGCCAGCTCAAGCCACTGGATTACATGGTGCAGCAATCCCACGCCATTGCCCGCCGCGAATTCCTCAGCCTGCCCGAGCTGCCGCGTACGCCAGAACTGCGCCGCGTGGTGCAGGCGATGAACCAGATGGTCGAGAAGCTCAAGGCGTTGTTCCAGGAGCAGGCCGAGCGCAGCGAAAAGCTGCGGGTCGAGTCCTACCAGGACAACCTGACCGGCCTGGCCAACCGTCGTTATTTCGAGATGCAGCTCAACGCCCGGGTGAGCAACCCGGAGCAGGCCAGTTCCGGCTACCTGCTGTTGCTGCGGGTCAAGGACCTGGCCGGCCTGAACCAGCGCCTGGGCGGGCAGCGCACCGACCAGCTGTTGCAGGCGGTGGGCGAACAATTGCAGCGTGAGTGCGCGCGCTACCCGGAAACCCACAACCTGGTGACCCGCATCCGCGGCGGCGAATTTGCCGTGCTGGCGCCGGGGCTGGTGCGCGAAGAGGCCCTGCAACTGGCGCAGAACCTGGAGAATGCCTTGGCCAGCCTGCACGCTACTGGCGCCACCGATGTGGCGTCCGTGGCCTCCATCGGCCTGGCGCCCTTCGTTCATGGCGACTCGCCGCAGGCGGTGCTGAGCCTGGGCGACCAGGCCCTGGCCCAGGCCGAAGCCCAGGGCGATACGAGCTGGGCCTGCCTGGAGCATGGCGCGGCGGCCAGCGTCGGCGACGACCATCACGCCTGGCACACCCTGCTGGACGGGGCCTTGAGCCAGCAGCGGTTCGAGCTGTACTTCCAGCCGGTGGTCGCGACCCGCGATACCGCGCTGGTGCTGCACTACAAGGTGCTGTCGCGCTTGCTCGACGAGCAGGGCCAGACCATCGCCGCCGGGCGCTTCCTGCCGTGGCTGGAGCGTTTTGGCTGGACCTCGCGCCTGGACCTGCTGATGCTCGAACAGGTACTCAAGCAAATGACCGCGCATCAGGACTCGCTGGCGCTGAACCTGTCGGCCGCGACCCTGGCCGATCCGCAGGCCTTGAACAAGGTGTTCGAGATCCTGCGCCAGCACTCCAGCCTGGGGCCGCGCCTGACCCTGGAGATCGGCGAAGAGCAGTTGCCTGAACAGGCGCTGCTGGAACAGCTGACCCGGCGCCTGCGCGAGCTGGGCTTCTCCCTGAGCCTGCAGCGTTTCGGCGGGCGCTTCAGCATGATCGGCAACCTGGCGCGCCTGGGCCTGGCCTACCTGAAGATCGACGGCAGCTACATCCGCGACATCGACCGGGAAAGCGACAAGCGCCTGTTTATCGAAGCCATCCAGCGCGCCGCCCACAGCATCGACCTGCCGCTGATTGCCGAGCGCGTGGAAACCGAAGGGGAATTGCAGGTGATTCGCGAGATGGGCCTGTACGGTGTCCAGGGCCGCCTGTTCGGCGAGCCCGCGCCCTGGCGCTGAGGCGCTGCACGAAGAGCGCCGGCCAGCCGCCGGCGACGGATCAGATCAGGCCGGTTTCGTCGTCGTTGATCAGATGGCTCAGGCCGCCCAGCGCTTCACGCGCCTGGGTCCGGTCCATCAGCTTGGCCTGGGCCGCCGGTGGCAGGTCGGTAACGCGGATCACACCCTTGCTGGTCAGCACCTGAATCAAGTCGTCGAGTACCCGGATCATTTCCAGGTCGCTCTGCTTGAGTTGTTTCAGGCTGACTTCCACCACCTCGTTGGCGAACCACTGCTGGATCTCACTGTGGTCGGCCGGCAGTGTTTCCGTGGCCTCGGCGTAAGGCGTGGCCTCCACGCGAACCAGCTGGCCCTGTGCATCGCGTTGCACGTAGAACATGGGGAATCCCTCTAGATATGGTCCGGCATCATGCTGTCAGCAGCATAGGCCAACGGCGCGCTTTGGTCGCGAGTATGCGACGTGGCGGCAAAATCGTCACGGTGGGAAGAGCCGGCCACCCAGGACGGGTGGCCGGTCGACCGTGGATCAGCTGTTGTTGTGATCGATCTTGATGGTCGGGTCGCTACCGGCGATCAGCGAGTTGATGTTGGTGTTGGACCAGTTGTTGCCCTCCAGCTTGATCGTCACGTCCGCGTTGGCGATGCCGCCCGCCGCGTTGAGCTTGCCTTCGGAACTGACCTGCAGGGTCGAGGTACCGTCCACCGTGGTGATCTTCAGGAAGTTGTCGATGGTGCTGGCGCTCTCGCCCTGCAACAGGTCCCGCAGGTCGATACGGTCGCCTTCGCTGGCCTTGAAGTCCTTGATCACATCGTTGCCGGTATCGCCAGCCTTCCAGACGAAGGTGTCGGCACCCGAGCCGCCGATCAGGATGTCATTGCCCGCGCCACCGATCAGCGTGTCGTTGCCGGTACCGCCCAGCAGGATGTCGTTGCCCTTGCCGCCGTCGAGCAGGTCGTTGCCGCCCTGGCCGAAGATGATGTCGTTGCCGGCGCCGCCCAGCAGCGTGTCATTGCCGTCATGGGCACCGGAGACATCGAACTCGGTGTAGTGCTCGGTGATGTACTGGTGCACGTTGCTGGTGGTGACGCTGCTCGCGGCCACGCCGGTCTTCTGTGCCACGAAGGCCTGCATGGCCTGGTAGCCCTCGCCGGCGATGCCATTGAAGCTCACCAGGTCGCCGAACAGGATGTCGTTGCCGTTGCCGCCGTTGACCGTGTCGGCGCCCGGCATGGTCGCCTCGGTATGGCCGAGAATCGCGTTGGCCAGGTTCGACGGGTCGATGTTGGTCTGTGGGGTGCTGTCGGTGTCGTACGGCTTCAGGTCGTTGAGGCTGACGTCGTTGTTCAGGCCGATCGCTTCCACCTGCGACAGGTTGCTCAGCAGGGCGAAGCCGCTGTTGGAGTTGTTGATGGTGGCGCTGTCGGTGTAGGAACCCGGTCCGGTCTGGTAGGACAGCTCGTAGGTGCCGTCGCCCTGGGCGTGCAGGGTGCCCAGGTTGGAGGCAGACCAACTATTCCACCAGCTGTTATAGGTTTGCAGCGTGACGGCGCCATCACTGTTGATTTGCAGTACATGGGTGCTGTCCAGTTGCTTGGAGAAAGTGTCCCCCAGTTTGTAGTTGGACGTGGTGACGACGTCGTCGAGCTTCGCCCCTCCCCAGTACAGCGTCGGGTTGGTCTGCTCGCCGGCCTGGTAGAACGTCGGTTTGCCGTCGGTAATGAAGTACGTCAGGTTGGTGGCGTTGGTATTGCTGGTGGCCGCGCTGCTCTGGAAGAAGTTGGCCGTGGTCTTGAACACGTCCTCGTAGTTGGTGCCGCCGCCGGACGCCATGGAGTCCAGGACCGACTTGAGCAGGGTCAGGGCGTTCGGATCGTTGAGGTTCACCGAGATCTGCTTGTTGACCTGGGTATCGAAGTCCGCCAGGAAGATGTTCACGGTGCCCGAGGTGCTGCTGCCCAGGCTGTTCTTCAGGGTGTTGAACACCGTAGTCAGCGAGTTCTTGGCGGCGGTGAGCGAGGCATCGCTCATGCTGCCCGAGCTGTCGACCATGAACGCGATGTTGTAGTTCTTGCCCTGCACCACGTTCAGGCCGGCGACGTCGGCGACCATGATGTCGTTGCCCTCGGTGCCGACGAAGTTGTCATCGCCCGCCGTGGCGACGCTGGCGCTGTAGGTCGCCGGGTACACCGTGACCGGGATCTGCGCCGTGCTGCTGGCCGAACCGCCCAGGGACTCGGTGGAGGTCGAGGTTACGGTCAGGTTGAACGAGCCGTTGTAGTGCGACGGCGGGGTGATCGTCAGCGTACTCAGGTTCCAGCCGGTGACATTGACCTCGCCGACGCTGGCGCTGGCGGTGAAGGTATGGCCGGCGCCATCGCTGAGCACCGAACCTGCCGGAATACCGCCGATCTTCACGCTCAGGCTTTCCGAGCCGTCGGTATCGGTCAGGGCGGTGGTGATCTTCGACAGCTTGACGCTGCCACCCTCGGCACCTTCGTTGAGCTTGTAGCCGTCGTAGTAGCCCTCGCCGTTGCTGCCGTGCAGCTCGGAAAGGGTGACGCCGGCATTGTTCAGCGCGGTTTCGCTCGGGTAGATCGGGATGTTGGCGTTGCTCAGGTCGACCGGCGTGCTGCCATTGACCGAGAGGTTGACGTCATAGCTGCCCGGACCGCTCTGGTTGGCGTGGTAGATGTCCAGGGTGTAGTAGCCGCTGGTGGTCGGGGTGAACGAACCGCTGATGCTGCCGCCGGCCCCCCAGGTCGCGGTGGCCACGTTCTTGCCGCCGATGGTGATCAGCAGGCTGTCGTCGCCGACCCCGCTGAAGCTGTAGGTCTTGCCGGCTTCCAGGTAGATCAGGCCGGAGGTTTTCGAGCCGCTGCCGCCGGTCACGCTGGCATCGGACTGGGCGTTGGTCACCACCGAACTGCTGGTCGGGTTGCCGGACCTGTCGAAGACCGCTTTGAGCGTGTCGCCGGTGATGCCGTTGCCGTTGGTGCCCAGGCCGTTGAGGCTGGTCCAGGACTCCTTGAGCAGGCCGATGGAGTTCACGCTGTTGCTCGCCACGCCCAGGGTCGGCGCATCGGCCACCGGGGTGATGTCGATCTTCACGGTGCCGGTGTTGCCCAGGGCCTGGCCGTCGGTTGGCTGGAACTTGATCTGCGCGTAGTCGGCCTGCTGGTTGCCCACACCGCTGCCGTTGTAGCCGTCGACACCCGATTCGTTGGCATCCGGGGTGAAGCGCAGCTTGCCGGCGTCGATATCGGCCTTGCTGAAGGTCTGGTTGGTGGCCACGTCCTTCCAGGTCGAGCCGTCGAGGTACTGCAGCTTGCCGTCGCCCGGCAGCTGGGTGATTTTCACCCCGAGGCTGGTCGCGGGGCTGTCGACGTCGCTGACGCCGAAGGTGGCCCAGGTCAGGGTCAGGGCGGTGTCTTCGGTGCCGGTCACGGCGCCGCCGGTGGCCACTGGCGCGTCGTTCACCGCCACCACGTTGACCGTGGTGGTAGCCGTGTTGGAGTAATTGCTGCCATCGGTCACGGTCACGGTGATGGTCCGCGGCGTGGTGCTCGGGTCCTCACTGCTGTTGGTGAAGGTGATGTTCTTGATCTGCTGCATGTAGTCGGCCAGCGTCGCATTGCCGGACAGGGTCAGGGTGATGGTGCCCGCCTGGCTGTTGGCATTGATGGTGATGCCGTTGACGCTGTTGCCCAGGTTCAGCTCATCGCCCGGCTGACGGTTGGTCAGCACGATGGTGGCGCCGGTCAGCATCGTGCTGTCCGGGTCGGTGATGCTCAGGTCGGTGTCGGCGATCGACACGCCTGCGCCCGGGGTGTTTTCGGTGAAGGTCACCTTGTAGTCGGCCCCGGTGGCGCCGCTGGAGTTGTTGGCATCCAGGTCGAGGACCGGTGGCGCATCGTTGTCGATGATCGAGGTGGTGACGCTGCCGTTGGTGCCGCTGACCACCAGGTTCTCGAAGTTGCCACCGGTGGCCGAGTCGATCTTGACCACGAAGTTTTCCGTGCCCTCGGTGATCTTGTCGTCGATGGTGGCGACGTTGAAGCTGGCGCTGCTGGCGCCGGCCGGGATCTTCACGGTGTATACGCCGGTGAAGTCCGAGCCGTCGGCGGCGGTGCCGCTGTAGCTGATCTTCAGGGTGACCTCGGTTTGCGCCGGGCTGGTCAGGCTGACGGTGTAGGTCGCGACCTGGCCTTCGGTGATCGAGGTGCTGCCGTTGATGCTCGCAGTGGTCGTATTGATGGTGTCGGTGACGCTGGTCACGGCCGGCGTGGTGCTTGGCACCAGGTTCTCGAAATTGCCGCCGGTGGTGCTGGCGATACTGGCGCTGACGTTGCCGGCGTCGATGTACACATCGTCGCTCGGCGCGGCCACGGTCACGGTGCCGGTGGTGGCACCGGCCGCGATATTGATCACCGCGCCGTTGCTCAGGGTCACGGTCATGGCCGTGCCGGCGGCGTTGGTCAGGGTCGCGGTGTAGACGATCGAACCGCCTTCGGCCACGGTGCTGGTGGCGCTGAGGGTCAGGTTGGTGGTGTCCGGGGTGTCGGTCACGGTGGTGTCGGCAGGCTTGCTGTCGACCGCCAGTTTTTCGTAGTTGCCGCCGGTGGCGTTGGTGATGGTGGTGCTCAGCGAGCTGCCGCCCGCTAGGGCATCGTTAGGCGCTACGAAGTTCACAGTACCGCTGCTGGCACCGACCGGAATGGTGATGGTCTGGCCGTTGGACAGGGTGACCACGACTGGTGAGCCGGTGACCGGAGCGGTGACCGATGCGGTGTAAACCACGGTACCGCCTTCGGCCACATTCGAGGTCGCGGTGAGGCTGACGGTCGAAGTGTCGATGGTGTCGGTGACGTTGGTCACGGCCGGTGCGGTGCTTGGTACCAGGTTCTCGAAGTTGCCGCCGGTGGCGGTCTGGATCGTGGCTTGCACGGTGCCGGCGTCTTTGTAGACGTCGTCGGCAGGAGCGGCCACGGTTACGGTGCCAGTGGTAGCGCCGGCGGCGATGTTGATTACCGCGCCGTTGCTCAGGGTTACGGTGACTGGCGTACCCGCGGCATTGGTCAGGGTCGCGGTGTAAACGATCGAGCCGCCCTCGGCCACGGTGTTGGTGGCGCTGAGGGTCAGGTTGGTGGTGTCCGGCGTATCGGTCACCGAGGTGTCGGCCGGCTTGCTGTCGATTGCCAGCTTCTCGTAGTTGCCGCCGGTGGCGTCCTTGATGGTGGTGCTCAGAGAGCTGCCACCGGCCAAGGCATCGTTAGGGGCTACGAAGTTCACAGTGCCGCTGCTGGCGCCGACCGGGATGGTGATGGCCTGGCCATTCGACAGGGTGACCACGACTGGCGAGCCAGTCACTGGCGCAGTCACGGACGCGGTGTAAACGACAACGCCCCCTTCAGCAACACTAGGCGTCGCGGTCAGGCTGACGGTCGAGGTATCGATAGTGTCGGTGACGTCAGTAACGGCTGGGGTGGTGCTCGGTACCAGGTTCTCGAAGTTGCCGCCGGTAGCGTCCTTGATGGTCGCTTCGACCTTGCCGGCATCCTTGTACACATCATCGGCAGGCGCCGCGACAGTCACGGAACCGGTAGTGGCGCCGGCGGCGATGGTGATCACTGCGCCATTGCTCAGGGTTACGGTCACCGGAGTGCCGGCGGCATTGGTCAGGGTGGCGGTGTAAACAATCGAGCCGCCTTCGGCGACGGTGTCAGTCGCTGTCAGGCTGAGGGTAGTGGTATCCGGAGTATCGGTAACCGATGTGTCGGCAGGCTTGCTGTCGACATCGAGTTTTTCGTAGTTACCGCCAGTCGCGCCGGTGATGGTGGTGCTCAAGGAGCTGCCGCCCGCCAGTGCATCGTTCGGAGCCGTGAAATTCACGGTGCCGGAAGACTCACCCACAGGAATGGTGATGGTCTGGCCGTTGGACAAGGTGACCACGACTGGCGAGCCGGTCACTGGAGCTGTCACGGACGCGGTGTAGACCACAGTGCCACCTTCAGCCACGGACGGCGTTGCCGTCAGCGAAACGGTGCTGCTGTCGATGGTGTCAGTAACATCGGTGACCGCTGGGGTGGTGCTTGGTACCAGATTTTCAAAGTTGCCACCGGTGGCGTCCTTGATGGTCGCCTCGACCTTGCCGGCATCCTTGTATACATCGTCAGCAGGCGCTGCGACGGTGACAGAGCCAGTGGTCGCGCCAGCAGCGATGGTAATCACTGCACCGTTCGACAGAGTCACGGTTACAGGCGTGCCGGCCGCATTGGTCAGGGTGGCGGTGTAAACGATCGAACCGCCTTCAGCCACGGTGTCTGTCGCGCTGAGGGTCAGATTGGTGGTGTCCGGAGTATCGGTCACCGAGGTCTCGGCAGGCTTGCCGTCGACGTCCAGCTTCTCGTAGTTACCGCCGGTTGCACCGGTAATGGTGGTGCTCAGGGAGCTACCGCCGGCCAGCGCATCGTTGGGTGCCGTGAAGTTCACAGTGCCGGAAGATTCGCCGACCGGGATGGTGATGGTTTGTCCGTTGGACAGGGTTACGACTACTGGCGAGCCAGTCACTGGCGCAGTCACGGAGGCGGTGTAAACGACAACGCCACCTTCAGCCACGGACGGCGTTGCAGTCAGGCTGACGGTCGAGGTGTCGATGGTGTCGGTCACGTCGGTGACAGCCGGCGTGGTGTTCGGCACCAGGTTTTCAAAGTTGCCGCCTACGGCGTCCTTGATGCTGACTTCAACTTTGCCAGCGTCCTTGTACACATCGTCAGCTGGAGCAGCGACGGTGACGGAACCTGTGGTTGCACCGGCAGCAATGGTGATCACTGCGCCATTCGACAGGGTCACGGTGACTGGCGTACCAGCGGCGTTGGTCAGGGTCGCGGTGTAAACGATCGAACCGCCTTCGGCCACGGTTTCGGTCGCCGCCAGGCTCAGAGTGGTGGTATCTGGGGTATCGGTAACCGAGGTTTCAGCAGGTTTGCTATCAACGTCGAGTTTCTCGTAGTTACCACCGGTGGCTTCCTTGATGGTGGTGCTCAAGGAGCTACCGCCCGTTAGGGCATCGTTAGGGGCGACGAAGTTCACAGTGCCGCTGCTGGCACCGACTGGAATGGTAATGGTCTGGCCATTCGACAGGGTGACGACAACCGGCGAACCGGTGACCGGAGCGGTGACGGACGCGGTGTAAACCACGGTGCCGCCTTCGGCGACGCTAGGAGTAGCGGTCAGGCTGACAGTCGAGGTATCGATGGTGTCAGTGACGTCAGTAACGGCTGGAGCAGTGCTCGGCACCAGGTTTTCAAAGTTGCCGCCAGCGGCGTCCTTGATGCTGACTTCAACCTTGCCAGCGTCTTTGTAGACGTCATCGGCAGGGGCGGCCACGGTCACGGAGCCTGTGGTTGCGCCCGCGGCGATGGTAATCACCGCGCCATTCGACAATGTCACGGTTACCGGAGTGCCGGCCGCGTTGGTGAGGGTGGCGGTGTAAACGATCGAACCGCCTTCAGCCACGGTGTCTGTCGCGCTGAGGGTCAGGTTAGTGGTGTCTGGCGTATCAGTAACCGAGGTCTCGGCAGGTTTGCTGTCGACATCGAGTTTTTCGTAGTTGCCGCCCGTTGCGCCGGTAATGGTGGTGCTCAAAGAGCTACCGCCAGCCAGGGCGTCGTTTGGTGCCGTGAGGTTCACGGTGCCGGAAGACTCACCGACCGGAATGGTGATGGTCTGGCCGTTGGACAGGGTCACCACAACCGGCGAGCCAGTCACTGGAGCCGTTACGGAAGCGGTGTAAACGACAACGCCACCTTCAGCAACGCTAGGCGTCGCGGTCAGGCTGACGGTCGACGTATCGATGGTGTCAGTGACATCGGTGACCGCTGGCGTGGTGCTCGGCACCAGATTCTCGAAATTACCGCCAGCAGTCTCTTTGATGCTGACTTCGACTTTGCCAGCGTCCTTGTACACATCGTCAGCCGGGGCGGCGACAGTCACGGAACCTGTGGTAGCGCCAGCAGCGATGGTAATCACTGCACCGTTCGACAGAGTCACGGTTACAGGCGTGCCGGCCGCATTGGTCAGGGTGGCGGTGTAAACGATCGAGCCACCTTCGGCGACAGTGTCAGTCGCCGTCAGGCTCAGAGTAGTAGTGTCCGGGGTGTCGGTAACCGAGGTTTCAGCCGGTTTGCTATCAACGTCGAGCTTCTCGTAATTACCGCCGGTGGCTTCCTTGATGGTGGTGCTCAAGGAGCTGCCGCCCGCCAGGGCGTCGTTAGGCGCTACGAAATTCACGGTACCGCTGCTGGCGCCGACTGGGATGGTGATGGTCTGGCCATTCGACAGGGTGACCACGACCGGCGAGCCGGTGACTGGAGCGGTGACCGAGGCGGTGTACACCACCACGCCACCTTCAGCGACGCTAGGAGTGGCGGTCAGGCTGACGGTTGAGGTGTCGATGGTGTCGGTCACGTCGGTGACGGCCGGCGTGGTGTTCGGCACCAGGCTCTCGAAGTTCCCGCCTACGGCGTCTTTGATGCTGACTTCAACCTTGCCGGCATCCTTGTACACATCATCAGCTGGAGCAGCGACGGTGACGGAGCCTGTGGTTGCACCGGCAGCAATGGTGATCACTGCGCCGTTCGACAGGGTCACGGTTACCGGAGTGCCAGCGGCATTGGTCAGGGTCGCGGTGTAAACGATCGAACCGCCTTCGGCAACGGTATCGGTCGCGCTGAGCGTCAGGTTGGTGGTGTCCGGGGTATCGGTAACCGAGGTTTCAGCTGGTTTGCTGTCAACGTCGAGTTTTTCGTAATTGCCGCCAGTCGCACCGGTGATGGTGGTGCTCAGAGAGCTACCGCCTGCCAATGCATCGTTCGGAGCCGTGAAATTCACAGTACCGGAAGACTCGCCCACCGGGATGGTGATGGTTTGGCCGTTGGACAGGGTGACCACGACTGGCGAGCCGGTGACCGGAGCTGTCACGGACGCGGTGTAGACCACAGTGCCGCCTTCAGCCACGGACGGAGTTGCCGTCAGGCTGACAGTCGAAGTGTCGATGGTGTCAGTCACATCGGTAACGGCTGGCGTGGTGCTTGGCACCAGATTCTCGAAGTTGCCGCCAGCGGCATCCTTGATGGTGACTTCGACTTTACCCGCGTCCTTGTACACATCGTCAGCCGGGGCTGCGACGGTCACGGAACCTGTGGTGGCGCCGGCGGCGATGGTAATCACCGCGCCGTTCGACAGAGTCACGGTAACCGGCGTGCCCGCGGCGTTAGTCAGGGTCGCGGTGTAAACAATGGACCCACCCTCGGCGACGGTATCGGTCGCAGTCAGGCTGAGGGTGGTGGTGTCCGGTGTATCGGTGACCGAGGTGTCCGCTGGCTTGCTATCAACATCCAGCTTCTCGTAGTTGCCGCCGGTAGCGCCGGTGATGGTGGTGCTCAGAGAGCTACCGCCCGCCAGGGCATCGTTTGGCGCGGTGAAGTTCACGGTACCGGACGATTCGCCAACCGGAATAGTGATGGTCTGGCCATTCGACAGGGTGACGACCACCGGCGAGCCGGTGACTGGAGCAGTCACGGACGCGGTGTAAACAACAACGCCGCCTTCAGCCACAGATGGAGTAGCGGTCAGCGAAACAGTCGAAGTGTCGATGGTGTCGGTGACATCAGTAACGGCTGGTGTGGTGCTCGGCACCAGATTCTCGAAGTTGCCGCCGGTGGCGTCCTGGATAGTCGCTTCGACCTTGCCAGCGTCCTTGTACACATCATCAGCTGGCGCCGCGACAGTGACGGAGCCTGTGGTCGCACCAGCTGCGATGGTGATGATCGCGCCATTGCTCAGAGTCACGGTCACTGGCGTGCCCGCGGCGTTGGTGAGGGTCGCGGTGTAAACGATCGAACCACCCTCGGCGACGGTGTCGGTCGCTGTCAGGCTGAGCGTGGTGGTATCTGGTGTGTCAGTAACCGAGGTGTCGGCAGGCTTGCTGTCGACATCGAGTTTTTCGTAGTTACCGCCAGTCGCACCGGTGATGGTGGTGCTCAAGGAACTGCCGCCGGCCAGCGGGCTGTTCGGGGCAACGAAGTTCACCGACCCGCTGCTTTCACCTACCGGGATGGTAATGGTCTGGCCGTTCGACAGCGTTACGACCACCGGCGAGCCGGTCACTGGAGCAGTGACCGATGCGGTGTAGACCACGGTTTCGCCTTCGGCGACGGTCGCGGTTGCGGTCAGGCTGACGGTCGAGGTGTCGATGGTATCGGTCACATCGGTGACGGCAGGCGTGGTGCTTGGCACCAGGTTTTCAAAGTTGCCGCCGGTAGCGTCCTTGATGGTCGCTTCGACCTTGCCCGCGTCCTTGTAAACGTCATCGGCCGGTGCGGCCACGGTCACGGAGCCCGTGGTTGCGCCAGCGGCGATGTTGATCACCGCGCCGTTGCTCAAGGTGACCGTCACAGGCGTTCCGGCCGCATTGGTCAGGGTCGCGGTATAAACGATCGAACCACCTTCAGCCACGGTTTCGGTGGCGCTCAAGGTCAGATTGGTGGTGTCCGGGGTATCGGTCACCGAGGTGTCGGCCGGCTTGCTGTCGACATCGAGTTTTTCGTAGTTACCGCCAGTCGCGCCAGTGATGGTGGTGCTCAGGGAGCTGCCGCCCGCCAGGGCGTCATTTGGCGCGGTGAAGTTCACGGTGCCGGACGACTCGCCCACCGGAATGGTGATGGTCTGGCCGTTGGACAGGGTGACGACCACCGGCGAACCGGTCACTGGAGCGGTCACGGACGCGGTGTAAACGACAACGCCGCCTTCTGCCACGGATGGAGTCGCGGTCAGGCTGACGGTCGAGGTATCGATAGTGTCGGTGACGTCAGTAACGGCTGGGGTAGTGCTTGGTACCAGGTTTTCGAAGTTACCGCCTGCAGCATCCTTGATGCTGACTTCGACTTTACCGGCATCTTTGTAGACGTCATCGGCTGGAGCCGCGACGGTCACAGAGCCTGTGGTCGCACCGGCTGCGATGGTGATTACCGCACCGTTCGACAGAGTCACGGTGACTGGCGTACCGGCGGCGTTGGTCAAGGTGGCCGTATAAACGATCGAACCGCCTTCAGCGACAGTGTCAGTCGCTGTCAGGCTAAGGGTGGTGGTATCTGGCGTATCGGTGACCGAGGTATCAGCCGGTTTGCTATCAACATCCAGCTTCTCGTAGTTGCCGCCGGTAGCGCCGGTGATGGTGGTGCTCAGGGAGCTGCCGCCCGCCAGGGCATCGTTTGGCGCGGTGAAGTTCACGGTGCCGGACGATTCACCTACAGGAATAGTGATGGTCTGGCCGTTGGACAAAGTGACGACTACAGGCGAGCCAGTCACTGGGGCTGTCACGGACGCGGTGTAAACGACAACGCCACCTTCAGCTACAGACGGAGTGGCGGTCAGCGAAACAGTCGAGGTATCGATGGTATCGGTGACGTCAGTCACAGCTGGGGTAGTGCTCGGAACGAGGTTCTCGAAGTTGCCGCCAGTAGTCTCTTTGATGCTGACTTCAACCTTGCCAGCGTCTTTGTAAACGTCGTCCGCAGGGGCGGCGACGGTCACGGAGCCGGTAGTAGCACCGGCGGCGATAGTGATCACTGCACCGTTGCTCAGGGTTACGGTCACCGGAGTGCCCGCTGCGTTGGTCAGGGTCGCGGTGTAAACAATGGACCCACCCTCGGCCACAGTGTCAGTCGCTGTCAGGCTCAGATTGGTGGTGTCCGGAGTATCGGTCACCGAGGTCTCGGCAGGCTTGCCGTCGACGTCCAGCTTCTCGTAATTACCGCCGGTGGCGCCAGTGATGGTGGTGCTCAGAGAACTGCCGCCCGCGAGAGCATCGTTTGGTGCCGTGAAGTTCACAGTGCCGGAGGATTCACCTACCGGGATGGTGATGGTCTGACCGTTGGACAGGGTTACGACTACAGGCGAGCCAGTCACTGGCGCAGTCACGGACGCGGTGTAAACCACGGTGCCGCCTTCGGCCACGGACGGAGTAGCAGTCAGCGAAACGGTGCTGGTGTCGATAGTGTCGGTGACATCAGTCACAGCAGGTGTAGTGCTCGGAACGAGGTTCTCGAAGTTACCGCCAGTAGTTTCTTTGATGCTGACTTCGACTTTACCGGCATCTTTGTAAACGTCATCCGCAGGGGCGGCGACGGTGACAGAACCAGTAGTAGCGCCTGCTGCGATGGTGATGATCGCGCCGTTCGACAGGGTTACGGTCACCGGCGTACCAGCGGCATTGGTCAGGGTCGCGGTGTAAACAATGGACCCACCCTCGGCAACAGTGTCAGTCGCTGTCAGGCTCAGATTGGTGGTATCCGGAGTATCGGTAACCGAGGTGTCAGCTGGTTTGCTATCCACATCGAGTTTTTCATAGTTACCGCCAGTTGCACCGGTAATGGTGGCGCTCAGCGAGCTGCCGCCTGCCAATGCATCGTTCGGCGCAGTGAAGTTCACGGTGCCAGAGGACTCACCGACCGGAATGGTGATGGTCTGGCCGTTGGACAGAGTGACAACGACAGGCGAACCAGTGACCGGAGCCGTTACGGAAGCGGTGTAAACGACAACGCCACCTTCAGCAACGCTAGGCGTCGCGGTCAGGCTGACGGTCGACGTATCGATGGTGTCAGTGACATCAGTCACGGCTGGTGTGGTGCTCGGAACCAGGTTCTCGAAATTACCGCCAGCGGTCTCTTTGATGCTGACTTCAACCTTGCCAGCGTCTTTGTACACATCGTCAGCTGGGGCAGCGACGGTGACAGAACCAGTAGTAGCGCCCGCTGCGATGGTGATGATCGCACCGTTCGACAGGGTTACGGTCACTGGCGTACCAGCGGCATTGGTCAGGGTCGCGGTGTAAACGATCGATCCACCTTCAGCGACGGTGTCGGTCGCAGTCAGGCTAAGGGTGGTGGTATCTGGCGTATCAGTAACCGAGGTCTCGGCAGGCTTGCCGTCGACATCCAGCTTCTCGTAGTTGCCGCCGGTTGCACCGGTAATGGTGGTGCTCAGGGAGCTGCCGCCCGCGAGAGCATCGTTGGGTGCCGTGAAGTTCACAGTGCCGGAAGACTCGCCCACCGGGATGGTGATGGTTTGTCCGTTGGACAGGGTCACGATTACTGGCGAACCAGTAACCGGCGCGGTCACGGACGCGGTGTAAACCACGGTGCCGCCTTCGGCCACAGACGGAGTAGCGGTCAGCGAAACAGTCGACGTATCGATAGTGTCGGTGACATCAGTCACAGCAGGAGTGGTACTTGGAACGAGATTCTCGAAATTACCGCCAGAGGTCTCTTTTATGCTGACTTCGACTTTGCCAGCGTCTTTGTAAACGTCATCCGCAGGGGCGGCGATGGTCACGGAGCCGGTAGTAGCACCGGCGGCGATAGTGATCACTGCACCGTTGCTCAGAGTTACGGTTACCGGAGTCCCGGCTGCATTGGTCAGAGTCGCGGTGTAAACAATGGACCCACCCTCGGCAACAGTGTCAGTCGCTGTCAGGCTCAGATTGGTGGTGTCCGGAGTATCGGTAACCGACGTCTCGGCAGGTTTGCCGTCGACGTCCAGTTTCTCGTAGTTGCCGCCCGTTGCGCCGGTGATGGTCGCGCTCAGGGAGCTGCCGCCTGCGAGGGCATCGTTAGGTGCCGTGATATTGACGGTGCCGGAGGACTCGCCGACCGGAATGGTGATGGTCTGACCGTTGGACAGGGTTACGACTACAGGTGAGCCAGTCACTGGTGCTGTCACGGACGCGGTGTAAGCGACAACGCCACCTTCAGCAACGCTAGGCGTCGCAGTCAGGCTGACGGTCGAGGTGTCGATGGTATCAGTCACGTCGGTAACGGCTGGCGTGGTGCTCGGAACCAGGTTCTCGAAGTTGCCGCCAGCAGCCTCTTTGATGCTGACTTCGACTTTGCCGGCATCTTTGTACACATCATCAGCTGGAGCAGCGACGGTGACGGAGCCCGTGGTAGCGCCGGCAGCAATGGTGATCACTGCACCATTCGACAGGGTCACGGTCACTGGCGTACCAGCGGCGTTGGTCAGAGTCGCGGTATAAACGATCGAGCCGCCTTCAGCGACGGTATCAGTCGCTGTCAGGCTCAGATTGGTGGTGTCCGGAGTATCGGTCACCGAGGTCTCGGCAGGCTTGGCGTCGACGTCCAGCTTCTCGTAGTTACCGCCCGTTGCACCGGTGATGGTCGCGCTCAGGGAGCTGCCGCCTGCGAGGGCATCGTTAGGTGCCGTGATATTGACGGTGCCGGAAGACTCGCCGACCGGAATGGTGATGGTCTGGCCATTGGACAGGGTCACCACAACCGGCGAGCCAGTCACTGGAGCGGTGACCGACGCGGTGTACACCACGGTGCCGCCTTCAGCCACAGACGGAGTCGCGGTCAGCGAAACAGTCGACGTATCGATGGTGTCGGTGATGTCCGTCACTGCCGGCGTGGTGCTCGGAACCAGATTCTCGAAGTTGCCGCCAGTGGCGTCCTGGATGGTCGCTTCGACCTTGCCGGCGTCCTTGTAGACGTCGTCGGCAGGCGCTGCAACGCTCACCGAACCGGTGGTCGCGCCTGCGGCGATGGTGATCACCGCGCCGTTGCTCAGGGTCACGGTGACCGGCGTGCCGGCCGGGTTGGTCAGGGTGGCGGTGTAGACGATCGAGCCGCCTTCGGCGACCGAGCCGCTGGCCGACAGGCTCAGGCCGGTGTCGTCCACGGAGTCGGTGATGGTGGTCTGCGCCGGCGTGGTGTCGGGCGTCAGTTGTTCGAAGTTGCCGCCGCTGGCGCCGGTAATGCTGGTGCTGACCGTGCTGCCGTTGTTGTAAACGTCATTGGCCGGGGTATCGACCACCACGGTGCCGACGGTTTTGCCGGCCTCGATCACGATGGTCGAGCCGTTGGACAGGGTCACGGTAACCGGGGTCTGCGCCGGGTTGGTCAGGGTCGCGGTGTAGGTGATCTGGCCGCCTTCCACAACGCTGCCGGTGGCGGTCAGGCTCAGGCCGGTGTTGTCCACCGAGTCGGTCACGGTGGTTTGTGCCGGCGTGGTGCTCGGTACCAGGTTCTCGAAGTTGCCGCCGTTGGCCCCGGTAATGCTGGTGCTGACGGTGCTGCCGTTGTTGTAGACGTCGTTGGCCGGGGTATCGACTACCACGGTGCCGGTGGTTTTACCGGCGTCGATGGTGATGGTCGAACCGTTGGACAGGGTCACGGTGACCGGGGTCTGGGCCGGGTTGGTCAGGGTCGCGGTGTAGGTGATCTGGCCACCTTCCACGACCGTACCGGTGGCCGACAGGGTCAGGCCGGTGGCGTCCGGCGAGTCGGTGATGGTGGTCACCGCTGGCGTGGTGTTTGGCACCAGGTTCTCGAAGTTGCCGCCGGTGGTGCCGGTAATGCTGGTGCTGACCGTGCTGCCGTTGTTGTAGACGTCGTTGGCCGGGGTATCGACCACGACGGTGCCGACGGTCCGGCCGGCTTCGATGGTGATGATCGAGCCATTGGACAGGGTCACGGTGACCGGGGTCTGGGCCGGATTGGTCAGGGTCGCGGTGTAGGTGATCTGGCCACCTTCGACCACTGTGCCGTTGGCGGTCAGGGTCAGGCCGGTGGTGTCCGGCGAGTCGGTGATGGTGGTCACTGCCGGCGTCGGGTTCGGTACCAGATTCTCGAAGTTGCCGCCGCTGGCACCGGTAATGCTGGTGCTGACCGTGCTGCCATTGTTGTAGACATCGTTCGGCGGGGTATCGACCACGACGGTGCCGACGGTCTGGCCGGCGTCGATGGTGATGGTCGAACCGTTGGACAAGGTCACGGTGACCGGGGTCTGGGCCGGGTTGGTCAGGGTCGCGGTGTAGGTGATCTGGCCACCTTCGACGACGGTGCCGGTGGCCGACAGGGTCAGGCCGGTGGCGTCCGGCGAGTCGGTGATGGTGGTCACTGCTGGCGTGGTGTTTGGTACCAGGTTCTCGAAGTTGCCGCCGGTGGTGCCGGTAATGCTGGTGCTGACCGTGCTGCCGTTGTTGTAGACGTCGTTGGCCGGGGTATCGACCACTACGGTGCCGACGGTCCGGCCGGCTTCGATGGTGATGATCGAGCCATTGGACAGGGTCACGGTGACCGGCGTCTGGGCCGGGTTGGTCAGGGTCGCGGTGTAGGTGATCTGGCCACCTTCGATGACGGTACCGTTGGCGGTCAGGGTCAGGCCGGTGGTGTCCGGCGAGTCGGTGATGGTGGTCACCGCTGGCGTGGTGTTTGGCACCAGGTTCTCGAAGTTGCCGCCGCTGGCGCCGGTAATGCTGGTGCTGACCGTGCTGCCATTGTTGTAGACATCGTTCGGTGGGGTATCGACTACCACGGTGCCGACGGTCTGTCCGGCGTCGATGGTGATGGTCGAACCGTTGGACAGGGTCACGGTGACCGGGGTCTGCGCCGGATTGGTCAGGGTCGCGGTGTAGGTGATCTGGCCACCCTCGGTCACGCTGGAGCCCGCGGTCAGGGTCACGGTGGTGGTGTCCACGGTGTCCGTGACCTGGGTGACGGCTGGCGTCGGGTCGACAGTCACGACCAGGCCACCGCCGCCGGTGGTGCCGGTGACGCCCACGCTGATCTGTTTCGGGTCGTTGTAGACGGTGTCGTTCGGTGCCAGCGGAACGTTGACGGTGCCGGTCAGTTGCCCGGCCGGAATCACGATCACCGAGCCGTTGGACAAGGTGATGGTCAGGCCGGTCAGTGGTGCCTGGGTCAGCGTGGCGGTGTACACCAGTACGCCGCCGGCCTCGGTAATGGAGGGGGTTGCGCTCAGGGTCAGGGTCGAGTCGCGCAGGATCTCGCTGGTGGCGCTGTTGTCATTGGTGGTCAGCGCGCCGGTGGTGTTTTGCGCTGCGGTGCCCGCCGCACCGAGACCCGCAGTCGGGAAGCCGATGGTCGGGTCGACCCGGCCCGCGGTGGCGTCGAGCATCACGAAGCTGTGGCCGCCGCCAGCAGCGCCGCCGGTACCCGCGGCGGTCGGGCCGGCCGCGGTGGCTTCCAGCTCGGTGGTCGGGTCCGCGCCGGCGACGATTGCCTGCTGCAGCTCAGCGACGGACGGCGCAGCCTGCTCGGCGGCCTCGGCCAGGTCGGTGCTGGAGTCTGGAGCGCTGCCGCTCCATTGCGTCTCACGGCCCAGGTCCAGGGTCCGGCCATCGGCCAGCTCCAGGCTGACGGCGCCCGCCAGGCCGGTATCGACCTGGTCGCCTACATACAGGCGATCACCCTCAACGAGTACGCGGCGAACCCCTTCAGGGGATACGACGAAAACTTGGCCAACAATGCTTTTGACGGTAGCAACAACACTGCTCATTGAGGATTCTCCGGGGGGTACCGTTCAGTAGACTTCCATGTTCCTGACAGGCATACGCCGACGCAGTCTGGACGTTCTTCAGAGTGTAGAAACACGTGATTTTGACGCGAATGCTTGTCAATAAATTGGCTATATTTTTTTGCTATTAACCATATGCCAAACTATTGACCTTCTGAGTGTCATCCTAAACAATCGTCAAGGTAATGTCACATTGATATTCATGCGGCGACCTGTCTAAAAGTGTGTGATCCAGTTCATGGTTTGAACTTTCCGATATACGGTCATTCCGGTTGCCATCATCCGATGCAGCACCTCGTTTTGCTGTGATTTGGGACAAGAAGTCCTGGGAACCTCCTCTATGCGTCCGCAGTTGTTCAAAGCCTTACCCTTCTTGCTTGCCGCCAGTTTTGTCCAAGCACAAACCCTGCCTGAAGCCATGCAGAAAGCACTGGATGTCCATCCGGAAATCCAGGCCGCGGTGAACAGCCGCCTGGCAGCCGATTACCAGCTAAAAGCAGCCAAGGGCGGCTATTTGCCGCGGGTCGATTTGCTGGGCGGTTATGGTCGTGAAGGCACCGACAGCCCGACCACTCGTGCAGGATCGAGCAATCACTGGGAGACGCTGAACCGCAGCGAGTCAAGTTTACGTCTCCAGCAAATGGTTTTTGACGGTTTTGCCACCTCCAGTGAGGTCGGGCGTCAACAAGCCACCGTCAATTCCCGGGCGTACTCATTGCTGGGCACTTCCGAGCGCACCGCGCTGACCGTGGCCCAGGTGTACCTGGATGTGCTGACCCGGCGCGAGTTCGTGCGCCTGGCCGAAGACAACATGCGCAATCACGAGCGCATCTACGATCAGATCCAGCTGCGCACCCAGCGCGGCGTCGGCAGCCGCGCCGACCTCGACCAGGCGGAAGCGCGCATGGCCCAGGCGCGCAACAACCTGATCACCGAACAGACCAACCTGGCCGATGCCCAGACCAACTACCTCAGCGCCGTCGGCCAGATGCCGGACCAGCTGGAGCGCCCGGTCGGCTTCATGGCCCTGCTGCCGGCCACCCTCGACGAAGCCCGGCACCAGATGCTGGAAAACAGCCCGATCCTGCGTTCGGCCGAATCCGACATCGTCGCCGCCGAGAAGCAGTACGAAGCCGCCAAGTCGACCTTCTACCCGCGCTTCGATGCCGAGCTTGGGCGTACCGCCGACAACAACCTGGACGGCATCGACGGCCACAACAACGAATGGCAGGCCATGCTGCGCATGCGCTTCAACCTGTTCGCCGGCGGCAGCAACAAGGCCGACCTGGAGTCCAAGGCCTATCAGTCCAACCAGGCGCTGGATATTCGTAACAACGCCCTGCGAGTTCTGAATGAGGAGCTAGGCTTGGCGTGGAACGCCTTGAACAACGCCAATGCGCAAGTGCCGATCGCCCAGCAATATGTCGATCGCAGCGCCAGCGTGCGTGAGGCGTATCAGAAGCAATTCAGTCTGGGCGAGCGCACTTTGCTCGACTTGCTCGATAGCGAGAATGAACTGTTCACCGCCTCGCGTCGGTTGGCGGAAATCAAGAACATTCAGTTATTTACTCAATATCGAATCAAGGCGACCATGGGCGAATTGCTCAAGAGCCAGGGAGTGGTCGCACCCATGGCTTCAGTCGTGCAGAACGATGTGAAGCCCAAGGTCCAACTGCCTGGGATGAATTGAGTACATTTCATCCAAATAGACAGTTAAAGAGTGCCGAGCGTGGAATCAGAAGTCAGTCGAGTGCAACTTAGCCATGATCCACGCGGCATGCATGACGACCCGCTGCTGGATGCCCTGCTAACCCTGTGCTCTCTGCACCAGAAGCCGGCCAGCGCGGCGATGCTGACCACTGGCCTGCCGTTGCCGTCCCAGCGCCTGAGCGCCGAGCTGCTGCCGCGCGCCGCCGCTCGCGCCGGCCTGCAGGGGCGCCTGCTGCGGCGCAAGCTGGAGCAGATTCCTGCCATCGCCATGCCAGCCATGCTCTTGCTCAAGGACGGCCGCAGCGCCGTCCTGCTCGGCTGGCTGGGCGAAGACAAGGCCCGCCTGCTGCTCAGTGAGAGCGACGGCGGCGAGGTCAGCGTCAGTCGCCAGATGCTGGCCGACGATTACAGCGGGCAAGTGTTCTTTGCCCAGCCGCAACACAAGTTCGACGTCAACCATGGCTCGCTGATTCCCCGCGCCCGCTCCTGGTTCCGCGACACCTTGAAGCGTTCGCGCTGGCTGTACGCCGACGCCATCGCCGCCAGCCTGCTGATCAACGTCATCGCCATGGCCGCGCCGCTGTTCGTGATGAACGTCTACGACCGCGTGGTCCCGAACCAGGCCGCCGCCACCCTGTGGGTGCTGGCCATCGGCATCACCGGCGCCTACCTGTTCGACCTGATCCTCAAGAGCCTGCGCAGCCTGTGCCTGGACCTGGCCGGCAAGAAGACCGACCTGATCATCTCGGCCACGCTGTTCGAGCGCATCGTCGGCATGGCCATGAAGTACCGGCCGGCGCGGGTCGGCAGCTTTGCCCAGAACATCCACGAGTTCCAGAGCCTGCGCGACTTCCTCGCCTCGCTGACGCTCACCAGCCTGATCGACCTGCCGTTCACCCTGCTGATCTTCCTGGTGATCGCCATCCTCGGCGGGCACCTGGTGTGGATCCCGGTGCTGGCCTTCCCGATCGCCCTGGGCATCGGCTACGCGCTGCAGAAACCGCTGATCGCCACCATGGAAAAAACCATGGCCCTGGGCGCCGAGCGCCAGTCGAGCCTGATCGAGACCCTGGCCGGGCTGGATGCGGTGAAGGTCAACAACGCCGAAAGCGAACGCCAGTACCAGTGGGAGCAGACCATCGGCACCCTGGGCCGCCTCGAGCTGCGGGTGAAGATGCTCTCCAGCCTGGCGATGAACATCACCCTGCTGATCCAGCAGCTGGCCGGGGTGATCATGATCGTCTTCGGCGTGTACCAGATCATCGACGGCAACCTCAGCATGGGCGGGCTGATCGCCTGCTACATGCTCAGCGGCCGCGCCCTCAGCCCGCTGGCCTCGTTGTCCGGCCTGCTGACCCGCTACCAGCAGGCGCGGGTGACCATGACCTCGGTCGACCAGATGATGGAGCTGCCCCAGGAGCGCAACTTCGACGAACGCCCCCTGAGCCGCAACGTGCTGCAGGGCGCCATCGAATGCCGGCAGCTGAATTTCACCTACCCGGGGCAGCAGAACCCGGCGCTGAAGAACATCAACCTGGTGATCAAGCCGGGCGAGAAGATCGGCATCATCGGCCGCAGCGGCTCGGGCAAGAGCTCCCTGGCCAAGCTGCTGGTGGGCCTGTATACCCCGGACTCCGGCGCCTTGCTGGTGGACGGCGTGGACATCCGGCAGATCGACGTCAGCGAATTGCGCCACAACATTGGTTATGTGGCCCAGGACATCCAGCTGCTGGCCGGCACCCTGCGCGACAACCTGACCTCCGGCGCCCGTTATGTCGAAGACGAACTGGTGCTGCAGGCCGCCGAACTGGCCGGCGTTCATGAGTTCGCCCGGCTGCACCCGCAGGGCTATGAACTGCAGGTCGGCGAGCGCGGGCAGAACCTCTCCGGCGGCCAGCGGCAGAACGTCGCCCTGGCCCGGGCCCTGTTGCTCAACCCACCCATCCTGCTGCTCGACGAACCGACCAGCGCCATGGACAACACCGGTGAAGAACGCTTGAAACAACGCCTGCAAGCCGTGGTGGAAGCCAAGACCGTAGTGCTGGTCACCCACCGTGCCTCGCTGCTGTCGCTGGTGGATCGCCTGCTGGTGATCGACCGCGGGCAGATCCTCGCCGATGGACCGAAAGCGGTCGTGATGGAAGCGTTGAAGAAGGGGCAGATCAGTGTTGCTTAAGTCGGGTTTGAAGGACTCCATCCTGCGTTACTTCAAGGGCACCGAGTCGCTACACGACCAACCCCTGCCCGAGGTCAACAAGGCGCTGATCGAAGATGCGCCGCGGGTTATCCGCCTGACCATCTGGGGCATCATCGGTTTCTTCCTGTTCCTGCTGCTGTGGGCCAACTTCGCGGTGATCGACGAAGTGACCAAGGGTGAGGGCAAGGCGATCCCGTCGTCCAAGGTGCAGAAAATCCAGAACCTGGAAGGCGGTATCGTCTCCGAACTGTTCGTCAAGGAAGGGCAGATCGTCGAGGCCGGTGCGCCGTTGATCCGCCTGGACGATACGCGCTTCAAGTCCAACGTCGGCGAGACCGAGGCCGACCGGCTGTCGATGCTCCTGCGGGTCGAGCGCCTGAGCGCGGAGATCGACAACCGCGAGCTGAACTTCCCGGCCGATGCCCTGGAGGCCGCGCCCGGCCAGGCCGCCAGCGAGAAGTCCCTGTATGAAAGCCGCCGCCAGCAGTTGCACGACGAAGTTGGCGGCCTGCAGGAACAACTGATCCAGAAGCAGCAGGAACTGCGCGAGTTCACCTCCAAGCAGGCGCAGTACCGCCAGCAACTGGGCCTGCAACGCCAGGAAATCGCCATGTCCGAGCCATTGGTGGCCCAGGGCGCGGTTTCGCCGGTGGAAGTGCTGCGGCTCAAGCGCGCCGAAGTCGAGACCCGCGGGCAACTGGACGCCACCACCCTGGCGATCCCCCGTGCCGAGTCGGCGATCAAGGAAGTCCAGCGCAAGATCGACGAAACCCGCGGCAAATTCCGCAGCGAAGCCCTGACCCAACTCAACGAGGCCCGCACCGAACTGAACAAGGCCAGCGCCACCGGCAAGGCCCTGGAAGACCGGGTCAGCCGGACCCTGGTCACCTCGCCGGTGCGCGGTATCGTCAAGCAACTGATGGTCAACACCATCGGCGGCGTGATCCAGCCGGGCAGCGACATGGTGGAGATCGTGCCGCTGGACGACACCCTGCTGGTGGAAGCGAAGATCCGCCCGCAGGACATCGCCTTCCTGCACCCGGGGCAGGAAGCCGTGGTCAAGTTCACCGCCTATGACTACACCATCTACGGCGGCCTGAAGGCCAAGCTGGAACAGATCGGCGCCGACACCATCACCGACGAAGACAAGAAGACCACCTACTACGTGATCAAGCTGCGCACCGACCGCAGCCACCTGGGCACCGATGAGAAGCCGTTGCTGATCATCCCCGGCATGGTCGCCTCGGTGGACATCATCACCGGCAAGAAAAGCGTGCTCAGCTACCTGCTCAAGCCGATCATCCGCGCTCGCGCCGAGGCGCTGCACGAGCGTTGAGGCCGTAGCCCGAGAGTCGTAGGGCAGGGATTGCCCGTAGATCTTTGAATCTTTTCGCGAGCAAGCTCGCTCCTACAAGGGCACTCATGCACCTGTAGGAGCGAGCTTGCTCGCGATAGCGTCCTTTTGGTCCCCACTATTTCTCCGCCTGAATCGCCATATCGTTATTCACTAACGGTATTTAAAGTTAAGTTCTTATATCTATAAAGTCGACTCCCTGCGTACCTGCCGACCAATCGGCGCGCCGCACGAAATGAACCCACACGGGACCTCCGTGAGTTTCTGATCGACGCGCGCGCCACCGGGCGTGCTCTGCGTGGGAGTGATTTATGTCCGTACTGTCTCCAAGTGCCGCGCCCATCGCCGCACAAGCTTTTGATATCCGCCTGTTCAGCGGTGCCGTCGGTGCCGAGATCGTCGGCCTTGACCTGGCCCAGCCGGTCAACGACCAGGATTTCGCCCGTATCCACCGCGCGCACCTGGATCATCACGTCGTGGTGTTCCGCGACCAGCGCATCAGCCCCGAACAACAGATCGCCTTCAGCCGCCGTTTCGGTGTGCTGCAGATCCACGTGCTCAAGCAGTTCCTGCTGGCCGGGCACCCGGAAATCCTCATCGTTTCCAACATCATCGAGAACGGCCAGTCCATCGGCCTGGGGGACGCCGGCAAGTTCTGGCATTCCGATCTCTCCTACAAGGAACTGCCGAGCCTGGGCTCGATGCTGCATGCCCAGGAGCTGCCGTCCGAGGGCGGCGACACGCTGTTCGCCGACATGCACAAAGCCTGGGACAGCCTGCCCGCAGCGCTGCGCAAGGCGGTCGAAGGCCGCTCTGCCGCGCACTCCTACACCGCGCGCTACAGCGAGACCAAGTTCGAGGGCAACTGGCGCCCGACCCTGACCCCGGAGCAACTGGCCCAGGTCCAGGAAGTGGTGCACCCGGTCGTTCGTACCCACCCGGAAAACGGCCGCAAGGCGCTGTTCGTCAGCGAAGGCTTCACCACCCGTATCGTCGGCCTGCCGGAAGACGAAAGCCGCCAGCTGCTGGCCGAGCTGTACGCCCACAGCGTGCTGCCGGAAAACATCTACCGCCACCAATGGCAGCCCCATGACCTGGTGTTCTGGGACAACCGCTCGCTGATCCACCTGGCCGCCGGCTGCCCCAGCCACCTGCGCCGCAAGCTGTACCGCACCACCATCCAGGGCGACGCCCCTTACTGATCGGCCACCCACGGCAGGAGAAACACCATGTCCCAACCTACTCAACGCCTCCCGCGCCTGGGCAAACTGGCGGCCGCCATCGGCCTGGGCTTCAGCCTGCTGGCCGCTGGCCTGGTCGCGCCGACGGCGGCCCATGCCGAAGGCGAGATCCGCATCGCCGAACAGTTCGGCATCGTCTATCTGCTGCTCAACGTGGTGCGCGACCAGAACCTGATCGAGAAGCACGGCAAGGAAGAGGGCATCGACATCAAGGTCGACTGGACCCAGCTGTCCGGCGGCGCGGCGGTCAACGACGCCTTGCTCTCCGGCTCCATCGACATCGCCGGGGCCGGCGTCGGTCCGCTGCTGACCATCTGGGACCGCACCCACGGCAAGCAGAACGTCAAGGCCGTGGCGTCGCTGGGTAACTTCCCTTACTACCTGGTGAGCAACAATCCCAAGGTCAAGACCATCGCCGACTTCACCGAGAAGGACCGCATCGCGGTACCGGCGGTGGGGGTTTCCGTGCAGTCGCGCTTCCTGCAGTACGCGGCGGCCAAGCAGTGGGGCGACAAGGAGTTCAATCGCCTGGACAAGTACACCATCGCCGTTCCGCACCCGGACGCCACGGCGGCGCTGATCGCCGGCGGCACCGAGCTGACCGGGCACTTCTCCAACCCGCCATTCCAGGACCAGGCGCTGGCCAACCCGAATGTGCACGTGGTGCTCAACACCTACGACCTGCTGGGCCCGAACTCGCCGACCGTGCTGTTCGCCACCGAGAAATTCCGTACCGAGAACCCGAAAACCTACAAGGCTTTCGTCGAGGCGCTGGCCGAGGCCGCCGACTTCGCCCAGAAGGACAAGGGCGCGGCGGCGGATACCTACATCCGTGTGACCAAGGCCAAGATCGACCGCGAGGCCTTGCTGAAAATCATCGACAACCCGCAGTTCGAGTTCACCGTTACCCCGAAAAATACCTACCCGCTGGCTGAATTCCTCTACCGCGTGGGTGCGATCAAGAACAAGCCGCAATCGTGGAAGGACTACTTCTTCCAGGACACCACGCCGCTGCAAGGGAGCTGATCGCCATGAACGCCCCCTTGCAAGGCCACACGGCCAGCAACCCGACCGCGGCAGCGCAGGCGCTGCTGGCGGTCGACCAGGTCAGCCTGGAATACCGCACCCCGCAGCGCGTGGTGCGGGCCACCCACCAGGTCAGTTTCGCAATCGATCCCGCCGACCGCTTCGTCCTGCTCGGGCCCTCGGGCTGCGGCAAGTCGACCCTGCTCAAGGCGGTCGCCGGCTTCATCCAGCCCTGCGAGGGCGAGATTCGCCTGCAAGGACAGCGAGTCAGCCAGCCGGGGCCGGACCGGATCGTGGTGTTCCAGGAGTTCGACCAACTGCCGCCGTGGAAAACCGTCAAACAGAACGTGATGTTCCCGTTGCTGGCGTCGAACAGCCTCAACCGCCGCGAGGCCGAGGAGCGCGCGCTGCACTACCTGGACAAGGTCGGCCTGGCGGCGTTTGCCGACGCCTACCCGCACACCCTGTCCGGCGGCATGAAGGCGCGGGTGGCCATCGCCCGGGCCCTGGCGATGCAGCCGAAGATCCTGCTGATGGACGAACCCTTCGCGGCCCTCGACGCCCTGACCCGGCGCAAGATGCAGGAGGAATTGCTGCTGCTCTGGGAAGAGGTGCGCTTCACCCTGCTGTTCGTCACCCATTCCATCGAGGAAGCGCTGGTGGTGGGCAATCGCATCCTGCTGCTGTCGCCCCATCCGGGGCGGGTGCGGGCGGAAATCCACAGCCATCAGTACGACCTGCAAAGCCTCGGCGGCGTGGCGTTCCAGCAGACGGCGCGGCGCATCCACCGGCTGCTGTTCGACGAAGGCCAGTCGCCGGAAACCGAGCGCGAGCTGGATTTCACCGATATTCGTATCGCTTATTGAGCTTTTAGGAGGAACGCCCGATGAGCCATTCATCACCTGTTCGCCAGGAATACGAAGTTGCCCTCGAACCCTTGCTGGCGGTGCCACTGGAGCGTGAATTGCCGCTGGGCCAGCGCCTGTGGCAGCAAGGCTGGCTGCGCAAGAGCCTGATCCTGATCGTGCTGGCGCTGCTCTGGGAGGCCGTCGCCCGTTACCAGAACAACGACCTGCTGTTGCCGAGCTTTTTGCAGACCGCCAGCGCGCTGTACGACGGCCTGCTCAGCGGCGAGCTGCTGGGCAAGGTCGGTATCTCCCTGGTCGTGCTGCTCAAGGGTTACCTGATCGGCATCGTCCTGGCCTTTGCCCTGACCACCCTGGCGGTGTCGACCCAGGTGGGCCGCGACCTGCTGAGCACCCTGACCTCGATGTTCAACCCGTTGCCGGCCATCGCCCTGCTGCCGCTGGCCCTGCTGTGGTTCGGCCTGGGGGAGAACAGCCTGATCTTCGTGCTGGTGCATTCGGTGCTCTGGGCCCTGGCCCTGAACACCTACGCCGGCTTTCTCGGGGTTTCCGAAACCCTGCGCATGGCCGGGCGCAACTACGGGCTCAAGGGCATGCGCTTCGTACTGTTCATCCTGATCCCGGCGGCGCTGCCGTCGATCCTCGCCGGCCTGAAAATCGGCTGGGCCTTCGCCTGGCGCACCCTGATCGCCGCCGAACTGGTATTCGGCGCCACCAGCGGCAAGGGCGGCCTGGGCTGGTACATCTTCCAGAACCGCAATGAGTTGTACACCGACAAAGTCTTCGCCGGCCTGGCGGTGGTGATCCTGATCGGCCTGCTGGTGGAAAACCTGGTGTTCGACACCCTGGAGCGAGTCACCGTGAAACGCTGGGGCATGCAACGCTGAACCCGTAGCACCCGTAGCACCCGTAGCCGCTGCCGAGCCCGCGAGGCTGCGATCGGCCCCGCAGGGGCCGCAAAACCTGACGGCTCATTCTGCCTGGCACACCGAATGCGCCGGTCTGACGAGGACTTCGTCCTCGATCGCAGCCTGCGGCAGCGGCTACACAGAGCGGTGTCCATGGTTGAACGACCCCCCACGATCCCGTAGCCGCTGCCGAGCCCGCGAGGCTGCGATCGACGGCGCAGCCGGCGCAAAACCTGACAGCGCCTTCTGCCTGGCACACCGCATGCGCCGGTCTGGCGAGGACTTCGTCCTCGATCGCAGCCTGCGGCAGCGGCTACACAGAGTGGTGTCCATGGTTGAATTGCCCTCCACGATCCCGTAGCCGCTGCCGAGCCCGCGAGGCTGCGATCGGCCCCGCAGGGGCCGCAAAACCTG
>NZ_JAQZAA010000107.1:0-238535 GCF_028640875.1 Pseudomonas sp. SBT1-2 | reverse complement strand
GCCGGAGCGAGGGAACCTGAGCGCAGCGAAGGCCGTACGCAGGGGCAAGCGTTTTTTGGTTACTTTTTTTGGCGTTTGAAAAAAAGTGACTCGCCGTAAGGGCGAAACCGCCAGCCGCCGTTACCGCAGGAACGGATATGTACACCGTCCAAAAAATGCAGCGCCAGCACGGACGCCATCGCGGGCAAGCCTCGCTCCTACAAAAACATGCCCTCGCCATAACGGCGGAACCATACAGCCGCCCGGGAGCAAGGCAGGTCTATGGCTTCTGGCCGTACCACCTCGGCGTATAGACCCACTCCCCACCTCCAGCCCTGGGGAATACACAGGTAGTGGAAGACCCCACCAACACCATGGTGCGCATATCCACCTGCTCAGGAGTCAAGGCACCCAGGGTAGTGACCCTGAGAGTCTGCCCCGGACGGCCGATATCCCGCCCCAGCACCACCGGCGTATCCGCGGTGCGGTGCTGACGCACGATCTCCAGCGCGCGCCCCAGCTGCCAAGGACGCGAACGCGAGATCGGGTTGTAGAAGGCCAGCGCCAGGTCGGCCTGGGACGCCAGGTCCAGGCGCTTCTCGATGATTGCCCAGGGCTTGAGATTGTCCGACAGCGACAGCACGCAGAAGTCGTGGCCCAGCGGCGCGCCAGCCTGTGCGGCGGTAGCCAGGGAAGCGGAAACCCCGGGAAGGATTTCCAGCTCAACCTGATGCCAGCTCGGCTCACTGGATTCATGCAGCGCCTCCAGCACCGCCGCGGCCATGGCAAAGACACCCGGATCACCAGAGGACACCACCACCACCGAACGGCCTTGGGCGGCAAGTTCAAAGGCGTGGCGCGCACGCTGCATTTCTTCACGGTTATCGGTGCAGTGCATGACCTGGTCGGCACGGAATGGGCCGGCCATGCGCACATAGGTTTCGTAGCCGAGGATATCGTTGGCCCGCGCCAGTTCGGCTTTCACCGCCGGCACCATCAGTTCGGCGGCGCCAGGGCCCAGGCCAATCACCGCCAGGCGGCCACGGGGGCGGCCAATCTGCTGCGGGTCCAGCGGCTGGCTGGCCACGGCAATGGCGATGTCTTCCCCCACGCTCAGCGGCGGCAGCAGTTGCGGCACGGCCTGTTGCGCCAGCTCGGCGACGCTGCTGGCGGCCGGGGCGAAACGCAGGGGCACGCCCAGCTCGGCGGCGGCTTCGCGCAAGATCGGGCTGGCCATGTCACTGTCGGCGGCCAGCAGGCAGGCGACGGATTGCACGGCGATCTGCTTCTGATGCAGGGCATCGCGCAGCGCAGCAGCGCCAGTGATTTTGCCGTTGCAGGCGATCAGCACACTGCGCGGATAGATCAGCAGTTCGTTGGCGGCCGGCTCGCGCTCGGCCGAGCCGACGCGGATGGTCAGCCGGGCTTGCTGGTCCTGCGGCAAGCGGGCCTCGGCCAGCCAGGGCGCGGCGCCTTCGATGCGCACGCTTTCACCGCCCAGCAAGTCGGAAACGAAACGCTTGCCCAGCTCCAGATCGCCCAGGGCATAGCCGCTAGGTGGGTTGAGCAGGCAGGTGCCGAAGCGCAGCTCGCCGCTGGTGGTGATGGCCGCCGCCACGCCCAGGCCGGCGGCGATTTCCCGGGCCATGACGTTCACCCCGCCCAGGCCACCGAGCAACGGCACCACAGCGCTGCCGTCTTCGGCCACGGCCAGCACCGGCGGCTCCGCGCCCTTCTCCAGCAGCAGCGGCGCCAGGGTCCGGATGACGATGCCCGCGGCGCACAGGGCAATGATCGGCGTGTCCTGTTGATAGAGCTGGCGCAGGGTCGCGCCGAACTCCTGGTACGGGCGATCGGCGCCTTCGACCCGTTCGGCCAGGCCGTGGATCAGCGCATCCGGGTACAGCTGTTGAAGTTTGCGCGCAGTTGCCAGGCTGCCTTGGCCAAGGATGACGATGGCCGGCGCGGAACGGGCCATCAACCTTGCCACCTTTCACCGGGCACAATGATCAGCGAGAAATACGGCGAAGACATCGGCTGCACTTCATCCAGCGGTACGATCTTCTGGTTGGCCATGGTTGCGCGCTCGACGTACAGCGCGCGCTCGGCCAGGCCCAGTTCTTCGAGCACCTGGCGCACCTTGGGGAAGTTGCGCCCCAGCTTCATCACCACCGCCGCGTCGGCATCGGCCAGGCGGCGCTTGAGTTCGTCATGGGGCAGCACGCCGGAGAGCACCGACAGGCTCTGGTTGCGATACACCAGCGGCGCGCCCAGCACCGATGCGCCACCGAGCATCGAGCACACCCCCGGCACCACTTCGGCCTGGTAACGCTCGGCCAGGCGGTCGTGCAGGTACATGTAGGAGCCATAGAAGAACGGGTCGCCTTCGCAGATCACCGCCACGTCGCGGCCGGCGTCCAGGTGTTCGGCCAGCTGCTCGCTGGCGGTGTCGTAGAAGTCGCTGATCACTTGCTCGTAGGACAGCGGCGCCGGCAGCACTTCGGTGGTCACCGGGTAGACCAGTGGCAACAGGGTCTGTGCGTCCTGCAGGTGCGCTTCGATGATGCCGAAGGCATTGCCCTTTTTACCCTTGGCGACGAAGTACGCCACCACCGGCGACTCGCGCAGCAGGCGCAGGGCCTTGACCGTAATCAGTTCCGGATCACCGGGGCCGACGCCCAGGCCGATCAAACGTCCAGGTTGCTGCATCATTCGATCTCCGTGGCCAGGGCGTTGACGGCGGCGGCGGCCATGGCGCTGCCGCCCAGGCGACCTTGCATGATCACAAAAGGCACGCCGCGGCTGTCGGCGGCGAGCATCGCCTTGGACTCGGCCGCACCGACGAAGCCTACCGGGAAGCCAAGGATCAGCGCCGGTTTCGGCGCGCCGGCGTCGAGCATTTCCAGCAGGTAGAACAACGCGGTCGGGGCGTTGCCGATCACCACCACGCTGCCTTCCAGGTACGGCCGCCACAGTTCCAGGGCCACCGCCGAGCGGGTGTTGCCCAGCTCGCGGGCCAGCTCCGGCACGCGCTCGTCGCGCAGGGTGCAGATCACCTGATTGTTCGCCGGCAGACGGGCACGGGTAATGCCTTCGGCCACCATCCGCGCATCGCAGAGGATCGGCGCCCCGGCGGCCAGCGCGACGCGCCCGGCCTGGCCCGCGCCTTCGGAGAATTGCAGACCGTCGATGGCATCGACCATGCCGCAGGCATGGATCACCCGCACCGCGAGTTTTTCCAGGTCCGCGGGAATGCGATCGAGCCTGGCCTCCTCGCGAATGATCGCGAAGGAGTTGCGATAGATCTCCTGACCGTCGCGGATGTAATCAATCATCAAGGGTGCTCCGTGGGCGGGCATCGAGCAATGCGCCGGCCGCTTCAAGGGAAAGGTTGCGGGCGTGCAGCGTGCCGAAACCCGGCTGCGCGGCATCGCGAAAATAGAGGTCGTAACGATCGGGGGCGACGGCCAGCAAAGTAGCCGGTGCCACATGGGCGGCGGCGCAGGAACGCGAGCAGCCGGACAGGTGTACGTCCAGGCCGTGGTGCTGGAGCAAGGCGGCCAGCTTCACCGCGTCGCCCTTGGTATCGGCCAGGGCCTTGCCGCAGCCGCTGGAACCGGTGCAGGCAATCAGGTGGGCCAGGGGCTGCTCTGGCGAGCAGAGAAAACCCAGTTGTTGCAGGCGGCGCGTGACTTCAGGCGCGTCCTCGGCCCGCAGGTTCGGCAGCAGCAGGCTTTGCCAGGGGGTGAACCTCAGGCTGCCGTCGCCCCATTGCTCGGCCAGCTGCGCCGCGCCGCGCAGTATCGGCGGGTCCAGCCGCCCCAGGGGTGTGACCGCACCGACATAGACCTGGCCCGGTTGCCGCTGTGGATAAGTACCGATATGCAGCGGCTCCGAAGGGGCCACGCGCTGCCAATCGCCCACCCGGATCACCGGCCCCGGCAAGCGCGCGGACACCTGCGCCAGCAGTTCAGCCGCCGAGTGTTCCGCCAACAGCTGGCGCATACGGGTCTGTTCGGGGCGGGCCAGGTCGAGGAACAGCTCCAGCACCGCCACCACCAGGGCCAGCCCATCCTCCAGCGCCACACTGGCCAGGGGCAGGTCTCCAGGGCAGCCGGCCAGGCCGAAGGCCAGCCAGGGCTCGCCCGCGCCTTCGAACGCCGAGAGCCACAGGTCATGGGGATGCTCCAGCATGGCCAGGGCCTCGCCACCGTCGAGCTGCACGGCAAACTTGGGCGACAACTCATGAAAACGCGGATGGCTCTGCAAGGTGGCGAGAATCTGCGCGGCCAGGGGCCGGGTGTCGATGAGCATCGTCCGGTCGATCCCGGCCGTGGGGCTGAGCATCAGGTTGCGCACATCATCGCCGGCCGCGGTGGTCGGCCCCAGGCCGGCGGCCAACAGATCGGCGATCAGCGCCTGATGCTCGGCGCCAATGCCGCGGATTTGCAGATTGGCGCGGTTGGTCGCCTCGATCACCCCGCCGGCATAACGCTCGGCCGCATCGGCCACCGCGCGGGCCTGGGCCGCGCTGATCGCCCCGCCGGCCAGCTTGATCCGGCAGATACCGCCGTCCAGCGCCGGGACGATACGCAGCAACCCCGGACAGGCCGAGGGGCGTAAGGCGGTGGACATCGGGCGTTCGTTCAAGGGGGTGACCGGCTGTGTGGGAAAGGCGCTTCGCGGGCGAAGGCGCGGTATTATGCCTGCTTTGTCCGAAGGCATGAAAAGCCTGCCTGTCGGAAGAACAGGTTTTACCCTCGAGGAATAGCGATGTCGCCCTGGCTGACAGTAGTGGGAATCGGTGAAGACGGCTTCAAGGGCCTGGGCAAGAACGCCCGGCGCGCCCTGCTGGGCGCTTCGCGGATCGTCGGCAGCCAGCGGCAACTGGACCTGTTGCCGGTGTGCATCCGTGGCGAGCGGCAGCTGTGGCCGAGCCCCTTCTCACTGGAACCGGTGCTGGCCAAGCGCGGCGAGCCGGTGTGCGTGCTGGCCAGCGGCGACCCGATGCTGTTCGGCGTCGGCGCCAGCCTGGCGCGCCAGGTGGCTCAGGAGGAAATGCACGTCCTGCCTGCGCCCTCCTCTTATTCCCTGGCGGCCGCGCGCCTCGGCTGGCCGCTGCAAGAGGTGGTGACGCTCTCGGTGGTCGCCCGCCCCGTGGCCGCCCTCAGCGCCCAGCTGTTCAGCGGCGTGCGCCTGCTGGTCCTGAGCAATGACGGCCTCAGCCCCTCGACCATCGCCGCGCTGTTGCGTGAACGCGGCTTCGGCCCGAGCCGGCTCAGCGTGCTCGAGCACCTGGGCGGCGAGGCCGAGCGACGGACCGACGGCACCGCCAACGACTGGAGCGACCCGGCCATCGCCGACCTCAATTTGGTGGCCATCGAATGCCTGGCCGAGCCCGATACGCCGCGGCTGTCGCGCCTGGCCGGCTTGCCGGACTCGGCCTTCCAGCACGACGGCCAGCTGACCAAGCGCGATGTGCGCGCCATCACCCTGGCTCGCCTGGCCCCTGTCCCGGGCGAACTGCTGTGGGATGTCGGCGCCGGCAGCGGCTCGATCGGCATCGAATGGATGCGCGCGCACCCCAGCTGCCGGGCCCTGGCCATCGAAGCCGACCCAGGTCGCCAACAGCTGATCGAACACAACCGCGACGCCCTCGGCGTGCCCGGCCTGCAACTGATTCGCGGCAGCGCGCCGCAGGCGCTGGATGGCCTGGAAGCCCCGGACGCGATCTTCATCGGCGGCGGCGTGACCCGCCCCGGCGTGCTCGACACCTGCTGGGCCCGGCTCAAGCCCGGTGGCCGGCTGGTGGCCAACGCCGTGACCCTGCAAAGCGAAACGACCCTGATGGCCTGGCGCGAACGGCATGGCGGCGAGCTGACCCGCATCCATGTCGCCCAGGCCCTGCCCCTGGGGGACTTCGACACCTGGCGCCAGGCGCTGCCCATTACCTTGCTCGACCTCGTCAAACCGCTATGAACGCCCTGCCCTCCCCTGTAGGAGCGAGCTTGCTCGCGATAGCGTCTGCCAGACGGACAGAGTTGCCTGGATCGCGAGCAAGCTCGCTCCTACACAAGGCCGCGCAGCATGCGTGAAGAAACGGCGGAACAACCCGCCCCGCTGCGCAGCGGCCTGACCACCGGCAGCTGCGCCACCGCCACCAGCCTGGCGGCGGCGCGCCTGTTGCTCGAAGGCACCAGTAGCGACGCCGTGGAGATCGTCCTGCCCAAGGGCAAGCAGGTGCAGATGCGCCTGGAGTTCTGCCGCCTTACCGACAACGGCGCCGAAGCCGGCACGATCAAGGATGCCGGTGACGACCCCGACGTGACCCACGGCGCCCTGCTCTACTCCCAGGTGCGCCTGAGCCCGGACAGCGGCATTCGTTTCATCGCCGGCCAAGGCGTGGGCACCGTGACCCGCCCCGGCCTGGTGCTGGGTGTGGGCGAGCCGGCGATCAATCCGGTGCCACGCCGGATGATCAGCGAGCACCTGACGACGCTGGCCCGGGAACGCGGCTACCAGGGCGGTTTCGAGGTCACGGTCAACGTCGAGGACGGCGAAGCCCTGGCGCTGAAAACCATGAACCCGCGCCTGGGTATTCTCGGCGGCCTGTCGATCCTCGGCACCAGCGGCATCGTGCGGCCGTTTTCCTGCGCGGCCTATATCGCCTCGATCCACCAGGGCATCGACGTCGCCAAGACCAACGGCTACCTGCACATCGCCGCCTGTACCGGCAACGCCAGCGAAGACACCATGCGCCGCGTCTACGACCTGCCGGAAATCGCCCTGATCGAAATGGGCGACTTTGTCGGCGCCGTGCTCAAGCACCTGCGCAAAGTGCCGGTGGACAAGCTCAGCCTGTGCGGCGGTTTCGGCAAGATCAGCAAGCTCGCGGCCGGGCACATGGACCTGCACAGCCGCCATTCCAGCATCGACCTGCCGCAACTGGCCGAATGGGCCGCGGCGGTCGGCGCCGACCAGGCGCTGCAAGACGCCATCCGTGGCGCCAACACCAGCCAGCAGGCCCTGGCCATGGCCAGCGCCGCCGGTATCGCCCTGGGCGACGCGGTGTGCCAGCACGCCCTTAACTTTGCGCGCAGCGTGGTGCCGGCACAGGTCCAGGTCGAAGTCTTCGCCATCGATCGCCAGGGCGGCATCGTTGGCCATGCCGGAGCTTTTCGATGAAACGCATATTGCTGCTGGGTGGCGTGACCGAGGCCCTGGCCATCGCCCGGACCCTGGGGCCGGAGCACATCTATAGCCTGGCGGGTATCGGGCGCGTGCCCGCAGACCTGGACTGCCAGGTGCGGGTCGGCGGCTACGGCGGCGCCGAAGGCCTGGCCCGGTTCATCCGCGAGCAAGGCATCGAACTACTGCTGGACGCCACTCACCCCTATGCCGCACAGATCAGCCAGAACGCCGCCACGGCCGCGCAACTGTGTGATATCCCCTGCTGGGCCCTGCGCCGACCGGCCTGGCAAGCACAGGCCGGTGACGACTGGCGCGAAGTCCGCGACTGGGCCGAACTGGTCCAGGCACTCCAACCCTTCAAGCGCCCGCTGTTCACCCTGGGCCGCGAGCCCTTGCAGCACCTGCATGAGATCCCCGCCGGGCAGTTCTGGACCCTGCGCGCCCTCGACCCGTACCCCGGTAATGAGCGGTGCGAAGTGATAGGCGCACGCGGCCCCTTCCTGATCGACAGCGAACGCGAACTGTTCGAACGCCGCCGTATCGACGTGCTGATCAGCAAGAACAGCGGCAGCAGCGCCACCGAACCCAAGCTGGAAGTGGCGCGCGAGCGTGGGCTGCCGGTGCTGATCCTGCAGCGGCCGCCGTTGCCAGCGGTCGATCGGGAATTCCATGACCTGGGCGAGTTGCTCCAGGCCCTGCGCTGACCTTCTGGCCGCGCAAACGCGCGGCCGATACATCGAGTTACCAAGCCATCCGACGTTCCCCGCTGAACGGCAAGGCGCAGCCCCGGCCGCCGCGCCACGGGGCCTTCGCGTATTGAAGACAGTAGAAACACTTGCGGCGTTGGCCACGAACAGGCTTTGCGTCACGATCAAAGGCCTATCCATATAGTAACTTATTTGTTACCTTTAAGGCCGGCGATGATCACAGTCGAGGAATACCAGCAAGAGAACCAGCGCAGCCCCTTCGGTCGCTGGTTCGAAACGCTGGATACCCAGGCAGCCGTCAAGGTTTCCACCGCGCTGCTACGCCTGGAAATGGGCAACACGTCCAACATCAAGTGGTTCGACGGGCTTGGCGAATACCGCATCGATTGGGGCCCGGGCTACAGGATCTACCTGATCCAGGAAGGCCGGCACCTGGTGATCCTGTTTGGCGGTGGCGACAAGTCCAGCCAGCAGGCAGACATCAGGCAGGCAAAAAAACTGATCGCCGAATTCCATCACCGCAAGAAGGCCGAACTGAAAACGAGGTGACACCCATGGCACTGACTCGAAGCTTCAAGCACAGCATTGCCGAACGCGCCGAGCGCGACCCGGCGTTTTCCCAGGCGTTGCTGGACGAGGCTGCTACGCTGTTTCTCAACGGCGAACCGGAGATGTCGCGGATCATTCTGCGCGACCTGATCAACGCCACCGTCGGCTTCGAAGCGCTGGCCCGGGAGACCGCCAAGCCAAGCAAGAGCCTGCATCGCATGCTGTCCGCCAGCGGCAACCCGAGCATGGACAACCTGGCCGCGATCTTTGCCGCCATCCGCGCCAAGCTCGGCGTTGCCATCGAGGTCCGCGCGGTACCGGCTCACTGAGCAACGGTGGCGCTGCGACACCACACCGCACGGCGCCTTTTTACTTATCCACAGCGATCAGGCTAAATACCCCCCTGTTCGCTCAACCTGACGGATCGTCACCATGTCCCGACAACGGCTCGCATTTGCCTGGATCGCCTGCTTCGCAGTGCTGTTCAACATGCTTGCCATGCCGCTTTCGGGAGCCATGCAGCAGACCGATCGAGCACCTGCCGAACAGCTGTTGTGGGGCAGTTTCTGTTCCTCCAGCGGCACCAAGCTGGTGGCGATCTCCCTGGGCAAGCTGGAGCAGCAAGCCCCGCAGAACGACGATCACTCCACCATGCAGCACTGCTGGTGCTGTTCCGGCTCGGCGCCCCTGGTTGCCCTGCCAGGCCATGCGCCGCAGTTGTATTTCGCCCGTTTCGAGTCCAACCGCAGCGTCGCGCCACCCGCGCTGGTCATGCCCACGCCGCGCCAGCAATGGCCGAGCCTCAATCCCCGCGCCTCTCCTCTGGTCTGACTCCACCTCGCAATTGATCTGCGTGTCGAATCGTTCTGGAGAACTGCCATGTTGAAATCCGTACAGGCCTTGCAAGCTCTGCTGCTGGCCGCCCTGCTGTTGCCCGCTGGTTTTGTCGCCGCCCATGAATACAAGGCCGGCGAGCTGCAGATTGCCCACCCCTGGTCGCAGGAGCTGCCGCCCAATGCTCCGACGGTGGCGGCCTATTTCGTCATACACAACACCGGCAAGAATGCCGACCGCCTGCTTGGCGTCGACTCGCCGATCGCGGGCAAGGCCGAGCTGCATGAACACGTGCAGCAGGGCGACCTGATGAAGATGCAGCAGGTGCCCAACGTGGCGATTGCCCCGGGCGATACCGTCACCTTCGCGCCCATGGCCTATCACGTGATGCTGCTGGAGCTCAAAGACCGCAGCCTGCTCGGCGACGGCAAGCGCTTCCCGCTGACCCTGCACTTCGAGAAATCCGGCGACGTCACGGTCGAGGTGGCGGTGCAGAAGCAGGCGCCCGCGGGCACCCAGGAACACATGCACGCCCAGTAAGTACCGGCCGTCATTACCGTGAACTCCCCGCGCTCGCCTGGCACCCGGCGATCCATGCGCACGCCCCTGAAAGTACGGCGCGGCAGCTGGATCAGCCTGTTCGCCATGCTGATGATCTTTATCGGCCCGCTGATTTCCCAGTCGATGCCGATGGATCAGGCCATGCCGATGAACCTGTCCATGTCGATGGACATGGGCGAGCCCGGCTGCCACGGTGACCCCCCACACGGCGCAGAGCACGGCAAGGTCCAGGGCGAACACCATGCGCTCTGGGAAAAGTGCGGTTATTGCAGCCTGCTGTTCAACTGCCCGGCACTGCCTGGCAGCCTGTCGTTCACGGCGCTCGACAGCTCGCCATCCAGCCACTTCCTCACCCCCTCGCCGCGCCTGGGCCATGCCCGGCAGACGGTGTTCCCCGGTGCCCGGACCCGCGCCCCGCCAGTCATTGCGTAAACCCCTCAACCGCACTTCACCCGGCCGACTGTAGAAAAGACAGCCGCAGGCTGCTGGCCGTGTTGTTTACGAAATGATTGATGGAACCTTTATGTCCAGGTTTTCTGCTGACACTCGCCTGTGCTCTGCCCAGGCCTGCGCTACCTTTGCCCTGAACGAACCTCGCGTACGTTTCAGCCATGCCATCGCCGTCCTGTGCGGCGCCCTGCTCACGCCACTGGCCCTGGCGGCCGAACAGCCGGTGGATCACAGCCAGCACGGCGAAGAACTGAGCCCGACGGTGATCACCGCCATCGCCCCCAGCTCGCCGCTGACCGTGGTCACCAACCCCAAGGATCCGCGCCAACCGGTCCCGGCCAGCGATGGCGGCGACTACCTGAAAACCATCCCCGGCTTCGCCCTGGTGCGCAACGGCGGTACCAACGGCGACCCGGTGCTGCGCGGCATGTTCGGCTCGCGCCTGAACATCCTCACCAACGGCAGCATGATGCTCGGCGCCTGCCCTGGCCGCATGGACGCGCCGACCTCCTATATCTCGCCGGAAACCTACGACAAGCTGACGGTGATCAAGGGCCCGCAAACCGTGCTCTGGGGCCCGGGCGCTTCGGCCGGGACCATCCTCTTCGACCGCGAACCGGAAAACTTCGGCGAGCTGGGCACCCGGGTCAACGCCAGCGTCCTGGCCGGCTCCAACGGCCGCTTCGACAAGGTGGTGGATGCCGCCGCCGGCGGGCCGCTGGGCTACGTGCGGGTGATCGGCAACCAGGCCCACTCCGACGACTACAAGGACGGCAACAACGACACCGTGCCGTCGCGCTACGAGAAGTGGAACGGTGACGTCGCCGTCGGCTGGACCCCGGACGCCGACACCCTGCTGGAACTCACCGCCGGCAAGGGCGACGGCGAAGCGCGTTACGCCGGGCGCGGCATGGACGGTTCGCAGTTCAAGCGCGAAAGCCTGGGGCTGCGTTTCGAGCGCTCCAATATCGGCGAGGTACTGGATAAGGTCGAGGCGCAGGTCTACTACAACTATGCCGACCATGTGATGGACAACTACACCCTGCGCACGCCGTCCGGCACCGGGATGATGGCCGGCCCGATGGCCAGCAACGTCGACCGCCGCACCCTCGGCGCGCGGATCAAGGCCACCTGGCGCTGGGCCGACGTGCAGTTGATCAGCGGTATCGATGCGCAGACCAACGAACACCGCCAGCGCAGCGCCATGGGCATCGACACCTACAAGGACCAGCCCCGCACCAAGGACGCCGACTTCCACAACTACGGCGCGTTCGGCGAGCTGACCTGGTACGCCGCCGACCGCGACCGGCTGATCAGCGGCGCCCGGGTGGACCGCGCCTCGGCCAAGGATTACCGCCAGCGCATCGGTTCAGGAATGATGAGCCGGCCCAACCCGACCGCTGGCGATACCCGCGCCGACACCCTGCCCAGCGGTTTCATCCGCTACGAGCATGACCTGGCCGACAGCCCGACCACGGTCTACGCCGGCCTCGGCCACGCGCAACGCTTCCCGGATTACTGGGAGCTGTTCTCGCCGAAAATGGGCCCGGCCGGATCGCTCAACGCCTTCGATTCGATCAAGCCGGAAAAGACCACCCAGCTCGACTTCGGCCTGCAATACAAGACCGCCGAACTGGAAGCCTGGGCCTCCGGCTACATCGGCCAGGTGCGCGACTACATCCTGTTCAACTACCGCCCGGGAATGATGGGCATGACCTCGCAAGCCGAGAACATCGACGCCCGCATCATGGGCGGCGAACTCGGCGCGGCCTACAAGCTGACCGACAACTGGAAGGCCGACGCCACCCTGGCCTATGCCTGGGGCAAGAACAGCAGTGACGGCACGCCATTGCCGCAGATGCCGCCGCTGGACGCGCGTTTCGGCCTGACCTACAGCGAGGACAACTGGAGTGCCGGCGCCCTGTGGCGGGTGGTGGCGGCGCAGAACCGCATCGACGAAAACAAGGGCAACGTGGTCGGCAAGGACTTCGGCAAGAGCGGCGGCTTCGGCGTGTTCTCGCTCAACGGCGCCTATCGGATCAACAAGAACCTGAAGGTCAGCACCGGCGTCGACAACCTGTTCGGCAAGGCTTACGCCGAGCACCTGAACCTGGCCGGCAACGCCGGGTTCGGCTACCCGGCCAATGACCCGCAAGCCATCAACGAACCGGGGCGCACGCTCTGGACCAAGGTGGACCTGAGCTTCTAAACACAACAAGAAATGGAGCCGCTGCCGACAGGCTGCGATAAGGCCGAAGGCCTTCAGCGATCTTGAATACGCTGCGGCCGTTGGGGCCGATCGCAGCCTTCGGCAGCGGCTACAAAGACAATTGCCCATGCGGAGCATTCCCTGATGAGCCAACCCAAAGTGTCTTTCTACAACCTGGCCTGGCGCTGGCATTTCTATGCCGGGCTGTTCGTAGCCCCTTTCATGGTGATGCTGTCCCTGACCGGGATCATCTACCTGTTCAAACCCCAGCTCGACCAACTGATGTATAGCCACCTGCTGCAGGTGCCGGCGGGGCACCACATCCTCAGCGCCGATGCGCAGCTCCAGCGGGTCCAGGCCGCGTATCCCCAGGGCCACGTCAAACAGTACCTGCCGCCGCTCGAAGCCGGGCGCAGTGCGCAGTTCGTGGTGCAGCAGGAAGGTGGCGAACTCAATGTGTTCGTCGACCCTTACCACGGCAACATCCTTGGCGAGCAGGATGCCAAGAACAATCTGCAAGCCATCGCCCGGGCCATTCATGGCGAGCTGATGATCGGCACCCTCGGCGACCGCCTGGTAGAGCTGGCGGCAGGCTGGGGCATCGTCCTGGTGGTGTCCGGGCTGTACCTGTGGTGGCCGCGCGGCAAGTCGTCGGCCGGGGTGTTGTGGCCACGCCTGGGCAGCCGCGGTCGCGTGCTGTGGCGCGACCTGCATGCCGTGGTCGGCTTCTGGGGCGCGGCGTTCCTGCTGCTGATGCTGCTCAGCGGCATGACCTGGACCGGCTTCTGGGGCAAGCAATACGCCGAGCTGTGGAACCGCTTTCCGGCGGCGATGTGGAATGACGTGCCCAAGTCCGACCAGCAGGCTGGCGAACTCAACACCGCCAGCCGCCAGACCGTGCCCTGGGCCATGGAGAACACGCCGATGCCGATGTCCGGCGACCATGCCGAACACATGGCCCACGGCGCCGCGCACGAAGGCCCGGCGGCGCCCGTGATCAGCCTGCAGCAGGTGCAGGACATCGCCACCCAGCGCCAGGTCGAAGCCGGTTACAGCATCACCTTGCCGACCACCGCCAGCGGCGTGTTCACCATCGCCGTGTTCGCCGACGACCCGCGCAACGACGCCACCCTGCATGTCGACCAATACACCGGCAAGGTCCTGGCCGATGTGCGCTGGCAGCAGTACAGCAATGTGGCCCGCGCCACCGAAGTCGGGGTGATGCTGCACGAAGGCAAGATGCTCGGCCCGTTCAACCAGATCGTGGTGCTGCTGATCTGCCTGATGATTCTGCTGAGCGCCGTCAGTGGCCTGGTGATCTGGTGGAAGCGCCGTCCCCAGGGGCGCCTTGGCGTACCGCCGCTGCGCCACGACCTGCCGAAATGGAAAACCGCGATGGCGATCATGCTGGCGCTGGCCGTGGCCTTTCCCCTGGTCGGGGCCTCGCTGGTGGCCGTGTGGCTGCTGGATCGCTTGCTGTTGTCGCGCTGGAACCGCTCGGCTGAATCGGCCTCATCTTCATCATGAATCAGGCGAGATGCGCGGTTTAGAGGGATCTGTAGACTGCTGTCGCTTCAATTTCCGACACGCATAATGTTACTTTATAACACTTTCGTGTAAGATCCCTACCCTCAGCGCCAAGGCTGCGGGTATTCCTTTCGAAGAAGCGATTCAACCGCCCCAATGAACTGCCCCTCAATAAATAAGTACCTTGCGTCCAGCCTCTGCCTGCTGGCCCTGAATCACTCTGCCCAGGCCGACGACGCACCGCTGACGCTGCCCACCGGCACCATCAGCGCGCCCGCCCTCGACGCCCAGGACATCAGCCTGCAAACCCCGACCACCGCCGGCTCGCGCCTGGGCCTGAGCGCCCTGGAAACCCCGGCCAGCACCGAGAGCCTGAGCGGCGAGCGCATTCGCCAGCGTGGCGACCGCAGCGTGCAGGACGCGGTGTCGCGCGGCACCGGGATCAGCCGTACCGGCACACCCGGCGACGGCGGCACTTCGTTGTCGGCCCGTGGTTTTACCGGCCAGGGTTCGGTGATGCAGTTGTATGACGGCAATCGCCTGTACAGCGGCATGGGCACCGTGACCTTCCCGGTGGACACCTGGTCGGTGGAACGGGTGGATGTGCTGCGCGGCCCGGCCTCGGTGCTGTATGGCGAAGGCGCCACCGGCGCGGTGGTCAACGTGATTCCGAAGAAACCCTTCGCCGGCGAAATCGAAAACCACCTGCGCCTCGGCTACGGCTCCTACGACAGCCAGCAGCAGGCCCTCGACAGCGGCGGCTCGCTGAGCGACACCCTGAGCTATCGCCTGAACCTCAACCGCCTGCGCAGCAACGGCTGGATCGATCGCGGCGACAGCGCCAGCGACTTCATCAGCGCGGCGCTGCGCTGGCAGGCCACGGACGACCTGGCCTTCACCCTCGCCCACGACTACGGCGACCAGCAGCCGATGAATTATTTCGGCACCCCGCTGGTCAATGGCCGCTTCCATGAGGGCCTGCGGGACAAGAACTACAACATCGGCAACGACAAGCAGCACTACAACGATCAGTGGACGCGCCTGACCAGCGAGTGGCAGCTCTCCGACAGCGTCAGCGCCAGCAACGAGCTGTATTACCTCAAGGCCCAACGGCGCTGGCAGAACGCCGAAAACTACATCTGGGACACCGCCGGCCAGCAGCTTCTGCGCAGCGGCAACTTCGCCATCAAGCACCAGCAGGAGCAGGTCGGCGATCGCCAGACCTTCACCTTCAAGCACAGCCTGTTCGGCCTCGACAGCCAGACCCTGGCCGGGGTCGATTACAACCGCATCCGCTTCCAGCTCAACAGCAACTCGCCGTTCAACGATGCGCTGCCGGATGGCCAGCCGCTGGATCTGCAACACCCGGACAAGGGCCGTTTCGACAGCGCCTCGGCCTATCGCCCGCAGTTCCAGAGCACCACCAAGCAGATGTCGGCCTTCGCCGAAAACCGTACCCAACTGAGCGAGCGCTGGTCGCTGGTGACCGGCGTGCGCCGCGACTACGTGCAGGTGGATCGCGACAACCTGGTGGACGGCAGCCAGAGCGACAAGACCCTGACCGGCAACAACTGGAAGGTCGGCCTGGTGTTCGCCCTGACGCCGGACACTTCGTTCTACGGCCAGTACGCCACCAGTACCGACGGCGTCGGCGGCCTGATTTCCCTGAGCCCGAGCCAGCAGCAATACGACCTGGCCCGCGCCCGGCAGAGCGAGATCGGCCTCAAGCAGATGTTCTGGGACCAGCGCGGCGAGTGGACCCTGGCGGCCTATCACATCGTCAAGAAGAAGCTGCTGACCGACGACCCGGGCAACCCGACACTCAAGCAACAGGTCGGCCAGCAGTCGTCACGCGGCCTGGAAGCCAGCCTCGACCTGCAACTGCCGCACGCCTGGCAGCTGCAAGCCAACGCCGCCATCGTCAAGGCCCAGTACGACGACTTCGAAGAGCAGGTCGGCAACCGGTTCGTCTCGCGCAGTGGCAATCGCCCGGTGGACGTGCCGCGGCGCACCGCCAACCTGTGGCTGAACAAGGCCGTGACCGATAACCTGCGGGCCGGCGCCGGGGTGCGTTATGTCGATGCCCGTTACGCCGACCTGGCCAACCGCAACGAGCTGCCCAGCTACACCGTGGTCGATGCGGTGCTGTCGTGGAAAGCCCTGCGCAACACCACCTTCGGTTTGCAGCTGAACAATCTGTTCGACCGGCAGTACGCGCAAAGCCAATACAATGAGGGCCAGCAATGGATCCTCGGCGAACCGCGGTCGTTTTTCGTGACCGCCGATTATCAGTTTTGAGCCGATGGCCCCATCGCGGGCAAGCCTCGCTCCTACAGAGCGGGCGGCGATCCGACTTGCCCGCGACGACGCCTGTCGCATCACCCCGTATTCAAGAGCAACCGCATGACCTCGCTGAACCTCACCAACCTGGCCTGGACGCCCCTGGGCCAGGGCCACTGTCATCACCAGTTCCAGCTGCGTGAGGCCAGCCTGCGCGTGGCGCCGGGGGAGTTCGTCGGGCTGATCGGCCCCAACGGCAGCGGCAAGACCAGCCTGCTGCGTTGCAGCTATCGCTTCAGCCGGCCGGACCAGGGCGAAGTCCGGCTCGATCACTACAACGTCTGGAAACAGACGCCGCGCTGGTGCGCGCAACGCATCGCCGTGGTGTTGCAGGAGTTTCCCGAGGCCTTCGGCCTGACCGTCGCAGAAGTGGTCGCCATGGGCCGCACGCCGCACAAGGGCCTGTTCGACGGCGACAGCGCCGCAGACCGCACCATCGCCCGCCAGGCGCTGGAGTCGGTGGGCCTGCTGGGTTTCGAGGCGCATGCCTTCGCTACCTTGTCCGGTGGGGAAAAGCAGCGCGTCATCCTGGCCCGCGCCCTGGCCCAGCAACCGCAACTGCTGATCCTCGACGAGCCGACCAACCACCTCGACCCACGCTACCAGCTGGAGCTGCTGCAACGGGTCAAGCGCCTGGGCATCGGCACCCTCGCCAGCATCCATGACCTGAACCTCGCTGCGGCCTTCTGCGATCGCCTGTATGTGATCGATCACGGGCGCATCGTCGCCAGCGGCACACCGGCCGAAGTGCTGACCCGCGAACTGCTGCAGCAGGTGTTCGGCGTCCAGGCCCTGGTCGACCAACACCCGCTGTCCGGCTACCCACGAATCACCTGGATAACCCAACCATGACCCTGCGCGTCTCACTCAACAGCCTGTTTCGCTCCAGCCTGGCCCTGGCCCTGTCGCTGCTCGCCGGCCAGGCCTGCGCCGAAGCCACCCGTTACCCGCTGACCATCCACAGCTGCAACCGCGAGGTGACCTTCAAGGAAACGCCGAAACACGCCCTGAGCCACGACATCAACATGACCCAGATGATGCTCGCCCTCGGCCTCAAGTCGCGCATGGTCGGCTACAGCGGCATCAGCGGCTGGAAGGCGGTGACGCCCGAGATGCGGACCATCCTCGACGGCCTGCCGGAGCTGGCGGCCAAGTACCCGTCGGTGGAAACCCTGCTCGACGCCAATGTCGATTTCTTCTTCGCCGGCTGGGACTACGGCATGCGCGTCGGCGGCGACCTGACCCCGCAGACCCTGACGCCGCTGGGCATCAATGTGCTGGAGCTGACCGAGTCCTGCGCCTTCGTGATGAAGCGCCCGCCGGCCAGCCTCGACGACACCTACAACGACCTGCGCAACCTGGGGCAGATCTTCGATGTACAGGACCGCGCCAACCAATTGATCGCCGACATGCAGCAACAGGTCGCCGCGATCCAGCAGGACCTGCCCACGGAGAAGCCGCGGGTGTTCCTCTACGACAGCGGCGAAGACCGCGCCATGACCTCCGGCCGCCTGGGCATGCCCCAGGCGCTGATCGACGCCGCTGGCGGGCGCAACATCCTCGACGATGTGGAGGCCAGCTGGACCCGGGTCAACTGGGAAACCGTGGTCGAACGCAACCCGCAGGTGATCGTGATCGTCGACTACAGCGAAATCAGCGCCGAACAGAAGCAGCAGTTCCTGCTCAACAACAAGGCGCTGCAATCGGTGGACGCGATCCGCAACCAGCGCTTCATCGTGATCCCCTACGTGCAGGCCACGCCGGGCATCGATAACGTCGAAGCGGTGCAAACCCTGGCCAAGGGTTTCCACGGCGCATGATCGATCGTCGTTATGCCTTGCTGCTGCTTGCCCTCGGTGCGCTGCTGCTGGCGTCCTGCGTATTGTCCCTGGGTTTCGGCTCGGCGCGGGTGCCGGTGGACGTGGTCTGGCGGATCCTGCTGCACAAGACACTCGGCCTGGGCGAGGTGGACTGGAGCGCCGGGCAGGAACATATCGTCTGGCTGATCCGCGTGCCGCGCATGCTGCTCGGCGCCCTGGTCGGCGCCGGGCTGGCCTTGATCGGCGCAGTGCTGCAAGCGGTGACGCGCAATCCGCTGGCCGACCCGCACCTGCTCGGCGTGACCTCCGGCGCCACCCTGGGCGCGGTGATCGTGGTGCTGCATGTGGGTGAAATCGTCGGCCTGCTGACCCTGCCCATCGCCGCCTTTATCGGTGCCCTGGCGAGCATGTTGCTGGTGCTTGGCATCGCCGCGCGCCATGGCCGGCTCGACAGCGACCGCCTGCTGCTGTGCGGGGTGGCGGTGTCCTTCGTGATGATGGCGGTGGCCAACCTGCTGCTGTTCATGGGCGACCACCGCGCCAGTTCGGCGGTGATGTTCTGGATGCTCGGCGGGCTGGGCCTGGCGCGCTGGGAACTGCTGGCGGTGCCGGCGGCCAGCGTGCTGCTCGGGCTGGTCCTGCTGCTGGGCATGGCGCGGCCGTTGAACGCGCTGATGGCCGGCGAGCAGACCGCGGTGACCCTCGGTTTGAATGCCCGCAACGTGCGGCTGCGGGTGTTCCTGATCGCTTCGCTGATGACTGGGGTGCTGGTGTCCATCAGCGGTTCCATCGGCTTCGTCGGGCTGATGGTGCCGCATATCGCCCGGCGTCTTGTGGGCGCCGAGCATCGTCGGCTGTTGCCGGTGTGCGTGTTGCTGGGCAGCGTGTTCCTGGTCTGGGTCGACGTCGCCGCCCGCACCCTGATCGCCCCCGAAGACCTGCCCATAGGCGTGGCCACGGCGGCCATTGGCGGGTTGTTTTTCATCGGTCTGATGCGCCGCCGCTGAAAAAGCGGTGTGCCTGATGCGCCGCCATCGCGGGCAAGTCGGATCGCCGCCCGCTCGCTCCTGCAGAAGAACAATGCGCACGATTTGGCGAACGCTGCCCTGTAGCCGCTGCCGCAGGCTGCGATCGCGACCGAAGGGCGCGCAAGGTTTCGAGATCGCTGAAGGCCTTCGGCCTTATCGCAGCCTGCGGCAGCGGCTACAAAGGCGGTCGCCACCAGCACCAACGAAGCGCATTCGCCCGCACCAAAGACGCCTGATGGCCCCGCATTGGTGCGCCAGCCCTCTCCCCCTATCCGTAAAAGCGACGTTTTCATGCCCTGTGCCGACTAGGCACACCCCTTGCAAAACAGCCCTTCAGTAGTCCGCATCTGCCAACCAAGAAAACTCATAAGTTCATGGAGATCGCACAATGAAGCGTCGCAGCTTGATCAAGGCTTTCACACTCACGGCAAGCATTGCCGCGATGGGCATGACCTGGACCGTCCAGGCCGCCGAGACCATCAAGGTCGGCATCCTGCATTCGCTGTCGGGGACCATGGCGATCTCCGAAACCTCGCTCAAGGACATGGCGCTGATGACCATTGACGAGATCAACGCCAAGGGCGGCGTCAACGGTAAAAAGCTCGAGGCGGTGGTGGTCGACCCGGCGTCGAACTGGCCGCTGTTCGCCGAGAAAGGCCGGCAGTTGCTGACCCAGGACAAGGTCGCCGTGGTGTTCGGCTGCTGGACCTCGGTGTCGCGCAAGTCGGTGCTGCCGGTGTTCGAGGAACTCAACGGCCTGCTGTTCTACCCGGTGCAATACGAGGGCGAAGAGATGTCGCCGAACGTGTTCTACACCGGCGCGGCGCCTAACCAGCAGGCGATCCCGGCGGTGGAATACCTGATGAGCGAAGACGGCGGCAGCGCCAAGCGCTTCTTCCTGCTCGGCACCGACTATGTCTACCCGCGCACCACCAACAAGATCCTGCGCTCGTTCCTGCATTCCAAAGGCGTGGCCGACAAGGACATCGAAGAGGTCTACACCCCGTTCGGCCACAGCGACTACCAGACCATTGTCGCCAACATCAAGAAATTCTCCGCCGGCGGCAAGACCGCGGTCATCTCCACGGTCAACGGCGACTCCAACGTGCCGTTCTACAAGGAGCTGGCCAACCAGGGCCTGAAAGCCACCGACGTACCGGTGGTGGCCTTCTCCGTGGGCGAGGAAGAACTGCGCGGCATCGACACCAAGCCGCTGGTGGGCAACCTCGCGGCCTGGAACTACTTCGAGTCCGTGGAGAACCCGGTGAACCAGAAGTTCGTCGCCGACTGGAAAGCCTACGCCAAGGCCAAGAAGCTGCCGGGCGCGGATAAAGCCGTGACCAACGACCCGATGGAAGCCACCTACGTCGGCATCCACATGTGGGCCCAGGCGGTGGAGAAAGCCAAGTCCACCGACGTCGACAAAGTCCGCGAAGCCCTGGCCGGCCAGACCTTCGCCGCACCGTCGGGCTACACCCTGACCATGGACAAGACCAACCACCACCTGCACAAGCCGGTGATGATCGGCGAGATCCAGCCGGACGGTCAGTTCAATGTGGTCTGGCAGACCGAAGGCCCGATCCGCGCCCAGCCGTGGAGCCCGTTCATCCCGGGCAACGACAAGAAGCCGGATTACGCGGTGAAGAGCAACTGATCCTGACCTCAGGTCTGACGCCTTCCCTGTAGGAGCGAGCTTGCTCGCGATCGACCGCGAAGCGGTCGCAAGAGCAATCACCGCTGGAGGTCCTGCGGGCCTCATCGCGAGCAAGCTCGCTCCTACAGGTGTCCGGGTGTACCGCGAGGTCATCCGGACCTTTCAAGGACATCGATATGCCCACTGCCCTCTACCGTTTCATTCTCGCCTGCCTGCTGTTGCTGCCCTTGGCCGCCAGGGCCGGCGATGCCGAAGACTTCGTCGCGGCCAACGCCACGCAACAGGCCAGGCTCCTGGAAAGCTGGGCCGCGCAGCCCGACCCGGCGCGCCTCGAACTGCTCGGCGCCTTGCAGCAAGGCCAGCTGACCGTCGATGGGCAAGCCAAGACCTTGCGCCTGAACAATCGCCTGCGGGGCCTGATCGACACCGCCATGGCCAGCCATCAACTGCTCGCCAGCGATGCCAACATCCGTCTGGCCGCCGCGCAGCAGTTGCAGAAAAGCGCCAAGCCGGCGCAGTTGAAATTCCTCGATGCCAGCCTGGCCGCCGAACAGGACCAGGCCGTGCACGACGCCCTGAGCCTGGCCCTGGCCAACCTGCAGCTGGTGGACAGCGACCCGGCCGTGCGCCTGGCCGCGGTACGCCTGCTGGGTGAAACCGGCGACCCGCTGGCCCGCACCCGCCTCGAAGGCCTGCTCGAACCCGGGGTGGAAGCCGATGCCGGGGTGCGCACTGCTGCCGAAACCAGCCTGGCCCAGGTCAAGCGCAAGCTGCTGGTGGGCGAAGTGCTCGGCCAGGCCTTCAGCGGCATGTCCCTGGGCTCGATCCTGCTGCTGGCGGCCCTGGGCCTGGCGATCACCTTCGGCCTGCTCGGGGTGATCAACATGGCTCACGGCGAGATGCTGATGCTCGGCGCCTACTCCACCTACATGGTGCAGTTGCTGTTCCAGCGCTACGCCCCGCAGGCCATCGAGTTCTACCCGCTGATCGCCCTGCCGGTGGCGTTCTTCGTCACCGCCGGCATCGGCATGGCCCTGGAACGCACGGTGATCCGCCACCTCTACGGCCGGCCCCTGGAAACCCTGCTCGCCACCTGGGGCATCAGCCTGATGCTGATCCAGCTGGTGCGCCTGGTGTTCGGCGCGCAGAACGTCGAGGTGTCGAACCCGGCCTGGCTGTCCGGCGGGATCCAGGTGTTGCCCAACCTGGTGCTGCCCTACAACCGCATCGTGATCATCGCCTTCGCGCTGTTTGTCGTCGTCCTCACTTGGCTGCTGCTGAACAAGACCCGCCTGGGCCTGAACGTGCGCGCGGTCACCCAGAACCGCAACATGGCCGCCTGCTGCGGCGTACCGACAGGACGGGTCGACATGCTCGCCTTCGGCCTCGGCTCCGGCATCGCCGGCCTCGGTGGCGTGGCCCTGAGCCAGATCGGCAACGTCGGCCCGGACCTGGGCCAGAGCTACATCATCGACTCGTTCCTGGTGGTGGTGCTCGGCGGCGTCGGCCAGTTGGCCGGTAGCGTGTTCGCCGCATTCGGCTTAGGGGTAGCCAACAAGATTCTCGAACCGCAGATCGGTGCCGTGCTCGGCAAGATCCTGATCCTCGCGCTGATCATTCTGTTTATCCAGAAACGTCCGCAAGGCCTCTTCGCATTGAAAGGACGGGTGATCGACTGATGAATCAACCATTACTCATTACCGCCAGCCAGAAAGCCGGGCCCAAGGTCTCGGTCGCCGTCGGCGCGCTGATCCTGGTGCTGCTGCTGGCCCTGCCGCTGCTCTCGCTGCTGGCGCCGGACAACCCGCTGCACGTCTCGGCCTACACCCTGACCCTGGTGGGCAAGATCCTCTGCTACGCCATAGTCGCCCTGGCCCTGGACCTGGTCTGGGGGTATGCCGGGCTGCTGTCCCTGGGCCATGGCCTGTTCTTCGCCCTCGGCGGCTATGCCATGGGCATGTACCTGATGCGCCAGGCCGCGGGGGACAGCCTGCCGGCGTTCATGACCTTCCTTTCGTGGACCGAGTTGCCCTGGTACTGGAGCGGCACCGGCAGCTTCCTCTGGGCGATGTGCCTGGTGGTGCTGGCGCCGGGCTTGCTGGCGCTGGTGTTCGGTTTCTTCGCCTTCCGCTCGCGGATCAAGGGCGTGTATTTCTCGATCATGACCCAGGCCCTGACCTTCGCCGGCATGCTCCTGTTCTTTCGCAACGAGACCGGCTTTGGCGGCAACAACGGCTTCACCAACTTCCGCACTATCCTCGGCTTCGGCATCACCGAGCCGGGCACCCGCGCGGTGCTGTTCCTGGCCACCGTGCTGTTGCTGGTGGCCAGCCTGTACATCGGCTGGCGCCTGGCCCGGAGCAAGTTCGGCCGGGTGCTGACCGCGCTGCGCGATGCCGAGAACCGCCTGATGTTCTGCGGCTACGACCCGCGCGGCTTCAAGTTGTTCGTCTGGGTGCTGAGCGCGGTGCTCTGCGGCCTGGCCGGCGCCTTGTACGTGCCGCAGGTGGGCATCATCAACCCCAGCGAAATGTCGCCGACCAACTCCATCGAGGCCGCCGTGTGGGTCGCCCTGGGCGGTCGCGGCACGCTGATCGGCCCGCTGCTCGGCGCCGGCGTGGTCAACGGCATGAAGAGCTGGTTCACCGTGGCCTTCCCGGAATACTGGCTGTTCTTCCTCGGCGCGCTGTTTATCGTCGTGACCCTGTACCTGCCTAAAGGTGTAATCGGCCTGCTGAAAAAACGAGGTGAACAATGAGAGTCACTGCGACGGCTGACTTCATGCTTGAGCCCATCCTCGAACCCAATAAGGACGCGGGTAGCAGCCGCGACGCCATCGGCCTCGGCCAGGCCGCCGGCAAGGGCCTGAACACCCGCCACGGCACCATCCTGACCCTGGAAGACATCAGCGTCAGCTTCGACGGTTTCAAGGCGCTCAACGACCTCAACCTGTACATCGGCGTCGGCGAACTGCGCTGCATCATCGGCCCCAACGGCGCGGGCAAGACCACCCTGATGGACGTGATCACCGGCAAGACCCGACCCACCCACGGCAAGGCCTGGTTCGGCGAAACCCTGGACCTGACGCAGATGAGCGAGGTACAGATCGCCCAGGCCGGGATCGGCCGCAAGTTCCAGAAGCCCACGGTGTTCGAGGCCCTGAGCGTGTTCGAAAACCTGGAGCTGGCGCAGAAGACCGACAAGTCGGTGTGGGCCAGCCTGCGGGCGAAACTCTCCGGCGAGCAGAAGGACCGCATCGACGAAGTGCTGGAAACCATTCGCCTGACCGCCTCGGTGGAGCGCCAGGCCGGCCTGCTGTCCCACGGCCAGAAGCAGTTCCTGGAGATCGGCATGCTGCTGATGCAGGACCCGCAACTGCTGCTGCTCGACGAGCCGGTGGCGGGCATGACCGATGCCGAGACCGAGTTCACCGCCGAGCTGTTCAAGCGCCTGGCGGGCAAGCACTCGCTGATGGTGGTGGAGCACGACATGGGCTTCGTCGGCTCGATCGCCGACCACGTCACCGTGCTGCACCAGGGCAGCGTGCTGGCCGAAGGGTCGCTGGAACAGGTGCAGGCCGATGAACGTGTCGTTGAAGTTTATTTGGGCAGATGATCGGCCAGCTTCAAGCCGCAAGCTTCAAGCGGCAAGTGAACAGCAAAGCCACATCCCCCGCCCTTACTTGCAGCTTGAAGCTTGCCGCTTGAAGCCCTACTAACGGAGTTCCAATGCTACAAGTCCAACACCTGCACCAGTACTACGGCGGTAGCCACATCCTGCGGGGCCTGAGCTTCGAGGTGAAGGTCGGCGAGGTCACCTGCCTGCTCGGGCGCAACGGGGTGGGCAAGACCACCCTGCTCAAATGCCTGATGGGCCTGCTGCCGGCCAGGGAAGGCGCGGTGAACTGGGAAGGCCGGGCCATCACCGCCTACAAGCCCCATCAGCGGGTGCATGCCGGCATCGCCTACGTGCCCCAGGGCCGGGAGATCTTCGGCCGCCTGACCGTGGAAGAAAACCTGCTGATGGGTTTGTCGCGTTTCCCCGGCTCCGAAGCCAAGGAAGTGCCGGCCTTTATCTACGAGCTGTTCCCGGTGCTGCTGCAAATGAAGCAGCGGCGCGGCGGCGACCTGTCCGGCGGTCAGCAACAGCAGCTGGCCATCGGCCGCGCCCTGGCCAGCCGGCCACGGCTGTTGATCCTCGACGAGCCCACCGAGGGCATCCAGCCGTCGGTGATCAAGGAGATCGGCGCGGTGATCAAGAAACTCGCGGCACGCGGCGACATGGCGATCCTGCTGGTGGAACAGTTCTACGACTTCGCCGCCGAACTGGCCGATCAGTATCTGGTGATGTCCCGGGGCGAAATCGTCCAGCAGGGCCGCGGTGAAAATATGGAAGCCGAGGGTGTACGCGGACTGGTTACGATCTAACCTGTAACGTCCCGACATTAAGCACGAATCATGAATCTGCCTGCCCACACCGCCCTGTTCACCCCCAGCTGGCATGCCGAGCTGGAACTCGGCTACGCCCGCTTTGGCGACAGCACGCGCCCGGTGCAGCGCCGGCACAAGGGCCCGCTGCGGGTGCAGAAGCATCTGTACGCCGAAGGCCCCGAAGTCTGCCAGCACATCATCGTGCATCCGCCCGGCGGGATTGCCGGCGGCGACCGCCTGCAGATCCGCGCCAGCGTCGAACGCGATGCCTGGGCGCAACTGACCAGCCCCGGTGCCGCCAAGTGGTATCGCGCCACCGCGCCGGCCTATCAGACCCTGGACTTGAGCGTCGCCGCCGGTGCCACCCTGGAATGGCTGCCCCAGGAAACCATCGTGTTCAGCGCCGCCCAGGCCGAGCTGAGCACCCGCATCGAGCTGCAAGGCGACGCCCGGCTGTTCTACTGGGACCTGGTGGCCCTCGGCCGCCCCGCCAGCGACGAACGCTTCGACCTCGGGCATTTCCAGTCGCACCTGGACATCCGCCGCGACGGCCAGTTGCTCTGGCACGAACGCCAGCGCATTGTCGGCGGCGACGGCTTGCTCGACTCACCGATCGGCCTGGACGGCCAGCCGGTCTTCGCCACCTTGCTGGCCACCGGCGAGATCGACAGCCCGTTGCTGGAACGCTGCCGCGCACTGCCTCATGCCGTGCGCGGCGACCTGACGCAACTGCCCGGCCTGTTGGTGGCCCGCTGCCTGGCCAGCGAAGCGCTGCTGGCCCGCGCCTGGCTGATCGACCTGTGGCGCCTGCTGCGCCCCGCCCTGCTGGGCCGCGAGGCGCTGCCGCCGAGGATCTGGAGCACATGAATATCCATGTCCCTGTAGAAGCGAGCTTGCTCGCGAAAAACGCCAAGTCACCGCGCTCCTTCAGGCAGTACGCATTATCGCTAACACTTTTCGCGAGCAAGCTCGCTCCTACAACAACGGATTTCCAACGATGGACCTGACCCCACGCGAAAAAGACAAACTGCTGATCTTCACCGCCGGCCTGGTGGCCGAACGACGCCTGGCCCGGGGGGTGAAGCTCAATTATCCGGAAGCCATGGCCTACATTTCCGCGGCGCTGCTCGAAGGCGCCCGCGACGGCCAGACCGTGGCCGAGCTGATGCACTACGGCACCACCCTGCTGACCCGCGAACAAGTGATGGAAGGCATCCCGGAGATGATTCCGGAAATCCAGGTGGAAGCGACCTTCCCCGACGGCACCAAGCTGGTCACCGTCCATCAACCGATCGCCTGAGGCCACGCCATGACGTATTCCATCCGCGATGCCGTGCATGCCGACCTGCCGGCGATCCGCGATATCTATAACGACGCCGTGCTTAACACCACGGCGATCTGGAACGAGCAGGCCGTGGACCTGGGCAATCGCCAGGCCTGGTTCAGCGCCCGCCAGGCCCAGGGTTATCCGGTGCTGGTGGCGGTCGACGCCGACGACAGCGTGCTCGGTTATGCCTCGTTCGGCGACTGGCGGCCCTTCGACGGCTTCCGCCATACCGTCGAGCACTCGGTCTATGTGCGCAACGACCAGCGCGGCAACGGCCTCGGCCCGCGCCTGATGCAAGCGCTGATCGAACGCGCCAGGACCTGCGACAAGCACGTGATGGTCGCGGCCATCGAAAGCGGCAATGCCGCCTCGATCCGCCTGCACGAACGCCTGGGCTTCGTCACCACCGGACAGATGCCGCAAGTGGGCACCAAGTTCGGGCGCTGGCTGGACCTGACGTTCATGCAGCTGACCCTCGATCCGGGGGCGCTACCGCCCACTATCCACAAGGAGTGATACCCGATGAACGCTGCCCAACTGCGTCGAGTCCATGCGGAGAGCTTTGCCCACTATCGCCAGGGGTTGATTGATCTGTTGTTCGACGCCGTGGGCCACGGCGCCTCGGTGGGTTTCATGGCCGACCTCGACGAGGAACAGGCCCGCGCCTACGTCAACAGCGTCCAGGCCAGCGTGGCCGACGGCAGCCTGTTGCTGTGGGTGGTGGTGCAGGACGAGCGAGTCCTGGCCAGCGTGCAACTGACGCTGTGCCAGAAACCCAACGGCCTCAATCGCGCCGAAGTGCAGAAGCTCCAGGTGCGCCACGACGCCCGCCGCCGTGGCCTGGGCCAGCAATTGATGCACGCCGTGGAGCTCGCGGCGCGCCAGCACAAGCGCGGCCTGCTGTACCTGGACACCCAGGCTGGCTCGGACGCCGAAGCCTTCTACAGCGCCCTCGGCTACACCCGCGTCGGCGAACTGCCGAACTACTGCCAAAGCCCGGACGGCACCTACAGCCCGACCGCCATTTACTTCAAGACTCTGGGGCAACCCGTATGATTCCAGGCCAATACCAGATCCAGCCCGGCGACATCGAACTCAACGCCGGCCGCCGCACCCTCAGCCTGAGCGTCGCCAACAGCGGCGACCGGCCGATCCAGGTGGGCTCGCACTATCACTTTTTCGAAACCAACGACGCCCTGACCTTCGACCGCGCCGCCAGCCGAGGCATGCGCCTGAACATCCCGGCCGGCACCGCCGTGCGCTTCGAGCCGGGGCAGACCCGCGAGGTGGAACTGGTGGACCTGGCCGGGCATCGCCGGGTGTTCGGTTTTGCCGGGCGGGTCATGGGCGACCTTTGAGGTGCATTGCCTGTTCTGACGCCATCGCGGGCAAGCCTCGCTCCTACAAGGGAATGCAATCAAATGTAGGAGCGAGGCTTGCCCGCGAATAGCGAGCTACGCGAGCGGTCTCAAATCCAATTGAATCCCAAGGCAAGCACATGAAGATTTCAAGACAAGCCTACGCCGACATGTTCGGCCCCACCGTCGGCGACAAGGTACGCCTGGCCGATACCGAGCTGTGGATCGAAGTCGAGAAGGACTTCACCACCTACGGCGAAGAAGTGAAGTTCGGCGGCGGCAAGGTGATCCGTGACGGCATGGGCCAGGGCCAACTGCTGGCGGCCGAAGTGGTCGACACCCTGATCACCAACGCGCTGATCATCGATCACTGGGGCATCGTCAAGGCCGACGTCGGCCTCAAGGACGGGCGCATCGCCGCCATCGGCAAGGCCGGCAACCCGGATATCCAGCCCGACGTGACCATCGCCGTCGGCGCCAGCACCGAAGTCATCGCCGGCGAGGGCATGATCCTCACCGCCGGCGGCATCGACACCCATATCCACTTCATCTGCCCGCAGCAGATCGAAGAGGCGCTGATGAGCGGCGTCACCACCATGATCGGCGGCGGCACCGGGCCGGCCACCGGCACCAACGCCACCACCTGCACCTCCGGGCCCTGGCATATGGCGCGCATGCTCCAGGCGGCGGACTCGTTCCCGATGAACATCGGCTTCACCGGCAAGGGCAACGCCAGCCTGCCGGAGCCTCTGATCGAGCAGGTCAAGGCCGGGGCCATCGGCCTCAAGCTCCACGAAGATTGGGGCACCACCCCGGCCAGCATCGACAACTGCCTGAGCGTCGCCGACCAGTACGACGTGCAGGTGGCGATCCACACCGACACCCTCAACGAGTCGGGCTTCGTCGAGACCACCCTCGGCGCCTTCAAGGGCCGCACCATCCACACCTATCACACCGAAGGCGCCGGCGGCGGCCACGCCCCGGACATCATCAAGGCCTGCGGCTTCCCCAATGTGCTGCCGAGCTCGACCAACCCGACCCGGCCATTCACCCGCAACACCATCGACGAACACCTGGACATGTTGATGGTCTGCCACCACCTCGACCCGAGCATCGCCGAGGACGTGGCCTTCGCCGAAAGCCGCATCCGCCGCGAAACCATCGCCGCCGAAGACATCCTCCACGACCTGGGCGCCTTCTCGATGATCAGCTCCGACAGCCAGGCCATGGGCCGGGTCGGCGAGGTCATCACCCGCACCTGGCAGACCGCCGACAAGATGCACCGCCAGCGCGGCCCGCTGCCGGGCGACGGTGCCGGCAACAGCAACTTCCGGGTCAAGCGCTACATCGCCAAATACACCATCAATCCGGCGATCACCCACGGCATCAGCCACGAAGTGGGCTCCATCGAAATCGGCAAATGGGCCGACCTGGTGCTCTGGCGTCCGGCGTTCTTCGGAGTCAAGCCGACGCTGATCCTCAAGGGCGGGGCCATCGCCGCCAGCCTGATGGGCGACGCCAACGCCTCGATCCCGACCCCGCAGCCGGTGCATTACCGGCCGATGTTCGCCAGTTACGGCGGCAGTCGGCACGCCACCAGCCTGACCTTTATCAGCCAGGCCGCGCTGGAGGCCGGGGTGCCGCAGCAACTGGGGCTGAAAAAGCAGATCGCGGTGGTCAAGGGCTGCCGCGACGTGCAAAAGACCGACCTGATCCACAACGACTACCTGCCGGATATCGAGGTCGACCCGCAGACCTATCAGGTCAAGGCCGACGGTGTGCTGCTGTGGTGCGAGCCGGCGGACGTGTTGCCGATGGCCCAGCGCTACTTTCTGTTCTAGAAACCTGGATCCAACGGGCGCCCATGCGGGCCGCCCAACGGTCAGCAAAGCCGGACGTCTTGCCGTGTTGAACGGCTCAATCGCGGCTAGAATTCGACAGGCCGTTCTCACTCTTGCTGCCTGACAAGGTTCCCGGCCATGCGTCTACCCGACTTCATCGTGCAACAGGTTGATCGAATCGTTGATGAGTGGGAGCAATTCGCCCGATCCATCGCCCCCGAAACCGACTCCCTGACCCGCCTGCAATTGCGCGACCATGCCAAGTCCATCCTGCTGGCCGCCGCTCGCGACATGCGCACCGCCCAGACCGCCAGCGAACAGGCGGCCAAGGCCAGGGGCGAAGGCCCGGAGAAGACCCCGAGCCTCGACGAGGCCGCCGCCAGCCATGGCGAATTGCGCCACAACGTCGGCTTCGACCTGGTACAGATGACCTCGGAATTCCGCCACCTGCGCGCCTGCGTGATCCGTCTCTGGGTCACCAGCCTGGAGTCGCCGCAGCTGGCCTATTTCCAGGACATGATCCGTTTCAACGAAGCCATCGACGAGGCGCTGGCCGAATCCACCACGGCCTATGCCGAGCAGGTCAACCGCTCGCGGGATATCTTCCTGGCGATTCTCGGCCACGACCTGCGCGCGCCCTTGCAGGCGGTGAGCATGTCCACCGAGATGCTGGCGCGCAAAGTCGCGCTGGACGCCGATGCGCTGGCCTATGTGTCGCGGATCAAGAGTGGCGCCAGGCACATGGCGGCGATGGTCGGCGACCTGCTGGAGTTCGTGCGCAGCCGCCTGGGCAGCAGCCTGCCCATCGAGCCGGCGCCCATGGACATGGCCAGTGCCATCAAGGCCGCCATGGACGAAGCCTGCGCCGGCCAGCCGGACTGCACACCGGCGCTGAACTTCCATGGCGACAGCCATGGCATCTGGGATCGCGGGCGTATCGAACAGATGCTGCAGAACCTGATCGGCAATGCCCTGCAGCATGGCAGCAACAGTCGCACCGTGACCGTGACCCTCACTGGCAGCGCCGAGCAGGTGCTGCTGACCATCCACAACTACGGCCCGCCGATTCCCAAGGAAGCCCTAGGCACCCTCTTCGATCCCCTGGTGCGCAGTGCCAACGAAGAGCTCGGCAGCCCTTCCACCAGCCTCGGCCTGGGCCTGTTCATCGTCAAGGAAGTGGTTACCGCCCACCAGGGCAGCATAGAGGTCAGCTCCAACGAGAGCGATGGCACCACCTTCACCGTGACCCTGCCACGAGTATCCCGCGCCGAATCGTTGTAGCCGCCAACACAGAACCCTGTAGCCGCTGCCCATGCTTCTGTAGGAGCGGCCGGCCGACGCGCCATTGCTCGCGATGGACGATGCCCGAGCCTTCCAACCGCTATAGAGACGAACGCACCGTAGCCGCTGCCGAGCCCGCGAGGCTGCGATCGAGGACGAAGTCCTCGCAAAGCCTGGGCATGGGGTGTGTCTGGAAGAACGGGTTGCCCGGTTTTGCGACCGCTTCGCGGCCGATCGCAGCCTCGCGGGCTCGGCAGCGGCTACAACATCACCACCCATGCCTCCGTAGGAGCGCGATGAACGATAACGCGCAGTCTCAGTCGGCGAGCAGGCGCCCCAGGCGCTGCTTGAGCATCTGGTTTTCCGTGCGCAACTCGCGGACTTCGTCGAGCAGTTCCAGCGCCAGGGCGACGCCTTCCCACTCCAATTCCAGGTCGCGCCGCAACTTGGCGGCGCGCTTGGCGACCGCCAGTTCATAGTCGGTGAAGCGCCAGTCGCGGGGCGCCGCGCCATGGGGATCGAGGATCCCGTGCTCGACGATTTCCATCACATAGGCGGCCGGCAGATCGGCCACCTCGCAGAACTCTTCCATATCCAGCTGAACGATCAGGGTGCTCATGGTCAGCGACTCCTATGTTCCAGATCAGAATGGGTTGCGGATCAGAAATGCTCCCGCGGGTTGAAGGCGGCCTTCTTCGCCAGCTCCTGCCACAACGCCTTGACGTCGTCGCCGCAAGCCTTGGGCATCACGGCCTTGAGCTGCACGAACAGATAACCGCGATGCCCGGCCTTGTTCAGCAGGCCATGGCCCTTGGCGCGCATGCGCTGGCCGTTCTGGCTGCCGGCCGGCACCTTGAGGTTGATCTTGCCGGTCAGGGTCGGCACCGCGACCTCGGTCCCCAGCGCCAGCTCCCAAGGGGCCAGCGGCAGGGTGATGATCAGGTTCTCGCCCTCGATATCGAACTTCGGATGGGGCGCGAAACGAATGGTCAGGTACAGGTCGCCATTGGCCCCGCCGCCGACACCGGGCGCGCCCTGGCCCTTGAGGCGGATGCGCTCGCCGTCGGCGACGCCGGCCGGGATCTTCACGTTCAGGCTCTTGCTGGTGTTGCTGACATGCTGCCCGGCGGCGTTGTACTGCGGCACCTTGAAGCTGACCTTCTTCGACTCGGCCGACAGGGTTTCTTCCAGGAAGATCGGTAATTCCATTTCCACGTCTTGCCCCCTGCGCCCGGCGCTGCGCGATTGTCCACCGCCGAAACCCGGCCCGCGGTTGCCGAAGATCGAACTGAAGAAGTCCGAAAAGTCCCCGCCATCGCCGAAACCGCCCGCATCCGCGCGGCCTTTCCAGCCCGGTGGGCCCTGGAACGGCTGGCCGTGCTGGCCATAACGCCGCAGGTCGTCGTATTCGGCCCGCTTGTCCGCGCTTTTCAGCGCTTCATAGGCTTCCGACGCGTCCTTGAACTTGGCTTCGGCGTCTTTTTCCTTGCTGACATCGGGGTGGTATTTGCGCGCCAGCTTGCGATAGGCGGCCTTGATCGCCTTGTCGTCCGCCGTCGGCTCCACCCCGAGAATCTTGTAATAGTCTTTGAAGTCCATCTAAGGATCACCATCCGTTATCAATGTGGCGCGGCGGGACGTACAGCATGCACTCTTGAGCAGCGTCAAGGCTGATCGATCTCAATACTGTGACTCACGCGGCGCAGCAGAAGTTTATCGGCAGCTGGCGGCGGTTCTTGCGACCGCCCGATGGCTGCCCGGCCCATGCCTGCAAGTTTGGGGTAAAGAATAGTCTTTCAAGTCTTGCGGGTTTCGATTTAGCGGATAGTCGGCCTTCGATTCTGCGAACGACTGGCATACACTGCGCGGCCGTTTTTTCCAACCGGAACTCGAAAGACATGAAAAACGCATCTGCGGCCCGTGCCTGCGGTATCGACTTCGGCACGTCCAACTCCACGGTCGGCTGGCTGCGCCCCGGCATGGAAACGCTGATTGCGCTGGAAGACGACAAGATCACCCTGCCGTCGGTGGTCTTCTTCAACATCGAAGAACGCCGTCCGGTGTATGGCCGCCTGGCGCTGCACGAGTACCTGGAGGGCTACGAAGGCCGGCTGATGCGCTCGCTGAAGAGCCTGCTGGGCTCCAAGCTGATCAAGCACGACACCAGCGTGCTGGGCACGGCGATGCCGTTCAAGGACCTGCTGGGCCTGTTCATCGGCCAGCTCAAGAACCGCGCCGAAGCTGCCGCTGGCCGGGAGTTCGAGGAAGTGGTACTGGGCCGCCCGGTGTTTTTCGTCGATGACGATGCCGCCGCCGACCAGGAGGCCCAGGACACCCTGGTGGAAGTGGCGCGCAAGCTGGGCTTCAAAGAAGTCTCCTTCCAGTACGAGCCGATCGCCGCGGCCTTCGACTACGAGTCGACCATCGAACGCGAAGAGCTGGTGCTGATCGTCGACATCGGCGGTGGTACTTCCGACTTCTCCCTGGTGCGCCTGTCGCCCGAGCGCCGTGGCCTGGACAACCGCCACGAGGACATCCTCGCCACCGGCGGCGTGCACATCGGCGGGACCGATTTCGACAAGCAGTTGAGCCTCCAGGGCCTGATGCCGCTGTTCGGCTACGGCAGCCGGATGAAGAGCGGCGCCTACATGCCCACCAGCACCCACATGAACCTGGCGACCTGGCACACCATCAACTCGGTGTACTCGCAGAAGTCCCAGCTGGCCCTGGGCAGCATGCGCTACGACATCGAAGACACCGGCGGCATCGACCGCCTGTTCAAGCTGATCGAGCAGCGCGCCGGACACTGGCTGGCGATGGAGGTGGAAGAGACCAAGATCCAGCTGACCCACGCCGACAACCGCGTGGTGCCCCTGGACCGTATCGAGGCGGGCCTGAGCGTGGACTTGAGCCGGGCGCTGTTCGAGTCGTCCATCGACAGCCTGCTGGAGCGCATCCGCGGCAGCGTCACGCAACTGCTGGGCGATGCCAATGTCGGCGTCGGCCAGGTCGATACGGTGTTCTTCACCGGCGGCTCCAGCGGCATCCCGGCCCTGCGCCAGAGCGTCGCGGACATGCTGCCCAACGCACGCCACGTCGAAGGCAACATCTTCGGCAGCATCGGCAGCGGCCTGGCCATCGAAGCGAAGAAACGCTACGGCTAAACGCCCCCCTGTAGCCGCTGCCGCAGGCTGCGATAAGGTCCGCAGGACCTTCAGCGATTTTGAGATCGCTACGGCCTTCGGCCGATCGCAGCCTTCGGCAGCGGCTACAGGGATAGCGTCAGCTCAAACCAACCCCGCCTGCTTCAATTCACTCTTCAGGTAGGCGTAATAGATCGGCCCGGCCACCACCCCCGGCAGGCCGAACGCCGCCTCGAACACCAGCATCGCCAACAGCAATTCCCAGGACTTGGCACTGATCTGCCCGCCGACGATCCGCGCGTTGAGGAAGTATTCCAGCTTGTGGATAAAGATCAGGTAGCCCAGCGCCGCCGCGGCCACCCAGATCGACAGCGACATGCCGACGATGGTGATCAGGGTGTTGGAGATCAGGTTGCCGATCACCGGCAACAGCCCCAAGAGGAAGGTCAGCACGATCAGGGTCTTGGTCAGCGGCAGCTTGACGCCGAACATCGGCAGGATCAGCGCGAGGAAGATCCCGGTGAAGAAGGTGTTGAGCAGGGAAATCTTGATCTGCGCGAACACAATGTTGCGAAAGGCCTGGACCAGCAGGTGCAGGCGGTCGAACAGCGCGGCCGCCAGCGGCTTGCGCTTGGTCAGGTCGGGCACGCGCTGCAAGGCGATGATCGCCCCCAGCACCATACCGATCAGCAAGGTCACGAACATGTGCGCCGCGTCCTTGCCCACCAGTTGCAGCTCGCTCAGGTGCTTGCTGGCCCAGGCGCCGATGGCCACCTGGAACTCCGCCGCGCTGGCCGGCAGATAGGAGTCGAGGAACGGCGGCAACTGGCCGCGCGCCTTGTCCACCACCGCCATGAATTTGTCCAGGGAAGCCCCCGGATTTTCCGCTTCGTGCAGCAGGAAGCTGATGGCGCCGGCGAACAGCAGCGTCAGCACGCTGACCACCAGGGTGCCGAGCAGGGCCACCGCCAACCAGCGCGCCCGCCGACCTTCGATCAGCCGTTGCAATTGCGGGGTGAGCATGTTGACCAGTTCGAACACCAGCAGGCCCGCCAGCAGGCTCGGTAATAGCCGCAACGGTATTACCAGCAGCAGGCCGCCGAAGATGATCACCCAACTGAACAACAACAGATGACGCTGAGAAAACGTTGGCATACAGCCTCAAACAAACAGCGTGAAAGGATTGGCAGTCTGCCAGCGTTGCACTGACGATGCGAGGCCGACAGGCGCGGGTTTGCTGGCGATCAACGATACAGAGTGTGTCAGGCAAACTGCCGCGACCGGATCGTGAACAAGCTCGCGCCTGCGAGGGAAAAGGTTATTGCTTCTTCAGGCAGGTGCTCATGAAGGTCTTGCGCTCGTCGCCCTTGAGGGCTTTGGCGGTGGCGTCGGCGTTGCAGGTCTTCATCCGTTCCTGCGGGGTGGACGGGGTCGCCGCGGCAGCCGGGGTGGCTTTCAGGCAGGTGCTCATAAAGGCTTTGCGTTCATCGCCCTTGAGGGCTTTGGCGGTGGCGTCGGCGTTGCACGTGGTCATCTTGTTCTGCTGGGCGGTGGCGGCAAATCCTTGGGAACAGAGCAGCAGGCCAACCATCAACAAAGGGATACGCAGCATCTTCATGGAGTTTTCTCCTTGTTACCGCACCGACGGGCGCGGCCTCCAGCGCAGTGTAGACAAACCCTGTTACAGGTTCACCTGTTCTGTAGGCTGGTGCGCCGGTACTGCTCGGGCGTGCAGCCGGCCTGGCGCTGGAACATCGCGATAAACGCCGAGGCGCTGCTGTAGCCCATGTCGAACGCCACCTCCTGGACACTGCGCGCACTGTCCAGCGCCTCGATGGACGCCAGGAAGCGCAGGCGCTGGCGCCACTCGCCAAAACTCATGCCCAGCTCGCGCACGAATTGCCGGGCCAGGGTGCGTTCGCTGACATGGATCTGCCGCGCCCAATCGGCCAGCGCGCGGTTATCCCCCGGGGTGGCCTGCAATGCCTCCAGCACGCCGAGCAAGGCCGGGCTGCTGGCATAAGGCAGGTAACCGTCATGCACCGGCGCCTGCTGTAACTGGTCGAGCATTACCTGGGCCAGGCGGCTGTCCGTTTCCTGCTCGGGGATCTGTACGTCGCGCGCGGCGAAGTCCTTGAGGATCGCCTTGAGAATATCGCTGATGGCCAGGGTGCAGGCCTGCTGCGGCAGCACCCGGCACAGCTCCGGGGCCAGGCACACGGCGCGGTATACGATCGGCTGCGGGCTGTAGAAGCTGTGCTCGGTGTCCGGCGGAATCCAGATGGCGTACTGCGGCGGCGACATGAAGCGCTGGCCGGCGATCTCCATGTGCATCACGCCGTGGGCCGAATACTCCAGGCAGCCCCAGGGATGACGATGCTCCAGCGCATGGCTGTGGGCGTCGAAATCGGCATAACGAAAGTACACCGGGGCCGGCAGACCGCTGAAGGGCAGCAGGTCGATGTGTTTTTTGCTCATGCTGTCCGGATTCAAGGGCGGGTTGTCTGGATCGAAGTATAGGCTTTGATCCAGACAGAGGGATAATCACCCTTCATCAACGTTCTGGTTTTTCCTCATGCAATACGCTTATCCGTTACTGGCCGTCTTTATCTGGGCCGGCAATACCGTCATCAACAAGCTGGCGGTCGGGGCGATCTTCCCCGCGGAGATCGGTTTCTATCGCTGGCTGCTGGCCGGCCTGCTGTTCACGCCGTTCATGCTCAAGGCGGTGGTCGCCCACTGGGCGGTGATCCGCCCGAACCTGGGCAAGATCTTCATCCTCGGCGTGCTGGGCATGGCGGTGTACCAGAGCCTGGCGTACTTCGCCGCGACACTGACCTCGGCCACCAACATGGGCATCATTCTTTCGCTGATGCCGCTGATGTCGCTGGCCATGGCGATCGCCAGCCTCGGCCAACGCCTGACGGCCGGTGCCCTGGTCGGTGCGGTGCTGTCGTTTGCCGGGGTGCTGGTGGTGGTGTCGTCCGGCAGCCTCGAGGTGCTGCTGGAACACGGCGTGAACCTGGGCGACGCGATGATGCTGATCGCCACCCTGGCCTACGCGATCTACAGCACCCTGCTGAAAAAATGGCAGCTGCGCCTGCCGCCGCTGGTGCTGCTGTACCTGCAGGTGCTGGTGGCCGTGGTGGTGCTGTTTCCGCTGTTCTTGGCCTCGCCGAAAACCGGCCTGACCCTGCACAACATTCCCCTGGTGCTCTACGCCTGCCTGCTGGCCTCGATGCTCGCGCCGCTGGCCTGGATGCAGGCCGTGGTGCGCTTGGGGCCGAGCCGCACCACGCTGTTCTTCAATCTGCTACCGCTGATTACCGCGCTGATCGCCGCCGTGGTGCTGCATGAACAGCTGGCGCTGTATCACCTGGTGGGTGGGATGCTGACCCTGGGCGGGGTGATCCTGTCGGAACGCTGGACCACGGTGCTGGGGCGCAAGGTCAGCGTCGCCTGACAGATCGTCATCGCGAGCAAGCTCGCTCCTACAGGGGATGGCTCGATCCTGTAGGAGCGAGCTTGCTCGCGATAAATCTCAAAACCGCCACATCTCTCCCTGGCTATACCCCCGCCGCTTTCAATCGCTGCGCATGCTCGACGAACAGCCGGATCGGCTCCGCGCCCCGGCCCACCAGCCCCAGGGACTGGTTGACGATATCGAAATGATCCAGGGGGTAATCGTCGCCAATCACCGTGCCCAGGTGCGAGCTGTAGCGGCCGACCATGCCATCGCACTGCCCGGCTTCGCGGACGAAGGTCCTGGCGAACAGCCGGCAGCTGCGATTGGTGCCGTCGAACAGGTTGCGCCCGCGATTGGTCTTGCCCGGCTGCAAGGTGCCGGACCAGGAGTAGTAACGCACCCCGTTGACCTCTTCCGGCCCCTGCCCGCCCCAGGTTTCCGGCAGGCCCTGGGGATACTGGCGGTTGAACAGCACCACGCCCTCGCTGGTCAGCGAGCGGTGCGAGGCATGGATATCCGCCGGCAGCTTCGGCCCGCGATAGCCGGTGTCCAGCCAGCACATCAACACGGCAATCACCCGCAGGATAAAACTCAGCACCCGCCCGCGCAGGGTGTCGATGGAATGGTGGCGTTCGATGTAGTCGGCCAGCTCCGAGCCATGATTGGGCCCGGCCACCGAGGTCACCGAGGCCACCCAGTCCGGGCGTTTGGCCGCGGCATAGCGGGCGGTGAGCGCCCCCTGGCTGTGGCCGATCAGGTTGACCTTGTCGGCGCCGGTTTCGCGGCGGATCTCCTCGATCCGCGCCAGCAACTGCTCGCCGCGCACCTCAGTGCTATGCAGCGGCGAAACCTGCACCGCAATCACCGTGGCCCCGCCGCGGCGCAACGCCGACTCGATGCCGAACCAGTAGGAGTACAGCACCAGCCGGATAAACCCCAGCATGCCGGGGACCAGGACCAGCGGGTAACGCGTGGCAAGCTCTTGGGACATGGGAACATCCTTGTGATCGGACTTGTATCAGGGACCGCGGCGCCCGAGGCTGGATGTCGGCAGCAGCCAAGAGCATCGACAGCCAAGATGACAGCTTCACGACCACTGTATGACATTCCCCCGAGGCTAACGCGAGCAAGCTCGATACAGGGGATTGGCAATAAATGGATCGCCCCGGGTCTGTAGGAGCGAAGCTTGCTCGCGATAGCTCCGGTTCAGGCAATGGATTTCTTCCAGTAGAACTGAAGCGGGTTTGGGGCTGCTGCGCAGCCCATCGCGAGCAAGCTTCGCTCCTACAAGGGATAGGCTATTTCAACCCCACCACCCCGGCCACGATCAGCCCCACCGACACCAGCTTGACCAGCGTCAGGCTCTCCCCCAGCAAGGCAAAACCGAGGAACACCGTGCCCAGGGAACCGATGGCGGTCCAGATCGGGTAGGCGATGCTCACCGGCAGTTCACGCATCGCCAGGGTCAGGAAGTAGATGCCGCCCAGCGCGGCCACCACCGTCAGCAGCGACGGCCAGAGCCGGGTGAAACCCTCGGCGTACTTCATGCCCATGGCGAAGGTGACTTCGAAGGCGGCGGCGATCAGCAAGAACAGCCAGGCCATGTCGCCTCCTCAGAAGGTCCGTGCCAGCGCCAGCAGGCGTTGCTCGGCTTCGGCGCAGGACACCTGGAACGTGCGCTCGGCCGACTCCTCGCCTTCGGCCGCGACCACCGTGACGTCCTCGATGCCGATAAAGCCCAGCGCGGTACGCAACCACGGATCGGCGTGGTTCATGGCTTCCAGCTCGCCACCCGGACCAAAGCCGAAGCCGCCGCGACTGGTGACGATCAGCGCTTTCTTGCCCCGCACCAGCGGCTCGTACTGGGCGATACCGTTGTCCTGCACGGTATTGAAGGTCAGGCCCAGGCGCACGATCTGGTCGACCCAGGCCTTGAGGCCGCTGGGCACGCTGAAGTTGTACATCGGCGCCGAGATCACCAGCAGCTCATGCTCCAGCAACTCGGTCACCAACTCGTCGCTCAGGGCCAGGTCGGCCTGCATCGACAAGGGCCGCGCCTGCGGCTCGGGATAAAACGCCGCGGCGACGAAGGCCTCGCTGACATGGGGCAGCGAAGCGCGGCCGACTTCCCGACGGGTCAGCTGGCCCTGGGGATGGGCCTCGAGCCAGGCCTGGAGAAAGCGTTCCGTCAGCCGCCGCGAATGGGAGCGTTCGCCACGGGGGCTGCCATGTACTGCTAGAATTCTGCTCATCTGTCATTCCTCATCCTGGATCATTCTGGAAGACCGTAAAAAGCCTTCCTGGGCGGGAATAAAGCTATTGATGCCGGCCCCATGGAACAAATGAGCAATAGTTGATCAGGATGAATCCATTTCACCCATAAGGTGACCCTGTATGTTTGCCAACCTGCCGCTGACCGCTTTGCGCGCCTTCGAATCGGCGTCCCGGCTCTTGAGTTTCAAGGCCGCTGCCGAGGAGCTGTCGGTCACGCCCACGGCGATTTCCCACCAGATCCGCTCCCTGGAAAGCTGGCTGGGCGTGCCGCTGTTCCAGCGCCTGCCACGCCAGGTGCGCCTGACCGAATGCGGCGAGCGCCTGTTCCACAGCCTGCACGGCGCCTTGCTGGAAGTGGCGCAGAGCGTCGACAGCCTGCGCCCGCAACGCAGCGGCGCGAACCTGATGATCTCCACCACGCCAGCCTTCGCCGCGCTGTGGCTGGTGCCGCGCCTGGGGCGTTTTTATGCCCGGCACCCGAACATCAACCTGCGCCTGGACACCAATTGCGAGGTCATCGACCTGCAGCAGGACGCGAGCGTCGACCTGGTGATCCGCTACAGCCTGGACGACTACCCGAACCTCTATGGGCTGTGCCTGTTCGACGAGTGCTTCGCGGTCTACGGCTCGCCGGAACAGGTGGCCCTGGCCCGCCAGCAAACGCCGACGCTGATCAGCGTGCGCTGGCACAACTCCAAGCTCTATGCCCATGGCTGGGAGGCCTGGTGCGACAAGGCGCAGGAAAGTTGGATGCGGGATCGCCCGGTGTTTCGCGAATACGACGAGGAGCACTACGCCCTGCAAGCGGCCATTGCCGGCCAGGGCCTGGTGCTGGCCAGCAATATCCTGGTGTCGGAGAGCGTGACCAGCGGCCTGCTGGTGCCGTATCGCCCGCAGATCCATGTCGACGGTGCAGGCTACAGCGCCTTGTGCGTGCCCGGGCGCGAACGGCATCCGCCGGTGCGGGCGTTTTTCCAGTGGTTGCGCGAAGAGGCCCAGGCGGCCGGACATCCGATGCTCACCGCCGGCTGAGGCCCGCCGAACAGGTAGGAGCGAGGCTTGCCCGCGATTCAGGCGCCGCGGAGTGCCTGTAGTACCGCGTTATCGTTCATCGCGAGCAAGCTTCGTTCCTACACTGGATGCGTGGGGCCATCCTCCCCGTAGGAGCGAGGCTTGCCCGCGATTCAGACGCCGCGGAGTGCCTGTAGTACCGCGTTATCGTTCATCGCGAGCAAGCTTCGCTCCTACACTGGATGCGTGGGGCCATCCTCCCCGTAGGAGCGAGGCTTGCCCGCGATCCAGGCACCGCGGAGTGCCTGTAGTACCGCGTTATCGTTCATCGCGAGCAATCGAGCGTCGACCGGCTGCTCCTGCAGAAAAGCGGGTCTTAGCGGGTCGGTTTGACCGCCACCGGCGCCTTGCCCGAGCGCATCTGCTCGAGCAGCGGCGCGCACTGGTTCGGCTCGCCACCGCTCGGCGCCACCAGTGCCAGCAACCCGGCCGCCGGCCCGGCGATCACCCCCAGCGCCACCATGCCGGCGCCGCGCAACATCAGCGGCACGGCCTTGACCCCGGCCTCCGGCTTGATGAACTTGCCTTGCACATAGAGCGGCGAGCGCAGGGAGAACAGGCGCAGGCCCTTGGACTCAGGTGTGATGGTCAGGTCCAGTTGCTCGCTGGCCATGTTCGCGGTGCCGTCGATGTAGACGATCGCGTTCTCGGTATCGAACACGAACAGACGACTGGTGGCCAGGCCGGTCTTGATGCCGAAGTCGGCAGCGGCGCAATTGATCTTCACTTCCTTGTCGCCAAACATCTTGCCGATCACATAGTTGCCGACGTTGAGCCCGGCGATCTCCATCAGGCTGCGGCTGATGGCACCGTCGTTGATCAGCATCTTCAGCTCGCCGTTGGCGCTGCCGAGCAGGGCCGCCACCGAATTGCCGCGCCCGGCGATATCGGCATCGCCGTTGAGTTCGCCGAAGCTGGTTTTCATCAGCTCTAAGGTCGGGAACAGCTGCTTGAGCTTGAAGTTGCGCGCAGTCAGTTTGGCCCGGCCTTCCAGCGGCGTGGCCTGGCCATTGAGGCGAATCTGCGCATCCAGCTTGCCGCCGGCCACGCCGAAACGCAGCGGCTCCAGGCTCAGGCGCCCGTCGTCGAGCACCAGATGGGTGTACAGGTCGGTGAAGGGCAAATCGGCGCTTTGGACGATGCGCTTGCCGGTGAATTCGACATCGGCGTCCATGTCACGCCAGCGCTCGGTGCGGAACTCTTCCACCGGCAGCACCTTGTCCGCCGGTTGCTTGCTGTCGCCGCCACGGGCCTTCTGCTCGGCATTGGAGTCGGCACCGATCAGCGGCGCCAGGTCGCTGAACAGCAACTGATTGGACACCAGCGCGCCGGTCAGCTTGGGCCGCGGCTGGCTGGCGACGTAGGTCAGGTTGCCATGAATGTCGCTGTCGCCGATCTTGCCGTTGAAGTCCTGGTACTGGAACTTCGCCCCGGCCGGATCGCGCAGCTGCGCGCTCAGATGGCCATCGGTGGCATAGGCCGGCGAGTCCGGCAGGGTCACGCCGGTCAGCGGGTACAGGTTGCCCAGGCTGGTGCCGGCGAGCTTCATGCGCAGATCCAGCGCGCCGAGGTTCAGCGGGTCGGTCAGGGTGCCGGCCAGTTCGACGCGGGTATCGCCGATCGTTGCCTGGACCTGCAGCGGGAACGGCTTGCTCGCATCCTGCAGCGCCAGCAGGCCGCCGATCTTGCCGGAGCCGGCCAGGGCCTGGCCGTGATACTGCCCCTTGGCCTTGAAGGCAAAGGCATAGGACTGGGGGGCTGCGCCCTTCTCCTCGGCTTTCTTCGCCGCCTTGTCGCCAACGATGTCGCTGAACGGAATCGGCTTGCCCAGTGGGTCGATCAGCAGGTCGAGGCGGGTTTTCAGGTTTTGGTCATTGAGGATGACATGCCCTTTGTCGAAGCCGATGGCGCCGATGTCCACCACCCAGTTGGAGGGTTCGGCGTTCGGGTCTTTCGGGTCGAACTGGAAAGTCCAGTTGGCGCGGCCGTCGGCCAGGCGCTCGAGGGCGGCATTCGGCTCGGTGAGGTCGATACGCGGAATGCGCACGCGCTGCGCCAGCAATGCCAGGGGTGAAATGCGCAATTCGACGCGCTTGAGGCTGACCATCTGCGGCGCCTTGGACCACTCGGGGTTGCCCAGGGTCAGGTCTTCGGCCACCACGTGCGGCCAGGGCACCCAGGCCCGCCAGCCGCCTTCGTCGAGTTCGCGCTGCCAGATCACCGCCAGGTTGCCGTTGATGGCGAAGGGGCGATGCAGTTCTTCGGAGACTTTGGCATTGAGTGGCGGCTTGATCCGGTTCCAATCGAAGAACGCGATGATCAGTACCAGCACGGCCAGCAGCAGGAAAAGGCTACCGACTGTCCAGGCGAGAATTTTACGGGTGCGCGTCATGCACAGGGCTCCTGACTGCTGACGGGCGCCTGGATGGCGACGCCCTTATGAACTGCCGGGGTTGAAATCCACCGGTCATGGAAACTAGGACTGACAAACGGCCCGCAGGTTTAACCCAAAAGCCGCGACTCAGACACAAAAGCACAGATTTTTCTGACCGAAGCGCCAGCTTGGCGTTACCGCCGCCGCACTTTTGCGAGGCGCAGATGGGTCGAAAATACCCACCCCGGTGCAAAACCCTTCTTCGAAAACGCCCGTTCTAGAGCCCTCGGGCTGAACAATCAATTCTGTTGATTATTACCATTGTCTTTATGAACTTTTATATCGATTTAGCGCGCGTAACATTGGCTCCGTACCCACTTTATCGCCCTCCCAAGGAGCAACTCATCATGAAACGCCAATTACTGCTTAGCCTGACCCTCTCGATCCTGGCAGCCAACGCTTTCGCCCTGCCAGCCGCTGAACAGGCTACCCCACAAGTCAAGGCAAGCACCTCGGTATTCACCCAGACCCTGGCTTCCGACGGCAGTGACCGCACCCCACAAGGCCAGACCCTGGCTTCCGACGGTAGCGACCGCACTCCACAAGGCCAGACCCTGGCTTCCGATGGCAGCGACCGCACCCCACAAGGCCAGACCCTGGCTTCCGACGGCAGCGACCGCACCCCACAAGGCCAGACCCTGGCTTCCGACGGCAGCGACCGCACCCCACAAGGTCAGACCCTGGCTGAAGACGGCTTCGATCGCACTCCCCTGGGCCAAGCTGTAGCTGAAGGCGGCCGTGATCGCCTGGAAGAGAAAGGTCTGGTTTAAGACGGCAACGACCGTTTGGCCTAACGCAACCCAGCTGTGAGTCAAGCCTATGATGCCTCTACAGAAAAGCCCGGTCCCTGGATCGGGCTTTGTTTTTTCCTGAGCTGCGCCGTTTTAGTCCTGCGCCCCAACACTCCGATCCAAGCCTCGCCTTCAATCCACCGCCCCCACCGGGTTCGACGCCGGTAAAGTTGATTTGCTAGAGTGCGCCGCTCTCTTGATCAGAAAACCAGCCAGCCGATGCTGCCCCGCGCCGAACAGAAACAACAGACTCGCAACGCTCTGATGGACGCTGCCCGCCACCTGATGGAATGCGGCCGCGGATTCGGCAGCCTGAGCCTGCGCGAAGTGGCAAAAACCGCCGGCATCGTGCCGACCGGTTTCTACCGGCATTTCGCCGATATGGACCAGCTCGGCCTGGAACTCGTCAGCGAAGTCGGCCAGACCTTCCGCGCAACCATCCGCCTGGTGCGCCATAACGAATTTGTCATGGGCGGCATCATCGATGCCTCGGTACGGATCTTCCTCGATGTGGTGGCGGCCAACCGTTCGCAGTTCCTGTTTCTCGCCCGCGAGCAGTACGGCGGTTCGCTGCCGGTGCGCCAGGCGATCGCCAGCCTGCGGGAAAACATCAGTTCCGACCTGGCGGCCGACCTGACCCTGATGCCCAAGTTGCAACACCTGAACATCGCCGACCTGACGGTGATGGCCGACCTGATCGTCAAAAGTGTGTTTGCCACCTTGCCGGACATCATCGACCCGCCTGCCGAGGCCCTGCCCGAGCACCTCACGCCCCAGGCGAAAATTACCCAGCAGCTACGTTTCATCTTTATCGGCCTCAAGCATTGGCAGGGGCTGGGCAGCACGGAATAAGCCCGCCGCTTCGCTCAACCGCACCACCTCCTCCACCGCCTCATATGCCCGCTATGGCCTGCGCCAGAGCGGCGCTTTGCCGCGCATCAAAAAACAGCACAGCGCACCAAGTCAGTGCTATAAATCAGATCGAATTTTGAATTTGTAACAAAATAAAACATAAGCTTGCCCCATTTTCAGGCGCTTCCCACCTGTTTCCGATCAGACCGGGCGATTGGCAAGGCACTTGCTCTACACCCTGCATCGCTCATAGCTGGAAGCCTTCCAATGCTGGTGATTCATCGCAGAATCGCGCCGCAACCCGACTGGTCCGCCGAGTTGCACCTGACCTTCGAAGCCCGCAGCAAAAGCCGTTTGCGCTGTTTTAGTGCCGACGGCGAAGACGTCGGGCTGTTTCTGGAGCGTGGCCAGCCGCCGCTGCACGACGGCGAATACCTGCAAGCCGAGGACGGCCGGATCGTGCGGGTCTGCGCGCGTCCGGAAACCCTGCTGCATGTCACCTGCCGCAATGCCTTCGAACTGACCCGCGCCGCCTACCACCTGGGCAACCGCCACGTTGCCCTGCAAGTCGGCGATGGCTGGCTGCGCCTGCTGGACGACTATGTGCTCAAGGCCATGCTCGAACAGCTCGGCGCCAGCACCGAAACCATAGAGGCACCGTTCCAGCCGGAACACGGCGCCTACGGCGGTGGCCACCATCATTCCCGCCACGGCGACGAGGACTTCAACTACGCGCCGCGGCTGCACCAGTTCGGCGTGCGCCCATGAATCCGGCCTGGGCCCTGCTGCGCCTGGCCAGTCCACAGCTGCCGATTGGCGGCTACAGCTATTCCCAGGGCCTGGAAATGGCTGTGGAACAGGCCACCGTCAAGGACCCGTACAGCGCCCGGCGCTGGATCGGCGATCAGTTGCTGCTCAACCTGGCGCGCTTCGAAGCGCCGCTGTTGCTGGCCCATTGTCAGGCGGCCGCCGATGAGGACTGGGCGCAGCTGCTGCAGCTGTGCCAGGAACATCGCGCCAGCCGCGAAACCCGCGAGCTGCACCAGGAAAGCCGGCAGATGGGTTACTCCCTGCAACAGTTGCTGAACGGCCTGCCCGAGCTGGATGTGCCGGCCCGCGCCTTTCTCGAGCAGATCGCCGAGCCGCACCTGGCCCTGGGCTGGGCCCTGGCCGCGCGGGCCTGGCGGATCAGCCCGCAGGACGCCCTGGCCGCCTGGCTGTGGAGCTGGCTGGAAAACCAGCTGGCGGTGCTGATGAAAACCCTGCCCCTGGGCCAGCAGGCCGCCCAGCGCCTGACCAGCGAACTGCTGCCGCTGTTGCAACAGGCCCAGCGCCATGCCTCGAGCCTCGACCCCGAACATTACGGCAGCGCCGCCTTCGGCCTGTCCCTGGCGTGCATGGCCCATGAGCGCCAGTACAGCCGCCTGTTCCGTTCATAAGTCCTTTTATTTTGGTGCCTTTATTTTGGAGAGCCGCATGAACACACAACCTCTGCGCGTCGGCATCGGCGGCCCGGTGGGCTCCGGCAAGACCGCCCTGACCCTAGCCCTGTGCCTGGCCCTGCGCGAACGCTACAACCTGGCGGTGGTGACCAACGATATCTACACCCGCGAAGACGCCGACTTCCTGGTGCGCAACGAGGCCCTGGCGCCCGAGCGCATCATCGGTGTGGAAACCGGTGGCTGCCCGCACACGGCGATTCGCGAAGACGCCTCGATCAACCTCGAAGCGGTGGATCAACTGAACCGGCGTTTTCCCGGCCTCGACCTGATTCTGGTGGAGTCCGGCGGCGACAACCTGTCGGCGACCTTCAGCCCGGAACTGTCCGACCTGACCATCTATGTGATCGACGTGTCGGCAGGCGACAAGCTGCCGCGCAAGGGCGGCCCGGGCATCTGCAAGTCCGACCTGCTGGTGATCAACAAGATCGACCTGGCGCCCCTGGTCGGCGCTTCGCTGGAGATGATGGACGGCGATACCCGGCGCATGCGCGGCGGCAAGCCGTTCGTCTTCAGCAATCAGAAGACCGGCCAGGGCCTGGAGGAAATCATCGCCTTTATCGAACGCCAGGGACTGCTGACCGCAGCCTGATCGCTCTTTTCAAACTGCTCAACAAGGAAGCCTGCCCATGACCCTCAAACGCATTCTCGGCACCCTCGCCCTGCTGCTGACTCCCGCCCTGGCCTTCGCGCACCCGGGCCACGGCGACAACGGCCTGATCGCTGGTATCAGCCACCCGATCGGCGGCCTCGACCACTTGCTGGCGATGCTCGCGGTCGGCCTGTGGGCTGCGCAGCAGCATGGCGCGGCGCGCTGGGCACTGCCCTGCACCTTCGTCGGCACCATGCTGATCGGCGGCGTGCTGGGTTTTGAAGGACTGAACCTGCCGGCCCTGGAAAGCGGGATCGCCGCGTCGGTCCTGGCCCTCGGCCTGGCCGTGGCCCTGGCGGTGCGTCCGCCGCTGAGCCTGGCGGTGGCCGCCACCGCGATGTTCGCCCTGTTCCACGGTGTGGCCCACGGCCTGGAACTGCCGGACATGTCCAGCCCCTGGACCTATGCCATTGGCTTCGTCGCCGCCACCGCGGCACTGCACGCGGCCGGTTACGCCGTGGTACGGGTCCTGCCACAAGCCGCCGCGCCGCTGGTGCGCCTGGCGGGTGCGGCGTCGGCACTGACCGGTGCCTGGTTACTGGCAGGCTGATGCGCGTCGTTTGAGGCATTTTTTCGCGAGCAAGCTCGCTCCTACAGGAACAGCGCCGTCACTGTAGGAGCGAGCTTGCTCGCGATTACGGGCGCCGGCCCAACACCGCTCCCCGGGGCCTTCTCTGCTACCATGTCGCGCATTCCACCCTGCCGTGACGACGCCAGCCAATGCCCGATGTTTCCAGCCCCGTTTCCCCGTCTGAATCGACCGCCCTGTTCAAGGCCGTGCAGCAGCATTTCCACACCGTGATCGTGCCGCTCTGGCAGGGGCCGGGCTGGAATCCGGAGCTGGCGCTGCCCTTCGAGGCGCTGGACGCCGAGCATGCCCCGCTGCCGCCGCAACGTTATCGGGCCATGGCCTGCGCCCGGCAGCTGTACCTGTTTTCCAGCCTGATCGGCGATGGGCGCACGCCGCTTGCCCAAGAGCGCGCCGCGGCGCTGTTCCGCGCCCTGCAACGGCACTTCCACGACGCCGAGCACGGTGGCTGGTTCTACAGCATCGATGCCCAGGGCGCGCCGCTGGACAGGCGCAAGGACCTCTACACCCACGCCTTCATCATCTTTGCCTGCGCCCATTACTGGGCCAAGGTCCGCGAGCCGCTGGTGGAGTCGGTGCTCAATGCCGCGCTGAAAGTGGTGGCCGAGCGCTTTGCCAGCAGCGATGGCCTGTACGAGGCGGTCCTCGCCGAGGACTGGTCGTCCCTGGCGTCCGGCCCCTTGCAGAACCCGCTGATGCACCTGGCCGAAGCCTTCCTCGCCACCCTGGCCGTGCGTGACGACGCCGCCGTGCAAGGCGCATTGCTGGCCCTGTGCGAGGCCATGCAGCAGCGCTTTATCGAGCCGCAGCATGGGCTGATGATGGAGAAACCCCTGGGAGCTGTGGATAACTGGTTCGAGCCGGGGCACCAGTTCGAATGGTTCTTCCTGCTGCAATCCTCGGCCCTGCTGCGTGGCTGTCCGTTGCACGCCTCGCTGGAGCGAGCCTTCGCCTATGCCGAGCACGTCGGTGTGGATAACCACAGCGGTGCGGTGAGCGGGATGTTGAGTGTCGAGGGCGGCGTGCTCGACCCGACCCAGCGCATCTGGGCCCAGGCCGAATACCTGCGCGCCCTGACCTTGCGCCAGGGCAGTGCCGAACGCCTGCAGCGCCAGTTGCTGGCGCTGCAAAAACACTTCCTCCATGCCAAGGGCTGGAACGAATGCCTGGACGCCCATGGCGTGCTCAGCCGTCGGGACATGCCGTCAACCACGCCTTACCACCTGGCGACCTGTTATCTCGGTTTGGCCGAATACTTCGACTGATCGTCAACCGCTATCGCGAGCAAGCTTCGCTCCTACAGGATCGCGTGGTCCTTTGTAGGAGCGAGCTTGCTCGCGATTGAGCGCCTGCGCTCAGGAAGGCCTCAGGCAATCCACTTGCGATCCCCGGTGAAGCTGATGGTCAGCCAGCGCGCCGCATCCGCCTTGCCGAGCTGTGTGGATATCTCCTCGCGCAGCGTGTCCAGCGTCGCCACGCCCTGCAACGGATAGTCCGCCGGCAGCACGATGTGAATCTCGATGAACCGCGCCCGTCCATGCTTCTGCACATACGAGATGTAGTCGGCAAAGCCATGCTCGACTTTCGCCTTGTCCATCACTTGGCGAACCTTGTCATCCAGTTGGTCCGGGACAATTCCCAGTACATCGCGTAACGCCGGCTTGAGAATATTGAAGGCCGGCGCGAGCATGCTCAGGGCCAGCAGGATCAGGATTGACGGGTCGACGTAAGCGGCCCACTGGCCATAACCCTGGGTCTTGAGCAGCAACGCGATGAGAAAGCTCACCAGCAAGCCGACCGAGAGCATCGCGTCCACCAGCCAGCTGACGTTGTCGAACTGGATCAACGAGGATTTCAACGTGCGATTGCGATAACGGACGTAGAAGAAATAGGCGAAGCAGACGACGCTAAGCACCATCGCAAAAGGGATCACCAGGCCCAGTTCGATCTCGCGGCCACCGTTGATGATGCCGAACATACCGCTGAGAAAGGCATAGATCGCAATCAGCAACAAAAAGCTGCCTTCGATCAGCAGCACCATCGGTTCCAGGTGCCAGAAGCCGAACTGAAAGCGCTGGTTGCTTTCCTTGGCGATCAGCTTGGCGGTGATCAGCATCAGGACCTTGATGACGGTCGCGATCAGCGAAAAAAAACCATCGAACAGAATCGATTGGGAACCGGAAAAAAAACCCGTGACGATCGCGGCGATTGCCACGGCGAACATCAGGATGGTCGATTGTTTGAGCAGTACCTGCTCACCTCGGTTACTCACATTTCCTCCTCGAGAACCTTTGAAATCGCAGCCTTGATGCAAGGCCGCGGTGGGTTGCGGAGCGGGAGTCTACCTTGTGCGGGCTGAACGCAAGCAGCTGAAATGTTGCGGGGAATTGTAAACCGCTATCGCGAGCAAGCTCGCTCCTACAGCTACTGCACTGCGTTTGTAGGAGCGAGCTTGCTCGCGATACGGGCAACGCGGTCTCAGCCCTTGGCGTTGCGCTCGATGGCGAAGCCGGCCCAGGTCTGGCTTACCGGCATCAGCTCCAGGCTGTTGATATTGACGTGGGCCGGCGTGTTGAGCACCCAGAAGATGGTGTCGGCGATGTCCTGCGGCTGGATCGGCTCGGCACCGGCATAGGTGGCATCATAACGCTCCTGGTCGCCCTTGAAGCGCACCAGCGAGAACTCGCTTTCGCACAAGCCCGGCTCGATGTTGGTCACCCGCACACCGGTGCCTTGCAGGTCGCAACGCAGGTTCAGGGAGAACTGTTTGACGAACGCCTTGCTCGCGCCATACACGTGGCTGCCCGGATACGGGTAGTTGCCGGCGATGGAACCGAGGTTGACGATGCCGGCGCCGCGGCCATGGGCGATCAGGCGGGGCAGCAGCAGGCGGGTGCTGTACATCAGGCCCTTGATGTTGGTGTCGACCATGGTGTCCCAGTCGTCCAGGTCGCACTTGGGCGCCGGGTCGACCCCCAGGGCCAGGCCGGCGTTGTTGATCAGCCCGCGCAGCTTGGCAAAGGACGGCGGCAGGTTGACGATCGCTTCTTCCATGGCCTTGCGGTCCCGCACATCGAGCACCAGGCCATGCACTTCGGTCTGCTTCGACAGTTCGGCGCACAGGGCGTCGAGACGCTCCTCGCGGCGCCCGGTCAGCACCAGCGACCAGCCGGCCTCGGCAAAACGACGGGCACAGGCTTCGCCAAAACCGGAGGTCGCGCCGGTAATAAACAGGGTGGAAGTCATGGTGTTCTCCTTGCTGGGGCGTCGAACCGCCGTGGAAATGAAAAATCGTTTCGCAGCATGCCCGGCCTGAATCGCAGCGGCAACCGGAGGTTGTGCGAGCCAGGCTATCAGCTTCCCCTGTAGCCGCTGCCGAAGGCTGCGATCGACCTCGAAGAGGGCGTGCTCTTCAAGATCGTTGAAAGGCCCTCCGGGCCTTATCGCAGCCTTCGGCAGCGGCTACAGGGACGCAACTGTACAGAAAACGACCAACACCAGCAAAGCCCCGGCTTTCCTGGCCCGCAGCCATATGCACGCACCTTATCCACAGGACGCTCCACAGTCTTTGGGGGCAAGTGCAAAAGTCTGCAAGCCGCTATCCACAGGGGCTGCAGGCGGTTTTAGAAAGTTTTTTGCTTGACCCGGGCATGGTGTCCATGCAGCCCCGGCCGACGAAGGCGGCCGGGCGGTCAGGCAGGGGATGGCTTCAAGCCAGTAACGACGCTGCCTTGGCGAGTCTTTCCAGAGTTTAGTCACAGACTTATCCACAGGCTTGTCCAGGGTGTTTTCGCCCTTTGCCTGCGACAATAAAAAGGTTGACAACGGCTGCTCGAGGTCCGGCAAAAAAGCCTGATCAAAAAACAATCAACCGCCTGCAGGCCACGCCGATCAAGGCGTACAGCCAGCTACTCCCACGTTACCCACAGCCAGTTCCACAGCAAACGGGGACAAGTCAAAACCGTGGCAAAACAACTATTTGCAGTGTCTTTATGCCGCGCTTTGCCAGCTTGCGCAGAATGTTTTCCACAATTTGCGCTTTCAGCTGTGGACAAGGTCATCCGCAGCCGCTTGCTTCTGTAGGAGCGAGGCTTGCCCGCGATGAACGATAACGCGGTATACCGAATTCACAGGGTGAACGGATCGCGGGCAAGCCTCGCTCCTACAAGGACGGGGTGTGGATAAAAAATGCCCCGCCGGCATAAACCGGCGGGGCATGTTTCAGCCAGCGCAAACAGGCTCAGTGACCGCCCAGATACGCGTTACGCACCTCCTCGTTGACCAGCAGTTCCTTGCCGGTACCGCTCAGGCGGATCTCGCCGTTGACCATCACATAGGCCCGGTCCGACAGCTTCAGCGCGTGGTTGGCGTTCTGCTCGACCAGGAAGATGGTCATGCCGGTGGAGGCCAGCTCGCGCAGGGTGGCGAAGATCTGCTTCACCACGATTGGCGCCAGCCCCAGGCTCGGTTCGTCCAGCAACAGCAGCTTGGGACGGCTCATCAGCGCGCGGGCGATGGCGAGCATCTGCTGCTCGCCGCCGGACATGGTCATGGCCCGCTGGGTCCGACGTTCCTTGAGCCGCGGGAACAGTTCGAACATGCGCTGCATGTCTTCGGTGGCGTACTTGTCGCCGATGGGGATGGTGCCCATCAGCAGGTTCTCTTCCACCGTCATGTCCGGAAACACCCGGCGCCCTTCCGGCGACTGGGCGATGCCATTGGAGGCGATGTAGTGCGAGGACTTGTGGGTGATGTCCACACCGCGATAGATGATCTGCCCGGACTCGGCCCGCGGCTGGCCGAAAATCGACATCAGCAGCGTGGACTTGCCGGCACCGTTGGAGCCGATCAGGCTCACGGTTTCACCTTCGTTGATGTGCAGCGAGACTTTCTTCAGGGCCTGGATCGGCCCGTAGTACACGTCCAGGTCCTTGAGTTCGAGGATAGGTGCAGTCGTCATACCAGCTCCTCTTCGTCCGCACCCAGGTAGGCGGCAATCACTTTCGGGTCGTTGCGGATCGCTTCGGGCCCGCCCTCGGCGATCACGTTGCCGTGGTCGAGCACCACGATATGGTCGGAAATACTCATCACCATGCCCATGTCATGTTCAATCAGCACCACGGTCAGGTCGTGCTCGTCGCGCAGCAGCCGGATCATCGCGCTGAGCGCTTCGGTTTCCTGGGGGTTGAGGCCGGCGGCCGGTTCGTCGAGGCAGATGATCTGCGGCCGGGTGCACATGGCGCGGGCGATTTCCAGGCGGCGTTGCTGGCCGTAGGACAACTCGCCGGCCAGGCGGTTGGCGCAGTCCACCAGGTCCACCACTTCCAGCCAGTAGAAGGCGTGGTCCAGGGCATCGCTTTCGGCCTTCTGGTAACTCTTGGTATTGAGGATGCCGGACAGCAGGTTGCGGTTGACCCACATGTGCTGGGCCACCAGCAGGTTCTCCAGCACCGACATTTCCCTGAACAGGCGAATGTTCTGGAAGGTCCGTGCCAGGCCCGCCCGGTTCACCAGGTGGGTACCGCCGAACATCTTGTAGAACAGCCGGCTGGCAAAGCGCTTGGGCGACACGAAGTCGGTCACCCGGAACGGCTCGCCCAGCAGCTTGATGACATTGGTCGGCGTGCCCCGGGTATTCAGGGCGATATGCCCGCCCGTGGCCTTGTAGAAACCGGTCAGGCAGTTGAACACCGTGGTCTTGCCGGCACCGTTGGGGCCGATCAGGGCGAAGATGGAGTTGCGCTTGACCTCCAGGCTGACGTCGCTCAGGGCCTTGATGCCACCGAAGTGCATCATCAGGTTCTCGACCTTCAGGATCACTTCATCGCTCATGATGCGCTCCTCTCGGTCAAGGCACCCTTGCGCGGGGTCACGCCGGTGCGGCTGATACGAATCAGGCCCCGGGGTCGCCAGATCATCATCAACACCATGAGGATGCCGAACAGCAGCACCCGGTACTCGGAGAAACTGCGCAGCAGCTCCGGCGCCACGGTCAGCACGAACGCCGCGATCACCACGCCGACGGTCGAACCCATGCCGCCCAGGACCACGATGGCCAGGATCAGCGCCGACTCGAAGAAGGTGAAGGACGAGGGGTTCACGAAGCCCTGGTAGCTGGCGAAGAACACCCCGGCCAGGCCGGCGGTCGAGGCGCCGATGGTGAAGGCCGAGAGTTTCACCAGCACATGGTTCAGGCCCATGGCGCGGCAGGCGATCTCGTCTTCGCGCAGCGCTTCCCAGGCCCGGCCGACCGGCATGCGGGTCAGCCGGTGCTTGATGTAGAGCACCAGCAGCACCACGATGAACAGCACGATGTAGATGAACAGGAATTTCAGGTTGGGGTTGTATTCCAGGCCGAAGAACTCGTGGAACGGCACCCCGCCATCCTTCGCCCGCCGTCCGAACTCCAGGCCGAAGATGGTCGGCGACGGCACCGGCATGCCGTTCGGGCCGCCGGTGAAGGACAGCCAGTTGTTGAGGATCAGGCGGATGATCTCGCCGAAGCCCAGGGTCACGATGGCCAGGTAGTCACCGTGCATGCGCAACACCGGGAAGCCGAGTATGCACCCCGCCAGCGCCGCGGCGAGAGCCGCCAGGGGCAGCACGGTCCAGAAGCCCAGGCCCAGGTACTGGTAACCCAGCGCCAGGCCGTAGGCACCGATGGCGTAGAACGCCACGTACCCCAGGTCGAGCAGCCCGGCCAGGCCAACCACGATGTTCAGCCCCAGGCCCAGCAGCACGTAGATCAGGCCGAGGATGACCACGGTCAGCAGGTACTTGTTGGCGAAGAACGGGAAGACGATGGCGATCACGATCAGCGCCGGGATGATCCAGCGCAGCCGCGACTTGTAGTCCGGCGCCCGCACATGCACACCGGAGCTGCTGCTTTCGAAACCCTGGAGGATCCTCAGACCCTTGGGCGTCTGCAGGAACAGGCTCAAGGCAAAGCGGCCGATCATCACGATCGCCACCAGCCAGCCGACGCGGGCCGGTTGCAGGTTGAAGCTGTAGCCCTCGAGTACCACACCCACGATAGGACCGAACACGATCAGCGAGATCAGCCCGGCCAGCACGGCGTCGATGACGCTCTTTTTGATATCAATCGGTTTATTGGCAGCAGACATACTTATACCTTCGCCACGAGTGGGCGACCCAGCAGGCCTTGGGGACGGAAGATCAGAATCAGCACCAGCAGCGAGAAACTGAACACGTCTTTGTAGTCGGAGTTGATCAGACCGGAGAACAGCGACTCGGAGATCCCGAGGATGATCCCGCCGAGCATCGCGCCCGGCAGCGACCCGATGCCGCCGAGGACCGCCGCGGTAAACGCCTTGATGCCGATGACGAAGCCGGCATAGAAGTCGAACGTGCCGTAGTTCATGGTGATCAGTACACCCGCCAGCGCAGCCATGGCCGCGCCGATGATGAACACGTAGGAAATCACCCGGTCGGTGTTGATCCCGAGGATCGAGGCCATCTTGCGGTCTTGCTGGGTGGCGCGGCACATGCGGCCGAGCTTGGTGTACTTGATGATGTAGGTGAGCAACGCCATGCCGGCGAATGCCGCCACCAGGATGAAGATCTTGGTGTAGGTGAGCTGGACGAAACCGGTGCCGATCTCGACCTTCCAGGCGCCGGCCAGCAGCGTCGGTACACCTTGTTGCTTGGCGCCCTGGCTGATCTGCGCGTAGTTCTGCAGGATCAGCGAGATACCGATGGCGCTGATCAGCGGCGCCAGGCGGGTGGAGTTACGCAGGGGTTTGTAGGCGACGCGCTCGATGACCCAGCCATAGATCCCCGTCACGACGACGGTGAAGACCAGGGTACCGAGAATGAGCAGCGGGAAGGATTCGATGCCGAAGTAGGCCAGCAGAGCCAGACTGATTGCCGCGAGGTAAGCGGAAATCATGTAAACCTCGCCGTGGGCGAAGTTGATCATGCCAATGATGCCATAGACCATTGTGTAGCCGATGGCGATCAGACCATAGACAGACCCGAGGGTCAGTCCATTGATCAGTTGCTGCAGGAAAATACCATCCATAACGCAATCTCACGCATTTGAGAGACTGCACACAGCGGATACGACGGCCTGGGGTTCAACCACCCGCGCAACACGACAGTTGTGCAGCTCTACGAGAAAAGACAGGTACTGCACGGACACGCATGCGGCAGGCCTGCGCCCTCCCCTAGAGGAAGGGCCGGCCTGCCCGGACGCTCATGTCACTTCTGTTTTTCCAGCTGGTGGTATTTGCCGTCCTTGTCCCACTGGTAAACCACGTAGTCGGAGACTTTCAGGTCGCCCTTGGCGTCCCAGGTCTTCTCGCCCATCACGGTTTTCACCGGGTTGGCCTTGAGCCACTTGGCGGCGTCCTCGCCCTTGTTGGATTTGGCGCCGTTGAAGCCGGCAGCCAGGGCCTGGACCGACGCGTAGGCATACAGGGTGTAGCCTTCAGGCTCGGTGCCGGCCTTGCGGAAAGCGTCGACCACGGTCTTGCTGTCCGGCAGCAGGCGCGGGTCGGCGCCGAAGGTCATGTACACACCGTCGACGTACTGCGGGCCGCCAGCGGTGGTCACCAGTTCGTCGGTGACGATACCGTCGTCGGACATGAACTTGACGTCTTTCAAGCCCTGCTCGCGCAGCTGGCGGACCAGCGGGCCGGCTTCCGGGTGCAGGCCGCCGAAGTAGACGACATCGGCACCGGCGGCACGGATCTTGGTGACCACGGCGCTGAAGTCTTTTTCGCCACGGGTCAGGCCTTCGTACAGCACCGGCGTCACGCCGCGCTTGCTCAGCTGTGCCTTGGTGGCGTCCGCCAGGCCCTGGCCGTAGGTGTCCTTGTCGTGCAGCACCACGACTTTCTTGCCCTTGAGCACGTCGACGATGTAGTCGCCGGCGACGATGCCCTGCTGGTCGTCACGCCCGCACATGCGGAACATGGCGGAGAGACCACGTTCGGTGACCTGCGGGTTGGTGGAGCCCGGGGTGATGGCGATCACGCCAGCTTCGTCGTACACCTCGGAAGCGGGGATGGTGTTGGAGGAGCAGAAGTGCCCGACCACGCCGATCACCTTGTCCTGGTCGACCAGGCGGTTGGCTACGGCCACGGCCTGTTTCGGTTCGCAGGCATCGTCGCCCTTGACCAGGACGATCTTCTCGCCGTTGACGCCGCCCTTGGCGTTGATTTCGTCAGCCGCTGCCTGTGCACCCTTCATGTACTGCTCGCCAAATGCCGCGTTGGCGCCTGTCATGGGACCCGCTACGCCGATCTTGAGGTCGGCCTGAGCAAACGCAGAAACGCCCAACGCAGCTGCCACTGCGAGGGCCAGAAAGCCTTTCTTGTAAAACGTCTGGGACATGAGGTGGTGCTCCAAGGTTTTTTTAGTTGGCACTGCGACTTCACCGAATGCTCAGAGCAAGGGCCGTGCCATTGGTTTTTTATTCTGAAAAAAGTCGCTCTTTTATTGTTATTTCGACTGTTTCGAGCCCTTTTTTATTGGGCGTGCAACCGTCTAAACCGCGGAAGGTAAAACCCTACAAAACATCAGGCGCAACCCGCCTGCGCCATCATTGCAACCGCAGCGCAAATCAACGTGCAACCAGCCTGTAACAGCCTGCGTAACCGAACTGCACACTACTGGTGCGGGACTGCTACGCCCCGCACCACTACAGGCTAGTCGCTGCGCCGAAAAGCGCCGCACCGTGCAACATATTTCCTCTGTCAGATAACGATGCGCAGGCACTGGCCCGCGTGATACAGCGAGAACCCGGCCTCGTACAGGCAACTGCGCAAGCCCACGCCGGCCAGGGGCTGCATGGGGGCGAAGGGAATCGGCAAGGCCTGAGGATTTCCGTTACACAGGTAATCGGCGAACGCCTTGCCAACCACGGTGCCCGTGGTCACGCCCCGGCCGTTGTAGCCGGTGACGGCCACCAGGCCGGGCGCCGGCTCGAACAGGCGCATCAGGTGATCGGGGGTAAAGGCGATGCAGCCGGTCCAGGTGCACTCCCACTCCACCGTTTTCAGGTAGGGGAAATAATGCTGCTGCACCCGGTCGGCCCAGGCCTTGAGGAACCAGGCCGGCTTCTGGTTGCCATTGCCCAGGCTGCCCAGCAGCAGGCGACCGTCGGCGTCCCGGCGAATGCTGCTGAGCACCTGGCGGGTATCCCAGGAGCCCTGGCCACCCGGCAGGATCCGCTGCGCGGCTTCCTCGGTCAGCGGCCTGGAAGCGACCTGGTAGTAGTAACCGGGGAAGAAATTGCGCCGCAATTCGGTCCAGTCGCCTTCGGTGTAGGCGTTGGAGGCAATCACCACCTGCTCGGCCAGCACCGAGCCTTGCGCGGTCTGCACCGACCAGCGCTGGCCCTGGCGTTCGAGACGGGTCACCGGCGAGTGGTCGAACAGCTGGCCCCCCAGGTCGACCGTGGCCTTGGCCAGGCCACTGACATAGGCCATCGGATTGACCGTGCCGGCCCGGCGATCGAGCAAGGCGGCGGCGATCTTCCGGGTGCCGGTGGCGGTTTCACAGGCCGCCCCGGTCAACAGCTCGACCGGCGCGCCCCGGCGCTTCCACTGGGCTTCCCGGCTGCGCAGGTCGGCCTCGCCCCGGGCGTTGTGCGCCATGTGCAAGGTGCCTTCGCGGCGCAGCTGGCAATCGATGCGGTATTTGTCGATCAAGCTGAACACCAGGGCCGGCGCCGCCCCCAGCATGCGGTTGAGCTGGCTGCCGACCGCCTCGCCGAAACCGGCTTCGATCTCGTCCGGTGGGATCCACATCCCCGCGTTCACCAGCCCCACGTTGCGCCCCGAACCACCGTGACCGGTGCGATGGGCTTCCAGTACACAGACTCTCTTGCCCTGCTCCAGCAGGTGCACGGCGGCCGACAGGCCGGTAAAGCCCGCGCCGATCACGCAGACATCCACCGTGACCTCGCCCTTGAGCGGGGCATTGTCAGGCCTTTGCGGCGTCAGTTTTTCCCACAGGCATTCTTCGCGTAACGACATAGGAGCTCCTTGCGGAGCAGCGGTCAGCTACAAGCGTCAAGCTGCAAGCAACCTCACTTGCAGCTTGTGGCTTGCAGCTTGCCGCTGCTACTCAAAACTGATGCCTTGGGCCAATGGCAACTCCAGCGAGTAGTTCACGGTGTTGGTCTGCCGGCGCATATAGGCGCGCCAGGCATCGGAACCGGATTCGCGGCCGCCGCCGGTTTCTTTCTCGCCACCGAAGGCGCCGCCGATTTCCGCGCCGCTGGGGCCGATGTTGACGTTGGCGATGCCGCAGTCGCTGCCCACCGCCGACATGAACTGCTCGGCCTCACGCACATCGGTGGTGAAGATGCAGGACGACAGGCCTTGCGGCACGGCATTGTTCAGGCGCAGCGCTTCGGCGAAATCGCTGTAGCCCACCACGTAGAGAATCGGCGCGAAGGTCTCGCTGCACACCACGTCGCTCTGCTCCGGCATCTCGACGATCGCCGGCGACACGTAATAAGCGTTGGGGAACTGGTCTTCCAGCTGGCGCTTGCCGCCGAACACCCGGCCGCCCTCGCTCAGGGCCTGCTCCAGCGCATCCTGCATGTTGTCGAAGCTGTGCTTGTCGATCAGCGGGCCGACCAGGTTGCCTTGCAGCGGATGGCCGATGCGCACCTTGGAATAGGCGGCCTTGAGGCGGGTGACGATTTCTTCCTTCACCGATTCATGGGCAATCAGCCGGCGCAATGTCGTGCAGCGCTGACCGGCGGTACCGACGGCGCTGAACAGGATCGCACGCACGGCCATGTCCAGATCGGCGCTCGGCCCCAGGATCATCGCGTTGTTGCCGCCCAGTTCGAGGATGCTGCGGGCGAAACGCGCGGCGACTTTCGGCGCCACTTCGCGGCCCATGCGGGTGCTGCCGGTGGCACTGATCAGGGCCACGCGCGGGTCGTCCACCAGCGCTTCGCCGGCGTCGCGCCCACCGATGATCACCTGGCTCAGGTATTCGGGGGCATCGCTGAAGTTCTTCAGCACGCGCTCGAACAACGCCTGGCAGGCCAGGGCGGTCAGCGGGGTCTTTTCCGAGGGTTTCCAGATCACCGGGTTGCCGCAGACCAGCGCCAGGGTGGTGTTCCAGGCCCAGACCGCGACCGGGAAGTTGAACGCGCTGATCACCCCGACGATGCCCAGCGGGTGCCAGGTTTCGCGCATGTGATGGCCTGGGCGCTCGGAGGCGATGGTCAGGCCGTACAGCTGGCGCGACAGGCCGACCGCGAAGTCGCAGATGTCGATCATTTCCTGCACTTCGCCCAGGCCTTCCTGGGTGATCTTGCCGGCTTCCCAGGACACCAGCTCACCAAGGTCGGCCTTGTATTCGCGCAGCACTTCGCCGAACTGGCGCACCAGCTCGCCGCGACGCGGTGCCGGCACCTTGCGCCACAGCTCGAATGCATGCTCCGCGCGACTGACCTGCTGTTCCACCTCGGCCGCGCCCTGCCAGTTCACGGAGGCGATGCGGCTGCCGTCGATCGGCGAATGCACGGGCTGCTTGCCCGATTGATACAGGGCCGGGTTCACACCAAGACGATCAAGCAATGCGGCAACCATGGGTCACTCCTTACAGATGGAAAGCAAAAAATCGCAGCCGCTGACACGGCTATTCAGATCTGTAGTTGTAGCCGGCCCGAGACTTGCCAACAAACGACGATTAGGCGAGATATCATTCCGTTTATTCATGCTGCGCAGCCGAGACAAGAACAAGGAACCCTCGATGCTGAACAAACGCTACCTGCCCTCGATCACCGCCCTGCAGTGTTTCGAGGCCGTCACCCGGCACCTGAGCTTCACCCGCGCCGCCGAGGAACTGAACCTGACCCAGAGCGCGGTCAGCAAGCAGGTCGCGCAGCTGGAAGAACTCCTGCAGCACCTGCTGTTTCGCCGGGTACGCCGGCGCCTGCAACTGACCCCGGCCGGCGATCTGTACCTGGTGGAGGTGCGCAAGATCCTCTCGCAGATCGAGATGTCGACCCATTACCTGCGTTCCTACGGTGGCGAAACCGAAGTCCTGCGGGTGTCCACCCCGTCGACCTTCGGCGCGCGCTGGCTGGTGCCGCGTCTCAAGGGCTGGCGCCTGCGCCATCCGCAGATCCACCTGGACCTGTGCAACGAACAGGAAGCCGACGACCTGCTGCAAGGCCGCAGCGACATGGCGTTCTATTTCGGCCAGGGCTCGCGCCCCGGCACCGAGTGCCTGAAGCTGTTCGGCGAAGAGCTGGTGGCGGTCTGCGCCCCCGGCAGCCTGCCGGACAAGCCCTTCACCGACCCGACGCAACTGGCCGAACTGGTGCTGCTGCAACTGGCCTCGCGGCCGCAGGCCTGGCATGACTGGTTCGACAGCCAGGGTTACCACACCGAGCACAGCTATCATGGCCCGCGCTTCGAAACCTTCTACATGTGCATCCGGGCCGCCCAGGTCGGCTGTGGCGTGGCCCTGCTGCCGCGGTTCCTGGTGGAGGAAGAGCTGGCCGAGGGCAAGCTGGTGCTGGCCTGGGACTACGCGATGCCCAGCCACGACGCCTATTACCTGGCCTACCCTGAACATGCGGCCGAAGTGCCCAAGGTACGGGAGTTCGTACGCTGGATGCTGGAGCAGATCGACAGCCCGACGCCGACCTGATCCGGGACGGATGCAGGCCGCACGGGCGCTATCGCGGGCAAGCCTCGCTCCTNNNNTATCTGTAGGAGCGAGGCTTGCCCGCGATGAGACCATCAGCCTCGACATCGTCCCCAAGCAAAAAACGCTGGCAAAACCCACAGCGGATATGCGCCACTACTGCCTTCATTGAACAAGCTGGAAAGCCGCGTCCTTCATCGTGGCCAGCATGGAGATTCCCGTTATGAGCGAGAGTGTGTTTGCCGATCGCATCGTGCAGAACCTGCTCGACACCGACTTCTACAAACTGACCATGATGCAGGCGGTGCTGCACAACTACCCCAATGTGGAAGTCGAATGGGAATTCCGCTGCCGCAACAGCGAGGACCTGCGCCCTTATCTGGCGGAGATCCGCTATCAGTTCGAGCGCCTGGCCGACCTGAGCCTGAGCGCCGACCAGTTGAGCTTTCTGGAGCGCATCAGCTTCCTGAAGCCGGACTTCCTGCGCTTTCTCGGGCTGTTCCGCTTCAACCTGCGCTATGTGCATACCGGTATCGAGAACGGCGAGCTGTTCATCCGCCTGCGTGGGCCCTGGCTGCACGTGATCCTGTTCGAAGTGCCGATGCTGGCGATCGTCAGCGAGGTGCGTAACCGCTATCGCTACCGCGAAGTCGTCCTGGAACAGGCCCGCGAACAGTTGTATCGCAAGTTCGACTGGCTGAGCGCCAACGCCAGCGCCGACGAATTGTCGCACCTGCAAGTGGCCGACTTCGGCACCCGTCGGCGCTTCTCGTACCGGGTCCAGGAAGAAGTGGTGAACGTGCTCAAGCACGACTTCCCCGGGCGTTTCGTCGGCACCAGCAACGTGCACCTGTCCCGCGAGCTGGACATGAAACCCCTGGGCACCATGGCCCATGAGTGGATCATGGCCCACCAGCAACTGGGGCCGCGGCTGATCGACAGCCAGATCGCCGCCCTCGACTGCTGGGTCCGCGAATACCGTGGCCTGCTGGGGATCGCCCTGACCGACTGCATCACCACCGACGCCTTCCTCAACGATTTCGATCTGTATTTCGCCAAGCTGTTCGACGGTTTGCGCCACGACTCGGGCGATCCGATCGTCTGGGCGGAAAAGGCTATCGCCCATTACCTGAAACTGGGCATCGAGCCGATGAGCAAGACCCTGGTGTTCTCCGACAGTCTGACGCTGCCCAAGTCCCTGGAGATTTTTCGCGCGCTGCGTGGTCGGATCAATGTCAGCTTCGGTATCGGCACCAACCTGACGTGCGATATTCCCGGTGTCGAGCCGATGAGCATCGTGCTTAAAATGGCCGCCTGCAATGGCCAGCCCGTCGCCAAGATCTCCGACGAAGCGGGCAAGACCCATTGCAAGGATCCCAACTTCGTCGCTTATCTGCGCCACGTTTTCCAAGTACCTGCCGCCCTTTCTGGCACATCAAGCAAGGAGTGAATCATGCAAGCCGTACAGCGTGAGATTGCTGAACAGCTCAAGGTCCAACCCCCTTTCAAGGACCAGGCCGATCTCGAGGCAGAAGTCGCCCGGCGGGTCGCGTTCATCCAGCAATGCCTGCTCAATTCCGGGCTCAAGACCCTGGTACTGGGCATCAGCGGTGGCGTCGACTCCCTGACCGCGGGCCTGCTGGCCCAGCGGGCGGTGCGCGAACTGCGCGCCAGCAGCGGCGACCAGGGCTATCGTTTCATCGCCGTGCGCCTGCCGTACGACGTGCAGTTCGACGAGCACGATGCCCAGGCCTCGGTGGACTTCATCGAACCCGACGAGCGCCACACCGTGAACATCGGGCCGGCGGTCAAGTCCCTGGCCAATGAAGTGGCGGCCTTCGAAGGCCATCAGGCGGTAACCCGGGACTTCGTGCTCGGCAATACCAAGGCGCGCATGCGCATGGTCGCGCAGTACACCATCGCCGGCGCCGCCCACGGCCTGGTGATCGGCACCGACCACGCCGCCGAAGCGGTGATGGGCTTCTTCACCAAGTTCGGCGACGGCGCCTGCGACCTGGCGCCGCTGAGCGGGCTGGTGAAGAACCAGGTGCGCGCCGTTGCCCGGCATTTCGGCGCGCCGGAGTCGCTGGTGGAGAAGATCCCTACCGCCGACCTCGAAGACCTGTCTCCCGGCAAGCCGGATGAAGCCTCCCACGGCGTGACCTACGCCGAGATCGACGCCTTCCTCCACGGCCAGCCGGTACGCGAGGAAGCGTTCAAGATCATCTGCAACACTTACAACAAGACCCATCACAAACGTGTGATGCCGTTCGCGCCTTGAGGTGATGAGGTGACGCAAAAGCCCGCCGCGGGAAATCCTCGGCGGGCTTTTTGTTGTGTGTTGGCCGGGCTGGCGTTATCGCGAGCAAGCTTCGCTCCTGCAAAAGCTTGTGGGAGCCAGGCTTGCCCGCAACCGCCCGCCCACAAAAAAGCGCCCCGAAGGGCGCTTTTTTTCACTCGGAATCAACCGATCACTTCAGCACCACGGCGCCTTTCATCATCGAGTTGTGGCCCGGGAACGAGCAGAAGAACTCGTAGCTTTCGCCCGCGGTCAGCTTCGACACGTCGAAAGTCACCGAGTCTTTTTCGCCAGAGCCGATGATCTTGGTGTGGGCGATGACGCGGCTGTCGCCTGGCTTCAGGTAGTCCTTGTCGATGCCGGCAGCCATGCCGTCGGTCGCGATGCCGGCCATGTCCGCGCTTTTGCTCAGCACCCAGTTATGGCCCATGACGTTCTTCGGCAGGCTGCCGGAATGGGTCAGGTTCACGGTGAAGGTCTTGCAGCTCTTGTCGATGGTGATTTCCTTCGTGTTGAAGGACATCTGGTCGGTAGAGTCGACATCGACCTTGCATTCGGCGGCCATCAGCTGGCTGCTGGCCAGTGTCAACAGGGATACCGCAACGAGTTTGGCAAACATGGTGAATCTCCAAGGCAGGGTTAACAAAATCCATCTGAATCCATGAGGGTGAAGACTGCCTGAATTTTTCACAAGTTCCTATGATTCAAATCAAGAAATTGTATACAACTTTGCGCTATCGGCTTGATCGAGAGAATCAAACAGCCAGCCAACGGCCGCGGATCTATGCTCGGCGCACATCACTATCGGAGTGTCTGCCATGCACCTCAACAGCCTGTTCCGCAGCCTGCTCGCCGCCTACGCCTGTGGCGCCAGCGGCACCTATGAAAGCCCCCGCCGCGAGGATTGACCCTTGGAGCGCGGCCGACCAGCCATTACTCTGTGGCTCTCACCGACCATGGAGTAAGGCATGTCTTTAACGTCTGTATGCGTGTTCTGCGGTGCCAGCACCGGCACCAACCCGGCCTACCGCGAGGCCGCCGAAGCCCTCGGGCGCCATCTGGCCGAACGCAAACTGACCCTGGTCTATGGCGGTGGCGCTGTCGGCCTGATGGGCCTAGTCGCCGACGCGGCCCTGGCGGCCGGAGGTGAAGTCATCGGCATCATTCCCCAGAGCCTCAAGGACAAGGAAATCGGCCATCCGGGCCTGACGCGCCTGGAGGTGGTCGACGGCATGCACGCCCGCAAGGCACGCATGGCCGAGCTGAGCGATGCCTTTATCGCGCTGCCGGGTGGCCTGGGCACCCTGGAAGAGTTGTTCGAGGTCTGGACCTGGGGCCAGCTGGGCTATCACGCCAAGCCCCTGGGGTTGCTGGAAGTGAATGGCTTCTACGAGAAACTCACGGGTTTTCTCGATCACATCGTCGGCGAAGGCTTCGTTCGCGCCCCGCACCGTGACATGCTGCAAGTGAGCGATTCGCCGCGCAAACTGCTGGATGCGCTGGAGGCCTGGCAACCCACGGTCGCCCCCAAATGGGCCGAGCAAAAACCCGATTAACCGCCGGCCCCCGATACAAGGCAGAATACGCGCCGCTCAACCTCACCTTCGACCCCAGAGGATCGCCCATGGCTAAACCCAATTACTCCTTCGCCAAACGTCAGCGAGACCTGGCAAAGGAGCAGAAGAAAGAGGAAAAGCTGCAACGCAAGAAAGCGGCCGCTGAAGAAGCCGGCGCACCGAGCCCGGATACAGAAGACGAAGTGGCCGTCGACGACGCCAATGCAGTAGACGATCAGGCCCCCAAAGCCTGAGACCCGCCAGGCCTGATACTCCTGTCAGGCCCTCGGGATCTGGGGTCGGCTATCCATTACCGACCCCCGGATACCCAACGCTTTGACAATCGAATCGCGATAACCCTGTGGCAGGTTGGCCGGTAGCTGGTCGGCTGCGAACAGGCCGATTTCCTTGTGCTCGTGGCTGACGGTTGGCACAAAACCGCCCAGGAGCCGGCAGCGATAGGTCGAGATAAAGACATGCTTGCCGGGGATGACCTCGAACAGGTACGAATCCAGCGGTTCCTCCACCGCCACCTGCACGTCCAGCTCTTCCTCGATCTCCCGCGCCAGGCATTGCGGCGCCGTCTCCCCCAGCTCGATCCGCCCGCCAGGCAACTCCCACTCGTCACGCTCGTTGAGCATCAGCACCACCAATCCTTCGGGGGATTGCAGCACACCCTTGATCGATACCGGGAACATAAGCCACTCCTGTAAAGCCTGTAGCCGCTGCCGCAGGCAGCGCCCGGGCGCGTAGCGGCCGTGTTTTTAGACCGCTGGAAGGTTCTGCGAACCTTATCGCAGCCTGCGGCAGCGGCTACAGAGAGATCCGTTCATTCAGTGGCATCACCGTCACCCGCACTTCCGGGTCGTGGCTGCCGCCGCCGAGAATCACCCCGCGCAACGGCGAGACGTCGGAAAAGTCCCGGCCCCAGGCCAGGGTGATGTGTTCCAGTGCCGGCTGCACGTTGTTGGTCGGGTCGAAATCGACCCAGCCGAGCACCGGGCAGAACACCGAAACCCAGGCATGGGAGGCGTCCGCGCCGATCAGGCGTGGCTGCCCCGGTGGCGGTTGGGTCAGCAGGTAGCCGCTGACATAACGCGCCGCCAAACCGCGAGAGCGCAAACACGCCAGCATCAGGTGGGCGAAGTCCTGGCAGACCCCGCGCCGCCGCTCCAGCACCTCCACCAGCGGCGTCGCCACCTGGGTGGCTTCGGCATCGAAGGTGAACTCGCTGAAGATCTTCTCCATCAACGCCTGTACCCCGAGCAACAACGGGCGCCCGGCAGGGAAACAGCTTTCGGAAAAATCGACGAAGCTCTTCTTCAGGTGCACATAGGGCGACTCGAAGCGGTAACGACACGCCTCCATCAAGGCCGCGGACAACGGCCGGCTGCTGTAGGTCAGCGCACTGCGGGTGGCGTCCCAGGGCAATGAGCGGGTGAAATCCAGCGCAGGCCGGGCCAGCACCTCCACCGTCAGTTGCGCATTGACCAGCAGTTCGTCATGGGGGCGCTCGAACGCCAGCCGGGTCAGCGGGTTGCCGAACACATCCAGCTCGTCGCGGCGGGTGGTGGGGTCGGGGCTGATCAGCAGTTCCTGCTGGCTGCAATGCTGCCAGGCGCAGGCCCGCGGCCACAGGTGCGCCAGCTGCTGGGCCAGGGAAACCGGGCTGTCGTAGTGGTAATGGGTATCGTGGAAGATCTGGTAATGAGCGCTCATCAGACGGACACCGTTTGTTGGCTGACATCGTCGACATGGGCGAAATGCCGCAGCGCCAGGCGGTCGGAGACCTGCCCGCTGGCATCGGCGATTTCCTGCAACAGGTCGGCCAGGCCTTCGAGCGCCGCACGCACGCTGGCTTCGCCGAACAGCGGGTTTTCCAGGCAACCCAGGTCGAAGCGCGACAAGCGCCCCACCAGCTTGGGCAAACCGGCCTCGCGCGGCACACCGAACTCATCGTTCAAGCGATTGAGGGTCCGGGTCACCAGCTTCAGCTGGAACAGCACCGCATGGGGGTTCTGCTCATCGAGCAGCAACAGGTCGAGCACCGGGATCAACTGCGCCACCGCCAGGTAGCGGGAACGGTAGGTGATGCTGCTGTTGCCCAGCTCCAGCAGCCACTCCAGCCCGGCCTGGTCGAACGCGGTGGCGCTACGCAGGAAGGCCGCCAGGCTGCTGCTGAGGAACTGCAGGCGCTCGATGCGCCGGCCGATCATCAAAAAGCGCCAGCCTTCGTCGCGGGTCATGTCGTCCAGGGCAAAACCCGACAGCGCCGCCAGGGACATCACCAGGCGATTGAGGAAGTCCAGCAATTCGCCGAAGTCCGGCTCGCGGGCCTCCAGCGCCAGAGCTTCGCGCTGCAACTCCACCAGCGCCTGCCAGTTTTCCCGCGAGAGCTTGCCGCGCACCTGGGACGCCGCCCACTGCAGGCGCTGCAGGTTGGAGCGCAGGCTGAAGGCCCAGTCGTCGCCCTGCAGAGCCGCCAACAGCCGATCGGGCAGCTCGCCCTCGTCCGGCAGCAGCATCAGGCTTTCGCCCAGGTCGACCGCCGCCTGCAAGGCCTGCGGGTCATCGCCGTCGACATAACGCGCGAGCATGATCCGCAACAACCGCGCGCTGCCATCGCAACGCTCACAGTAACGGCCAAACCAGAACAGGTTTTCCACCACCCGCGACGGCAGGTACGGATCGCGCCGCACCAGCTCATGCACGCCGATGGTCCGCTGGCCCTTCCACTGCTCGCCGCTGGGCGCACGCTCGCCCAGCACCCAGGTGTCCTTGCTGGCGCCGCCGCGCTGCATCGATACCACTTCGGCATCGGCCTCGGCGGCCACCCGGGTCAAGCCGCCCGGCAGCACCCGGTAACCGTCGCGGCTGGCCACGGCATACACCCGCATGCCGATGGCCCGCGGTTGCAGTTGGCCGTCCTCGGCCTGCCAGACCGGCGCCTGGGACAGCTGCGCCAGTTCCTGGGCGACATAGGCATAAGGCCGCGCCCGCATGCGCTCGGCCAGGGCCTGGCGCTCTTTCTCGCAGAGGTCGCGGCCGAACAAGGGGGCAAAGCTCTGGGACGGGAACGCCGGCTTGATCAGCAGCTCCGGGAGCTTTTCCAGGGCCTGGGCCAGCACCGGTGCCTCGCCGCACCACCAGGTGGCGACGGACGGCAGAATCAGTTCTTCGCCGAACAGGTGCTCGCTGATCTTCGGCAGGAACCCCAGCAGGCCTGGCGACTCCAGCACGCCGCTGCCCAGGGCATTGGCCACCAGCACCCGGCCCCGCCGCACCGCCTCCAGCAGCCCCGGCACACCAAGGGCCGAGTCGGTGCGCAGTTCCAGCGGGTCGCAGAAGTCATCGTCGAGCCGGCGCATGATCGCGTGCACCCGCCGCAGGCCGCTCAGGGTCTTGAGGTAGACCGTGGCGTCGCGCACCGTCAGGTCGCCGCCCTCCACCAGCGGATAACCAAGCTGGCGCGCCAGGTACAGGTGCTCGAAATAGCTTTCGTTGAAACGTCCCGGGGTCAGCAGCACGATCAGTGGCGCTTCGTCGTCCCGGGGCGCCTGGCGGGCCAGGGTTTCCTGCAGGGTGCGGAAGAAGCCGGCCAAGTGCTGCACCTGCAGATCGCGATACAGGTCCGGAAAGGCCCGGGACACGATCATGCGGTTTTCCAGGGCGTAGCCGGCACCGGAGGGCGCCTGGGTACGGTCGGCGGTGACCCACCAGCGCCCGTCCGGGGTGCGCGCCAGGTCGACCGCGTACAGGTGCAGGAAAGCGCCGTCCGGCGGCTGGATGCCCTGGCACGGCCAGAGAAAATTGTTATGGCCAAACACCAGTTCGGCCGGCAGCAGGCCTTCGCTGATCAGCCGCTGGGGGCCATACAGGTCGGCCAGTACCGCATTGAGCAAACGCGCCCGCTGGGCGATCCCGGCGGACAGCTGCTGCCATTCATCGGCAGCGATCACATGGGGCAACAGGTCCAGTTCCCACGGCCGGTCGGCGCCCTTGGGGTCGGCATAGACGTTGTAGGTGACGCCGTTTTCCTGGATCTGTCGGGTCAGCAGGGCCTGGCGCTGCATCAACTGCGCCGGTGTGCTGCGCTGCAACTGGTCGAACAGCCGGCGCCAGTGCGGGCGTACCGCGCCGCTGGCGTCGAGCAGTTCGTGGTAGGTACCCGCCGTCAGCGGGTAGTGGTCAAGCAGGTCAGGCATGGAGAACTCGGCAGACGGCAAGGTAAGTCAGATTAACGCAGACACATGACGCCCGGATATGCGAAACATCCGGGTGTCGCGTCTGCTTTAGAAACGTCGCAAATCGAGTGTCATCGGCAACTCGTCGTTGATCGTCAGGCTCGGCACCGACAAGGTGCCGGGGCTATGCCCCAGGCGGAAGAAGCGCGCCATGCGACGGCTTTCGGCTTCGTTGGCATTCACCGGCAGGCTGTCGTAGTTGCGTCCGCCCGGGTGGGCTACGTGGTACTGGCAACCGCCCAGGGAGCGCTGCATCCAGGTGTCGAGCAGGTCGAACACCAGGGGCGCATGCACCGGGATGGTCGGTTGCAGGCAGTTGAAGGGCTGCCAGGCCCGATAGCGCACCCCAGCGACAAACTCCCCGACCCGCCCGGTAGGCTGCAGCGGCACCGCGACGCCGTTGCAGGTCAGCAGGTAGCGCTGCGGCGCCAACCCGGTGAGCTTGACCTGCAGACGCTCCAGCGATGAGTCGACATAACGCACCGTGCCGCCAGCGGAGCCCTCCTCCCCCAGCACATGCCAAGGCTCCAGGGCCTGGCGCAGCTCCAGTTCGACCCCGCCGACCGCGTAATCGCCGACCTTGGGGAAACGAAACTCCAGGTGCGCGGCGAACCACTCGGCGCGCAGCGGATAGCCGGCGGCGTTGAGCTCGACTATGACGTCGGCGAAGTCCTGCTCGATAAAGTGCGGCAACAGGAAGCGGTCGTGCAGCTCGGTGCCCCAGCGCGCCAGCTTGGCCGGTGCGTAGGGCTCGCGCCAGAAGCGCACGACCAAGGCCCGCAGCAACAGTTGCTGGGCCAGGCTCATGCGCGCATGGGGCGGCATTTCAAAGGCGCGCAATTCCAGCAGGCCCAGGCGCCCGGTGGCGCCGTCCGGCGAGTACAGCTTGTCGATGCAGAACTCGGCGCGGTGGGTGTTGCCGGTAACGTCGATCAGCAGGTTGCGCAGCAACCGGTCGACCAGCCACGGCGGGCACTCCTCGCCCGGTTCGGGCATCTGTGCGAAGGCGATTTCCAGCTCGTACAAGGCATCGTTGCGTGCCTCGTCGACCCGCGGCGCCTGGGAGGTCGGGCCGATGAACAGCCCGGAGAACAGATAGGACAACGACGGATGGTTGTGCCAATAGCTGATCAGGCTGCGCAACAGATCCGGCCGGCGCAGGAACGGCGAATCCGCCGGCGTCGCGCCGCCCAGCACGAAGTGGTTGCCGCCGCCGGTGCCGGTGTGGCGCCCGTCGATCATGAATTTCTCGGTGGTCAGGCGGGTCTGCCGGGCTTCCTCGTAGAGGAATTCGGTGCGCTCCACCAGCTCGTCCCAACTGGCGGACGGCTGCACGTTGACCTCGATCACGCCCGGATCGGGGGTGACGCGGAAGTTGCTCAGCCGTGGATCGCTCGGCGGCTCGTAGCCCTCCAGCAGCACCGGGCAATGCAGCTCCTCGGCGGTGGCCTCGATGGCGCTGACCAGCTCCAGGTAATCCTCCAGGCGCTCCAGGGGCGGCATGAACAGGTACAACCGCCCACCCCGCGCCTCGGCACAGAACGCGGTGCGGGTCAGCCAGTCGGCGGACTGGTCGATCTGCGGCACCCGCTCATCGGCCTCGGCCGCCTCGCCATGTTCACGCAGTTGCGCGCTGTCCGGCAGCTCGGGCAGGTCCTGGTTCGGATCAGTGGGGTGCACATAGGGGTATTCCGCCGCCGTCACCCAGGGCTGGGACGCCAGCGGCAGGCGATAGCCCAGGGGCGAATCCCCCGGCACCAGCCGGCAATGGCTGTCGCGCAGGTACCAACGGCCGCTCTGCCACTGGTCGCCCTTGGCCGTGCGGGCCAGCGGCAGGATCTGGCCGATGACCTTGTCCAGGCCCTGGTTGAAGACCTTGCGCAGGCGCGCGCGCTCCAGTTCGTCCGCCAGCCGTGAATCCTCCGCAGTCACGTTCTGCGGCAAGGTACCTTCGCGCCACAGGTAATAGAAATTGTCTTCATAGGCCGGGAACACGAAGCGCGGCGGCAGCTTCAGGCGTTCGGCGACGCTGGCCAGGAAACGCCCGGCCAGTTCGCTGTCGGCGCCGTAGTCTTCGTGTTCGTCGGCAATCAGCGCGGCGTTGTGCCAGATCGGCACGCCATCGCGGCGCCAGTAGCAGTTCAGCGACCAGCGCGGCAGTTGCTCGCCCGGGTACCACTTGCCCTGGCCGAAATGCACCAGGCCCTTGGGCGCGTAGTGGTTGCGCATGCGCTGGAACAGCTCGGCGGACAGCCGGCGCTTGTTCGGTCCGAGGGCCGCGGTGTTCCATTCGGCGCCATCCGGGTCGTCGATCGAAACGAAGGTCGGTTCGCCGCCCATGGTCAGGCGCACGTCGCCTTCCAACAGATCGGCATCGATCTGTCGGCCCAGGGCCTGGATCGCCAGCCATTGCTCTTCGGTGTAGGGCTTGGTGACCCGCGGCGCTTCCCAGACCCGCTCCACCGACATCTGGTGGCTGAACTCGCATTCGCAAGGCTCCACCAGGCCGCTGATCGGCGCCGCCGAGGACGGATCGGGGCTGCAGGCCAACGGGATATGGCCTTCCCCGGCAAACAGCCCGGAGGTGGCGTCCAGGCCGATCCAGCCGGCGCCGGGCAGGTACACCTCGCACCAGGCATGCAGGTCGGTGAAATCCACCTCGGTGCCGGACGGGCCGTCGAGGGATTTGACGTCGGCGGTCAGCTGGATCAGGTAGCCGGAAACAAACCGCGCCGCCAGCCCCAGGTTGCGTAGCAGCTGCACCAACAGCCAGGCGGAGTCGCGGCAGGAGCCGGAAGCCTTGTCCAGGGTCTGCTCGGGCGTCTGCACGCCCGGCTCCATGCGGATCAGGTAGCCGATGTCTTCGCTCAGACGCTGGTTCAGGCCCACCAGGAAATCCACCGCCGGCATCGGCGTGCGGTCGATGCCCTCAAGGTAAGCCTTGAACTTCGGTGTCAGCGGCAGGGTTTCCAGGTAAGGCGCCAGTTCCCGCTGCTCATCGGCGGCGTAGGCGAAGGGAATCTTCTCCGCATAGGGTTCGAGGAAGAAGTCGAACGGATTGAACACCGCCATCTCCGCCAGCAGATCGACTTCGATGCGCAGCTCGTCGGTCTTTTCCGGGAAGACCAGGCGCGCCAGGTAGTTGCCCTGGGGATCCTGCTGCCAATTGATGAAGTGCTGCTCGGGCTGGACCTTCAGCGCATAGGAGAGAATCCGCGTGCGGCTATGGGCCGCCGGACGCAGGCGAACAATCTGTGGGCCGAGTTCGACCGCGCGGTCGTAGCGGTAATGCGTGACATGGTGCAATGCGACATGGATCGACACGGCGTGCCTCCTGCGGACCTGGACGTACACGAGAGCGCGCAAGACTTATGCCAGGGCACCAGTCCCGGCGCTTTCCCCGACTGCTGTGGGCAGTACAGCACCAAAAGCGAGCGGCGCGTGCTTTGGCGTGCGCAGGGTTGCACATAAATGTGGCGACAGGATGTAACCGGCGGTCAGCGCACCCGCTTCAGGCCGGCTTCCAGTCGCTGCAGGCGCCGGCGTTTGCGCGCCGCCACTTGCAGCACCTTGAGCCCGCGCTGGTAGCGCCGGGTGCTCATCAGGTACAGGCCGGTCAGGGGGATGCACAGGACAAAGGCCGGGAAAAGGCGCTGGCGGGAATCCAGCAGGACCAGCAGCGCGCACGCCAGGCAGAACACCAGCGCGCCGAACAAGGCCCAGGCCCCGCGCGGGTAGCCGCGGATCACCAGCAGGAAACACAGGCTCATCAGCAGGCCAACGCCCAGCATGGCCATCGCGGCGTAGTTGGCGACCTGGAAGTCCCGGGGGAAATACAGATGGGGCACCTGCGCGGCGGTCAGCGAGACGCTGAAGATCGTCGTCATCATCACTGCGATATGAATCCCCCCGAAGCGCCGCACATAGGGCTGCCAGGCGAGCCACTCGGCGGTCTTGAGGCGCAGCAGCTTGTCTTCGATCTGCTGTTGTTGCGGGGTTTTCCTGCGACGAAACACGCTGCTCTTCCTTGAGTCGATGCCAATCCTGGGGCGCACCTTAACAAACCCGAACGGCGAAATGCATAACGCCAACCCTGAGGTTGGCGTTGTGTCTGTACAGCAGCTGCCTTAGCGGGGCACGACCGGTTTGCGGGTCGGCTTCTTGCCTTTGCCCTTGGCCGCATCCGTGCGTTCCTTGGCGGCCTGCTTGTTGCGGGCCATCGCGGCGGCCTTGGCCTGTTCGCGCTTGTCCCACGGGTTGCCGCCGTCGCTGCCACGCGGTGGCAGGCCGGTATGCTGGGTGAGGATCCGGGTGGTTTCCTTGGCCACTTTGTGGCTGCCAGCCGGCGTCGAGTTCTTGCGACGGGCGCTCTGGTAGCTGTCGGTAGCCGGCTGATGCAACGGAATCAGCTGGTGCTTGCCCGGCCCGATCAGGTCGGCGCGGCCCATGCGGGTCAGTGCTTCACGCAGCATCGGCCAGCCTTTCGGATCGTGGTAACGCAGGAACGCCTTGTGCAGGCGCCGCTGCTCCTCGCTCTTGACGATGGTCACCCCGTCACTCTTGTAGGTGACCTTGCGCAGCGGGTTCTTGCCCGAGTGGTACATGGCGGTGGCGGTGGCCATCGGCGACGGGTAGAACGCTTGCACCTGGTCGGCGCGGAAACCGTTGCCCTTGAGCCACAGGGCCAGGTTCATCATGTCTTCGTCGGTGGTGCCCGGGTGCGCGGCGATGAAGTACGGAATCAGGTACTGCTCCTTGCCTGCTTCCTTGGAGTACTTCTCGAACATCCGCTTGAACCGGTCGTAGGTACCGATGCCCGGTTTCATCATCTGGTTGAGCGGACCTTCCTCGGTGTGTTCCGGGGCGATCTTCAGGTAGCCACCGACGTGGTGAGTCACCAGTTCCTTGACGTACTCCGGCGACTCGACCGCGAGGTCGTAGCGCAGGCCGGAAGCGATCAGGATCTTCTTCACCCCCGGCAAGGCGCGGGCGCTGCGATACAGCTGGATCAGCGACGAGTGATCGGTGTTCAGGTTCGGGCAGATGCCAGGGAACACGCAGGACGGCTTGCGGCACGCGGATTCGATTTCCGGGCTCTTGCAGGCGATGCGGTACATGTTCGCGGTCGGGCCGCCGAGGTCGGAGATGACCCCGGTAAAACCTGGAACCTTGTCGCGAATCTCTTCGATCTCGCGAATGATCGATTCTTCGGAACGGTTCTGGATGATGCGGCCTTCGTGCTCGGTGATCGAGCAGAAGGTGCAGCCGCCAAAGCAGCCCCGCATGATGTTCACCGAGAAACGGATCATGTCGTAGGCCGGGATCTTCTCCTTGCCGTACGCCGGGTGCGGGATGCGCTGATACGGCATGCCGAACACGTAGTCCATCTCTTCGGTGGTCATCGGGATGGGTGGCGGGTTGAACCAGACGTCGATCTCGCCATGCTTCTGCACCAGCGCACGGGCGTTGCCCGGGTTGGTTTCCAGATGCAGCACGCGGTTGGCGTGGGCGTAGAGCACCGGATCGTTACGCACCTTTTCCATCGACGGCAGGCGGATCACGGTCTTGTCCCGGGTCATCTTCGGGCTGGCCAGGATCTGCACGACCTTGGCTTCCTGGGGATCTTCAACCGGCCCCTTCTCTTGCTCGATGGCGCAGGCTGCGGTGTCCTGGGTGTTGACGTAGGGGTTGATGATCTTGTCGATCTTGCCCGGACGGTCGATACGCGTGGAGTCCACTTCGTACCAGCCCTGGGGCGTGTCACGGCGAATGAACGCGGTGCCGCGCACGTCGGTGATGTCTTCGATCTTGTGCCCGTAGGACAGGCGCTGGGCGACTTCGACAATTGCCCGCTCGGCGTTGCCGTAGAGCAGGATGTCGGCGCTGGCGTCGATCAGGATCGAGTTGCGCACCCGGTCCTGCCAGTAGTCGTAGTGGGCGATGCGGCGCAGGGAGGCTTCGATGCCGCCCAGGACGATCGGCACGTGCTTGTAGGCTTCCTTGCAGCGCTGGCTGTAGACCAGGCTGGCGCGGTCCGGACGCTTGCCCGCCAGGCCACCGGGGGTGTAGGCGTCGTCGGAACGGATTTTCTTGTCCGCGGTGTAGCGGTTGATCATCGAGTCCATGTTGCCGGCCGCGACGCCGAAGAACAGGTTCGGCTCGCCGAGCTTCATGAAGTCGTCTTTGGACTGCCAGTTCGGCTGGGCGATGATCCCGACGCGGAAGCCCTGGGACTCCAGCAGCCGGCCGATGATCGCCATGCCGAACGACGGGTGATCGACGTAGGCATCACCGGTGACGATGATGATGTCGCAGGAATCCCAGCCGAGCTGATCCATCTCCGCCCTGCTCATCGGCAGGAACGGTGCCGGTCCGAAACATTCGGCCCAGTACTTGGGATAGTCAAATAACGGCTTGGCTGCTTGCATGTCGATGACCGGTATAGGTGTAGATAAGGGCGCGTTTATTTACAGAGAAATTCGCGGGCGCGGAATATAGCACAAAAAATGACCAATTCCGACGACCATGGTCGGAAATCGGTGGGGCGTTTATCGCGGGCAAACCTCGCTCCCAGGAACACGATGACCTTGGAGGCTTGCCTGCGCTCGAGAGGCCGGGCCTTACTCGTCGTCGTCGAAGTTGTAGCTGCCCGGCGCGAGGTTCTCGAAGCGGGTGTACTTGCCGATGAATGCCAGGCGGATAAAGCCGATCGGGCCGTTCCGCTGCTTGCCGATGATGATCTCGGCAATGCCCTTGTGCTCGGTCTCGGGGTGATACACCTCGTCCCGGTACACGAACATGATGACGTCGGCGTCCTGCTCGATCGCTCCGGATTCCCGCAAGTCGGAGTTCACCGGGCGCTTGTTCGGACGCTGCTCGAGGGAGCGGTTGAGCTGGGACAGGGCCACTACCGGGCAGTTGAATTCCTTGGCCAGGGCCTTGAGGGAACGGGAGATCTCGGAAATCTCGTTGGTCCGGTTGTCGCCACTGGAACCTGGGATCTGCATCAGCTGCAGGTAGTCGATCATGATCAGGGCGATGTCGCCGTGCTCACGCACCAGGCGGCGGGTTCGCGCGCGCATTTCCGAGGGGCTGATACCGGCGGTGTCGTCGATGAACAGCTTGCGATCATTGAGCAGGTTGACCGCCGAGGTCAGGCGCGGCCAGTCGTCGTCTTCCAGCTGGCCGGAACGCACTTTGGTCTGGTCGATACGGCCGAGGGACGACAGCATACGCATGATCAGCGATTCGCCTGGCATCTCGAGGGAGTACACCAGCACCGCCTTGTCGCTGCGCAGCACGGCGTTTTCCACCAGGTTCATGGCAAAGGTGGTCTTACCCATGGACGGACGGCCGGCGACGATGATCAGGTCGGCTGGCTGCAGGCCGCTGGTCTTCTCGTCAAGGTCGGTGTAGCCGGTGGAAAGGCCGGTGATGGCGTTGTCGGTGTTGAACAAGGTGTCGATGCGGTCGATGGCCTTGGTCAGCAACTCGTTGACACCCACCGGGCCGCCGGTCTTCGGACGCGCCTCGGCGATCTGGAAGATCTGCCGCTCGGCTTCGTCGAGGATCTCTTCGGCGGTGCGGCCTTCGGGGTTGAAGGCGCTGTCGGCGATCTCGGTGCTGATGCCGATCAACTGGCGCAGGGTGGCGCGCTGGCGAACGATCTGCGCATAGGCCTTGATGTTGGCCACCGACGGCGTGTTCTTCGCCAGTTCGCCCAGGTACCCCAGGCCGCCGACCTGGGACGTCTGGCCTTCCTTGTCCAGCTGTTCGGACAGGGTCACGACGTCGATCGGCATGTTCTGATCGGCCAGTTTGGCGATCGCGCGGAAAATCAAACGGTGGTCATGCCGATAGAAGTCGCCGTCGGAGACTTGATCGAGCACCCGCTCCCAGGCGTTGTTGTCCAGCATCAGACCACCGAGCACGGCCTGTTCGGCCTCGATGGAATGTGGCGGCACCTTCAGGGCAGCGGTTTGCAGATCGTATTGCTCGGGAGCGGAGATATCGTTCATGGCCACTTGGTTTTTTAGGAAAAGCAGGGGTTTGAAAAACTGAGGGTACAGAAAGACAAAGGGCACGACCTGTAAACAGGATCGTGCCCGATGTTACCGGCTAGCTCCCGAGGGTGCCAGCCGACAAGTACTGCTTAAGCTGCTACCACGACAACGCGCACGGTGGCTTCAACTTCGGCGTGCAGGTGCACGGCTACGTCGAACTCACCTACGTTGCGGATGGTGCCGTTCGGCAGACGAACTTCGCTTTTTGCCACTTCAACGCCGGAGGCGGTCAGTGCATCAGCGATGTCGTGGGTGCCGATCGAACCGAACAGCTTGCCTTCGTCACCAGCGGTGGCAGTGATAGTCACTTCCAGCTCAGCCAGTTGGGCAGCGCGAGTTTCGGCAGAAGCCTTTTTCTCTGCAGCCAGTTTTTCCAGCTCGGCACGACGCGCTTCGAACGCAGCCAGGTTGGCAGCGGTAGCAGCGGTGGCTTTGCCGAAAGGCAGCAGGTAGTTACGGCCGTAACCAGCCTTAACGTTTACCTTATCGCCCAGGTTGCCCAGGTTGGCGATTTTTTCCAGCAGGATCAGTTCCATTTGGTAATAACCTCTTAACTTTTAACCTTCACCGTTCGCAGAGCCGTTATCAGCGTCTTTCGGCGCCGAACGACCGCGAAAATCAATCAGGCTGTCGACTATGGCCAACACCACGAGCAACGGATAGATCAGCTGCATAAACAGCAACAGCGTTACGTACAACCCCACCAGCCAGAACCTGGCCAGTCGCCCTTGCGCCACCAGCCCGTGAATCAGGGCCAGCCCGGCGAACACCAGCGGTACGCTGCACAACGGCGTCAGCATCGCCATCTGTGGACCGAGATTCGGTCCCAGCAGCATGCAGGCCAGCAGCAACATCGCCAGTCCCAGCGGGAGCTTGATAGCGCGAAACTCGCGCCCAAAACCACCCGGGTTGTACAACAACGCCTGCCAGTAGCGCCCGACAATCAGGCTCAGCACACTGACGACCTGCAACAAAGCCGCTATCAGGCCGGTCAGGACCGGTGCAATCAGTGAGGCAAGACGAGCCTGCTCTTCAACCGACAACTGCTGGTAGAGATCACCGAGGGCCAGCGGCAGGATTTTTACCAACTCCTGCGAGAGCATCTCGATCTGGGGGCGGTAAGCCACACCCAGCACTCCAGCAAACACCAGGCCCAGCGCTATGCTGACCAGCAGCACACGGTTCCAGGATTCGCTTGCGCGCAAAACCAACGCAAGGCCCGAAGACCCCAGCAGCACCATGAGTGCGCGTGGATCGCCGGAATACAGCCACCAGAACAATGCCGGCAGCAATCCCAGGGCGAGGACACCAAGGGCGTCGCTCAAACCGCGCCGCAGGAGCACCAGGCTTCCCGCAGCAGCACCCAACCAATACAACAACGGCAATGCCGCACATCCGGCCACTACCAGAGTGGCCTGCATACGGCCGCGCATGATGAACTCAGCTAAGGCGCGCATGCATTCAATCCCTTACTACTTGTCGACTGCCCGGTCTCAGCGGCCGTGGCTGTCGGTGTAGGCCAGCAGGGCCAGGAAGCGGGCGCGCTTGATAGCGGTGGCCAGCTGACGCTGATAACGAGCTTTGGTACCGGTGATACGGCTTGGAACGATTTTGCCGGTCTCGGATACGTAGGCTTTCAGGGTGTTGAGATCTTTGTAATCGATCTCTTTCACGTCTTCAGCGGTGAAGCGGCAGAATTTACGACGACGGAAGAAACGTGCCATGTAATTGGCTCCTCAAAAGGTCCGTGGATTACTCGTCAGCGTTATCGCTGGCGTCGCTGTTATCGCTGTCATCGCCATCGGCGCTGTCAGAATGCTCAGGACGGTCACGACGCTCACGGCGCTCACTGCGGTTCTCTTCAGCCTTGAGCATCTCGGATTGGCCAGTGATGGCTTCTTCGCGACGGATGACCAGGTTACGGATCACAGCATCGTTGTAACGGAAGTTGTCTTCCAGCTCAGCCAGGGCTTTACCGGTGCACTCAACGTTCAGCATCACGTAGTGAGCCTTGTGAACATTGTTGATTGCGTAGGCCAGTTGACGACGGCCCCAGTCTTCCAGACGGTGGATTTTGCCGCCGTCTTCTTCGATCAGCTTGGTGTAACGCTCAACCATGCCGCCGACTTGCTCGCTCTGGTCAGGGTGGACCAGAAAGATGATTTCGTAATGACGCATGAATGCTCCTTACGGGTTGTAGCCTGCCGCTCAAAAGCGGTCAGACAAGGAGTGAATGACACTTGTGTGTCTTGCCAGAGATAGGCACATATGCGCCTGCCGCAACGGCAAGGGGCGCAATTGTAGAGAAGGGGCAACAGCGGCGCAAGGCAATTGGTGATTATTTGAACAATTGGCCGCCAGGGCACGCCAAACCTGCCGGACGGGCCTGCTCACGATTGCGGCACCTCAGTCGGGCCGCTATCGCGAGCAAGCTCGCACCTGCATGGAGGGAGGAAACTCAGACCTTCTTGGCTGTGCTCTTGGCCTTGGCCGCACGCTGGCGCGTGGCCTCGAACAGGCACACGCCGGTAGCCACGGAAACGTTGAGACTGCTGACGCTACCGGCCATCGGCAGGCGAACCAGGAAATCGCAATGCTCACGGGTGAGGCGACGCATACCCTTGCCTTCGGCGCCCATGATCAGGATGGTCGGCCCGGTCAGGTCCTGGTCATACAGCTCCTGTTCGGCTTCACCAGCCGTGCCAACAACCCACAGGCCGCGCTGCTGGAGCTTTTCCAAGGTGCGCGCGAGGTTGGTCACGGCCACCAGCGGAATCACTTCCGCAGCGCCGCACGCCACTTTACGCACGGTCGGGGTCAAGGTCGCCGATTTGTCTTTCGGCACCAGCACCGCCAGCGCACCGGCCGCATCGGCGGTACGCAGGCAGGCGCCGAGGTTGTGCGGGTCGGTCACACCGTCCAGCACGAGCAGCAGCGGCGCGCCTTCGGTACGGTCGAGCAGCTCATCGAGCATCGCCTCGCCCCAGACCTGGCTTGGACTTACTTCAGCCACGACACCCTGGTGAACGCCCTCGACCCAGGCATCCATTTCACGACGCTCGGCCTGGCCGACCGCCACGCGATTCTGCCCGGCCAGGTCCACCAGCACCTGCACGCGCGGATCGCTGCGGCCTTCGGCCAGCCAGATCTGCTTGACGCGCTTGGGGTGGTGACGCAGCAATGCTTCCACAGCGTGCACGCCGTAGATCTTTTCCAACTGACTCATGACTTGGCCTTGGGTTTACGTGCCCCGCCGCTTTTCGCCGCAGGACCTGCGCCCGCTTTCGGCGGACCTTTACGATGTTTGCTCGGTTTGCTGGACGCCGGCTTTCCGGACTTTCCCCCAGACGCCGCTTTACCACCGCTTTTGGCTTCGGCCAGCAACGCCTGCTTCATTTCCCGGCTCTTGCGCACTTCGGCGTTTTTCGCCGCGGCATCGCTGGAGCGGTAGGCCTCGACCGGCTTTTCCTTGGCCGGGCCACGACGGCCAGTCTTGGCTGGAGCAGGCTCGGCAGCAGTCTTGGCCGGAGGCACATCGACGGCGCCGCGTTTTTTGCGACCGATCGGCGCGCTGATGGTTTTTTCCGCCATCTCGAAGTCGATCTTGCGCTCATCCAGATCGACGCGCATGACCCGCACTTCCACGCTGTCACCCAGGCGGAAACTGCGACCGGTGCGCTCGCCGGCCAGACGGTGATGCACAGGATCGAAGTGGTAGTAATCGCCCGGCAGCGCCGTGACATGCACCAAACCTTCGACATAGATATCGGTCAGTTCGACGAACAGACCAAAACCGGTCACCGCAGTGATCACGCCCGGGAACGATTCGCCCACGCGATCCTTCATGTACTCGCACTTGAGCCAGTTCACCACGTCGCGGGTCGCTTCGTCGGCACGCCGCTCGCTCATCGAGCACTGCTCGCCAAGCTGCTCGAGAACCGCCTCGTCGTACGGATAGATGCGCGCCTTCGGAATGGTCATCGCACCGGCACGACGCACGTGAGGAGTGTTCTGCTTGGAATGGATGACACTGCGAATCGCCCGGTGCGTCAGCAGGTCCGGGTAACGACGAATCGGCGAGGTGAAGTGGGTATAGGCTTCATAGTTCAGGCCGAAGTGGCCCTGATTGTCAGCGCTGTACACCGCCTGGCTCAACGAGCGCAGCATCACGGTCTGGATCAGGTGGAAATCCGGGCGATCCTTGATGCTTTCCAGCAATGCCTGGTAGTCCTTCGGCGTCGGGCCGTCCTTGCCTTTATGCAGGGACAGGCCGAGCTCGCCGAGGAAGGCGCGCAGTTTTTCCAGGCGCTCTGGCGGCGGGCCGTCGTGGACGCGATAGAGCGCAGGAATTTCGTGCTTCTTGAGGAATTCGGCGGTGGCCACGTTGGCCGCCAGCATGCATTCCTCGATCAGCTTGTGCGCATCGTTGCGGGTAGTCGGGCGAATTTCGGCGATCTTGCGCTCGGAACCGAAGATGATCCGGGTTTCCTGGGTCTCGAAATCGATGGCGCCACGGGTATGACGAGCACCGAGCAGCACCTTGTACAGCGCATAAAGCTGCTTGAGGTGCGGCACAACATCGGCGTATTCGCCGCGCAGTTGCTTGGCCTCGCTGGTTTTCGGCTGCTCGAGGATAGTACTGACCTTGTTGTAGGTCAGTCGCGCCTTGGAGTGGATCACCGCTTCGTAGAACTGGTAGTCGGTCATCTCGCCGGACTTGGAGATGGTCATCTCGCACACCATGGCGAGACGATCGACTTTCGGGTTCAGCGAGCACAGGCCGTTGGACAACTGCTCCGGTAGCATCGGCACCACGCGCTCGGGGAAGTACACCGAGTTGCCGCGTACCTGAGCCTCGGCATCCAGCGCCGAACCGATCTTCACGTAACTGGAAACGTCGGCAATCGCCACGTACAGCTTCCAGCCACCGCCGAACAGGCGCAGCTTGCCAGGCTTGGCTTCGCAATAGACCGCATCGTCGAAGTCGCGAGCGTCTTCACCGTCGATGGTGACGAACGGCAGATCGCGCAGGTCGATGCGTTTCTCTTTGTCCTTATCTTCGACTTCCGGCTTGAGCTTGCCGGCTTCCTTCAGTACCGCTTCAGGCCAGACGTGAGGAATATCGTAGGTGCGCAAGGCAACATCGATTTCCATGCCCGGGGCCATGTAGTTGCCCACGACCTCGACCACGTCGCCTTGCGGCTGGAAGCGCGGAGTCGGCCAGTGGGTGATCTTCACCTCGACGAACTGGCCAATCTTGGCGCCGGCATTGCGGCCCGGGGTCACCAGCACTTCCTGCTGGATCTTCGGGTTGTCCGCCACCACAAAACCAATGCCGCCCTCTTCGAAGTAACGGCCGACAATGCTCTCGTGAGCACGGGACACCACTTCAACGATCATGCCTTCGCGGCGACCACGGCGATCCAGACCGGAAACCCGGGCCAGCGCGCGGTCGCCATCGAACACCAGGCGCATCTGCGCCGGGCTCATGAACAGGTCGTCGCTGCCGTCATCGGGCACCAGGAAGCCGAAGCCATCACGGTGACCGCTGATGCGGCCGAGGATCAGGTCGAGCTTGTCCACCGGCGCATAAGTGCCGCGACGGGTGTAGATCAGTTGGGCATCGCGCTCCATGGCGCGCAGGCGGCGACGCAGGGCTTCGATCTGGTCTTCTGTGGTCAGACCAAACTCTTCGACCAGCTGTTCGCGATTAGCAGGCGAACCCCGATCAGCAAGGTGCTGAAGGATCAGTTCGCGGCTAGGGATAGGGTTTTCATATTTTTCCGCTTCACGAGCGGCCTCGGGATCGAGGGACTGCCAATCGGCCATTAGATAAATTTCACCTTGTCTATATGCGGGTTAGTTTGGCATACGCGTATTGAAACGGGAAATTTCAGGCTAAGACAGGCTCCGAAAAGTCCTTTCAAGGCTTCAGAAGCATCCTGTAAAAGCCGTCGGTGAATTTTTTTCAATATTTTCAAGATCAGGGGTTTACAGCTCAAAAGGTGGTCCGTATAGTGCGCGCCATCGACGACGGAGACGTTGCCGATACTGCCCAGATGGTGAAATTGGTAGACACGCCAGCTTCAGGTGCTGGTGGCCGCAAGGCCGTGGAAGTTCGAGTCTTCTTCTGGGCACCAATTCAGAGCTGCAGATTATTTGAATCTTCAGGCTCCTCCAAAAACCCGCGAAAGCGGGTTTTTGCATTCTAAGTGTTTGATTTATTGAATCTAAGTCAAAACAGGGCTTTACAGATTCAAAGGCGCTCCGTATAGTTCGCCCCATCAACAGCGGCAACGTTGCTGATACTGCCCAGATGGTGAAATTGGTAGACACGCCAGCTTCAGGTGCTGGTGGCCGCAAGGCCGTGGAAGTTCGAGTCTTCTTCTGGGCACCATATTCAAGCTTCACAGCATAGCTGTGAAGTCTCACAAAAACCCGCGAAAGCGGGTTTTTGCGTTTCTGGCCCATAACAATCATTTCTTCCTCCAAAGCCCCCCCCTCCTCTCAGGGCTATCCAGCCCGTCAAGCCGCACATGAGAAACAATATCGTTTATGATTGTTACAAGTTTTTGCGGCACCACAGTGAGGAACCCTGCGAATGATGTTTAGAAACACCGCCCTTCCAACATCCCTTCTGCGTGGCTTGACCATCACTTTGCTGGGCCTGGCCCTGGCATCTCCACTCACTCAAGCAGCCGACCCGGTTTCCCTGACCCTCTACAACGGCCAGCACAAGGAAGTCGGCGACGCCATCGCCAAGGCCTTCGAGGCCAAGACCGGCATTCACGTCAATGTGCGCAAAGGCAGCAGCAACCAGCTTGCCAGCCAGGTCGTGGAAGAAGGCGAGCGCTCTCCCGCCGACGTGATTTACACCGAAGAATCGCCGCCCCTGAACAAACTCGGCGAGCAAGGCCTGCTGGCCAAGACCGATGCCGCGACCCTTGAAGTCCTACCCAAGGATTACGTCGCCGGCAACGGCACCTGGATCGGTATCACCGCCCGCGTCCGCGTGGTGGCGTTCAACCCGAAGCTGATCGACGAAAAGGACCTGCCGACATCGGTAATGGAGTTCTCCCAACCACAATGGCAAGGCAAGGTAGGCTTCGTTCCTACCAGCGGCGCGTTCCAGGAACAGGCCGTGGCAATCATCAAGCTGCACGGAATGGACGCCGCCGAGGAATGGCTGACCGGCCTGCGCGCCTTCGGCAAGACCTACAGCAATAACATGGTGGCCTTGAAGGCCGTGGAAAACGGCGAAGTCGCCACCGTGCTGGTGAACAACTATTACTGGTTCGCCCTGCAACGCGAAAAAGGCCAGCTGGACTCGAAGCTGCACTATTTCACCGGCGGCGATGCCGGCGGGCTGATCACCGTATCCAGTGCCGCAGTACTCAAGTCCAGCAAGCACCCCAAGGAAGCTCAGCAATTCCTCGCCTATATGGCCAGCGAAGAAGGCCAGCGCGTGATCACCCAGACCACCGCCGAATACCCGCTGCGCAAAGGCCTGGAGTCGGATCGCGGCCTCAAGCCGTTCAGCGAGCTGCAAGCGCCAAAAGTCACCCCGGCCGACCTTGGCAATGCCGAAGAAGCCCTGGAACTGGAACGCGAAGTCGGCCTGAACTGATGAGCGCATCGCTGCCCGCCCCCGCCTCGCGCACAACCTACATACCGAGGCGCAAGGGGCCATCGATCTGGCTACTGCTACCAGTCCTGCTGCTGGTCGGACTCAGCCTGCTGCCATTGCTCTATGTCGGGCTCAAGGCTTGGCAGGCCGGCTGGGCCGAAGCCCTGCACCTGCTGTGGCGCCCCTATGTATTCGGCCTGCTGCGCAATACCTTGCTGCTGCTCACAGGTGTGACCGTCACCTGCGCCATCGTCGGCCTCTCCCTGGCCTGGCTGCTGGAGCGTAGCGACTTGCCGGGGCGGCGCCTCTGGGGCGTGATCCTGTGCCTGCCCTTTGCCGTACCGGCCTTTGTCAGCAGTTTCACCTGGGTCTCCCTCAGTGCCAGCTTCGAAGGCCTGGGCGGGGCGATCCTGGTCATGAGCCTGTCCAAGTACCCACTGGTGTTCCTGCCTGTCGCGGCCACCCTGCGCAACCTCGACCCCTCTCTGGAGGAGTCGGCCCGCACCCTTGGGCAGCATCGCTGGGGCGTGTTCTTCCGGATCACCCTGCCCCTGCTCTGGCCGTCGCTGCTGGCCGGTTCATTGCTGATCGCCCTGCACATGCTGGTGGAGTTCGGCGCGCTGTCGATCATCGGCCTGCAAACCTTCACTACCGCGATCTATCAGCAGTTCGAGCTGGAGTTCAGCAACGCCAACGCGGCGATGCTTTCTGCCGTGTTGCTGGCGCTGTGCCTGGCCCTGCTGTGGCTGGAGTTGCGGGTTCGCGGCAAAGGCCGCCATGTGCGGACCGGCCAGGGCGCGGCGCGACATGCCGAGCAGGTACGCCTGGGCAAGTGGGCGATTGGTGGGCAACTGTACTGCGCGCTGCTGACCCTGATCGGCAGCGGCATTCCGCTGGGCATGCTGGCGTACTGGCTGGCCGTTGGCTCATCGGCCGCCTTCCCGGTAGCCGCCATCGGCGAAGCCCTGCTTTCCTCCCTGGCACTGTCGCTGGGTGGCGCGGCACTGTGCCTGGCGCTGGCGGTACCGGTCGGGCTGCTGGTGGTACGTCACAAGGGTCGCCTGGCCCTCTGGGCCGAACGCCTGCCCTACTTGCTGCACGCCCTGCCCGGCCTGGTGATTGCCCTGACACTGGTGTTCTTTGCCCTGCACTACGTGCCGGCGCTGTATCAGACCTCGACCCTGCTGCTGATCGCCTACGCCCTGCTATTCCTGCCCCTGGCGCAGGCGCCAATCCGCACTGCCCTGAACAAGGCGGCGCCGCAACTCGAGGAAGCTGCCCGCACTCTCGGCGCCTCCTCATTCACGGCATTCTGCCGTGTGACCCTGCCGATCATTTTCCCCGCGCTGGGAGCCGCCTTCGCCCTGGTATTCCTGGATGCCATGAAGGAACTGACGGCCACCCTGCTGCTCAGCCCGACCGGGCTGAATACGCTGGCGACGGAAGTCTGGGCGCACACGGCGAATGTGGAGTTTGCAGCCGCAGCGCCTTATGCGGCGCTGTTGATTCTGGTATCGGGATTGCCGGTCTATCTGCTGACGACACGGATGTATCTGAGCCGTTGAGCCCGCTCCTACAGAAAGCCTTCTGTAGGAGCCCCACCCCCAGCATTCAAGCCTTGTGGAAACTCAAGCCCGGAATTGCCCCAGGCTGGCCTTCAACTGCGCCGCCAAGCCATCCAGCACCTTGCCGCTGGCCGTGGTTTCCACCACCGCCTGAGCCGCACGCTCGGCCTGGGCATGGATGGTTTCGACCCGGCTGCGCACCGCTTGCGCACCCTGAGCCTGATGGGCCGCCGCCTGGGTCGCCAGGCCAATTGCCGCGTGCACCTGCTCCACCGACGACTGCACCGACTGCTGCAACCGCGCGCTGTCGCGCAGCACCAGCAAACCTTCGCTGGCCTGCCTTCCGGCTTGGCCGATCGCCGCCACCGCCTCGCGCGCGCCCTGCTGCAGCGCTCCAATGTGCGCCTGGATATCCCCGGTAGAGCTTTGCGTCTTGCTCGCCAGCGCCCTGACCTCGTCGGCCACCACAGCAAAGCCGCGCCCGGTTTCCCCGGCCCGCGCCGCCTCGATGGCCGCATTCAAGGCCAGCAGGTTGGTTTGTTCGGCGATGCCATGAATCACCGTCAACACCACCTCGATCTGCTCGCTCTGCTGCGCCAGGCGCTCGATGACCTTGGAGCCGGTGTCGACCTGCCCCGCCAGCGCCTCGATCAGGCTGCCCACCTGGGCCGAGGTCCGAGTGTTTTCGTCGGTTGCCTGGCGAATCTCCACCACTTGCTGCAAGGCCGCCTGCATCGCCTGGCTTTCCGCCTGGGCTTCATCAGCCATCTGCGACAGCGCCCGCAAACTCTCTGCCACCTCGTCGCGCTGAGCCTCGGCCGCAGCATCAGCCCCGGCATTACGCAGGCTCATCGCACCGATTTCGACACCGGTGCGCTGCGCCACATCGCCCGCCTCGCGCACGATTGGCTGCAACTTGTCGACAAAGCGGTTGACCGCCGACGCCATGTCGCCGATCTCGTCATTGCTGCTGAGCTGGACCCGCTTGGTCAGGTCGCCCTCACCGGCCGCCAGATCGTTCAGCGCAGCGATCAGCAGATGCAGCTTGCTGACCACCCGCCGCCCCAGCACCACCGCCAGCAACAGCAAGACCCCGCAGCCGACCAGCGCCAGGCCCATGCCGATGCGCCAACGCAGAGTGGCCGCCGCGTCCTGCACGGTACCGGCGGTGTTGGCCTGCATGTCCGAAGCGGTGGTCTGCGCCGACTGCAGGCGCGCGCCCATGGCCGCCGAACTGTCCGCCGAAGCGCCCTTGAGACTATCGCCCACCAACTGATCGCTGCTGGCGATCAAGGCTGCGAAGCGCTTGTCCAGCGCCACCACGTCCGCCTCGACCGACGCCGTGGAAACCCCCATCAGCACCTTGCCGATTTCCACGCCGTTAGGACTGATGGAGGCCTCCAGGTAATAGACCGACGGATCGTTCTTGGCCGCATCCAGCACCTTGTCCAGGGCACGGTCGCCCTTGCCCTTTTCCAGCAGCGCCTTGTTGATCGGGTTTTCCCGGTTCAGGTAACGGGTCAGGTGCTCGCCATTGGCGTCGTCGTACACCACGAACAGCACGTTGGGATTGCGCTGGGCGCGCCGAGCGAACTCGGAAAGGGTCGGGACGTCGCTGTCCCACATGGCCCGCGGCGCCACCGAAGCGAGCAACTGGGCCATATCGTTGGCCGAATCCTTGAGATCCTTCTCCAGCGTCGCCCGCAATTGCGCCTGCTCTTCCTCCAGGCGTGAGGACAGCCCGGCGGTCAATCGTTGCCGAGTACTGCTGGAAAGGCTTTCCAGGCTCGAGGTGACTTCGCGAGCCGCCTGCTCCAACTCGCCGGAGAGCTTCTGGCTGTCGACGCCCAGACGAGCGGCCAGATCAGCCTCCAGCGCCATCACCGTGCTCCGGGTCAGGGCAACGGCAACCAGCACCTGCACCAAAAGGGCGATACCAAGAGTAACGAACACAGGCCGCAACAAACGGCTTTGTAACAGTGAGAGAACGGCCGACACAGGAAATCCCTCTACTTCAACGCCATCAAATTGATGGCACTCTGGAAGGGGAAATCACAGCAAGGGTCGTGCCGTGTGGCAGACAGAAACGACAAAGGCCCCGGGAGAGGGGCCTTTGCTTTTTACATCAACGACTTATCAAGCAAACGGGTGACGCAGAACGATGGTCTCGTTGCGGTCCGGGCCTGTCGAAATAATGTCGATCGGCGCGCCGACCAGCTCTTCGATACGCTTGATGTAGGCACGGGCAGCGGCCGGCAGCTCTTCCAGGGTCTTGGCACCCAGGGTCGACTCGCTCCAGCCTGGCATCTGCTCGTACACCGGCTCCAGGCCGATGTAGCTGTCGGCGTCGGTTGGCGCGTCGATGACTGCACCATCCTGGTTCTTGTAGCCCACGCAGATGTTGATGGTTTCCAGGCCGTCCAGCACGTCCAGCTTGGTCAGGCACAGGCCCGAGATGCTGTTGACGTCGATGGCGCGACGCAGGATGACGGCGTCAAACCAGCCGCAACGGCGGGCACGGCCGGTGGTTGCACCGAACTCATGGCCACGCTTGGCCAGGAAAGCGCCGACGTCGTCGAACAGTTCGGTCGGGAACGGACCCGAACCCACGCGAGTGGTGTAAGCCTTGGTGATGCCCAGGATGTAGTCCAGGTACATCGGGCCCACACCCGAGCCAGTGGCGATGCCGCCGGCAGTGGTGTTGGAGCTGGTGACGTACGGATAGGTACCGTGGTCGATGTCCAGCAGCGAGCCCTGGGCGCCTTCGAACATGATGTCCTTGCCCGCGCGACGCAGTTGGTGCAGCTCGGCGGTCACGTCCAGCATCATCGGCTTGAGCAGTTCGGCGTATTCCATGCACTCGTCGAGCGTCTTCTGGAAGTCGATGGCCGGCTCTTTGTAGTAATTGACCAGTACGAAGTTGTGGTAGTCCAGCAACTCGCCCAGCTTCGCGGCGAAACGCTCGCGGTGGAACAGGTCGCCGATACGCAGGCCGCGACGAGCGACCTTGTCTTCGTAAGCCGGGCCGATGCCGCGACCGGTGGTACCGATCTTCTGCTCGCCACGGGCTTTTTCACGCGCCTGGTCCAGCGCTACGTGGTAGGACAGGATCAACGGGCAGGATGGGCTGATACGCAGGCGCTCGCGCACCGGTACGCCTTTCTCTTCCAGCTTGACGATCTCACGCAGCAATGCGTCCGGCGCAACCACCACACCGTTGCCGATCAGGCACTGAACGCCTTCGCGCAGCACACCCGAAGGGATCAGGTGCAAGACGGTTTTTTCGCCATCGATCACCAGGGTGTGGCCAGCGTTGTGGCCACCTTGGTAGCGCACTACGGCGGCAGCATGTTCGGTCAGCAGATCAACGATCTTGCCTTTGCCCTCATCACCCCACTGGGTGCCCAGGACTACGACATTCTTACCCATAACACTTGTCCTCATTCGCGCAAACTTGGTGCCGGCAACGGCCGGCGGGAAAACTCAAGAAGCCAGCGGCAATACTTGCCAAAGCCCGTTCTGCTGAATCAATTGCCGGTCGCAGTCCGCTTCACGGGCGGCGGCCAATGGTTGTCCAGGCAAGGCCTGAACCACGCGCTGACCCTCACTGCGCAACTGGCAAACCTGCTGCCAGAGGGCTGCATCCGTACTGTCCGGCATCCAGATACCGCCAGACGGTAGCTCGATCTCAGCACGCCCCAGGGTCACCAGGGTTTTCAAATCGGTAGAGAAACCGGTTGCCGGGCGGGCGCGACCGAAGTCGGCGCCGATATCGTCGTAACGACCGCCCTGGGCGATGGACTGGCCAACGCCCGGTACGAACACCGCGAACACCACACCGGTGTGGTAGTGGTAACCGCGCAGCTCGCCCAGGTCGAAGTACAGCGGCAATTCAGGGAAACGCACGGAAAGACGCTCGGCAATCGCCAGCAGGTCGTCCAGGGCCGCCAGCACCGGCGCCGGTGCATTGGCCAGGCGCTCGCGGGCCGCAGCCAGCACTTCACGGCCGCCGCACAGGTCGACCAGCGCCCGCAGCATGCCGGACAGATCGGCCGGCAGGCCTTCGGTCAAGGTAATGACCTCGTCGATGGCCTTGCGTTGCAGGGCATCGAACAGTTGCTGTTCCACTTCGCCGGAGAGGCCGGCCGCACGGGCCAGGCCACGGTAGATACCGACATGCCCCAGGTCCATGTGCACATCCGGCACATCGGCCAGTTGCAGCATCGCCAGCATCAGGCTGATGACTTCCACGTCGCTGCTCGGGCTCGCATCGCCGTACAACTCGGCGCCCAGCTGGATAGGGCTGCGCGAGGACGACAAGGCACGCGGCTGCGCATGCAGCACGCTACCGGCATAGCACAGGCGGCTCGGGCCTTCGCGACGCAGGGTATGCGCATCGATTCGGGCCACCTGCGGCGTAATGTCGGCGCGGAAACCCATCTGCCGACCCGATTGCGGATCGATGACCTTGAAGGTACGCAGGTCGAGGTCCTGGCCCGCGCCGGTCAGCAAGGATTCCAGGTACTCGATATGAGGGGTCACGACGAACTCGTAACCCCAGCTCTGGAACAGATCCAACACCTGACGACGCGCAACTTCAATGCGCGCCGCCTCAGGTGGCAGTACTTCTTCGATGCCATCTGGCAGCAGCCAGCGGTCTACCGTTGCCATTACGCCATTCCCCTGTGATCCAGGCGGCCAGCCTATGGGCGGGCCTTGAGTGAAGCAGAAAATGATCGGCTCATACGCAAACCACGCGCATGGGCGACGGGGCGAAAAGCCTGAAACCGGCTTCGCCACTCACTTTCCTCGAAAAAACCTGTCGAGTCGTTCAACTCGCCGTCTTGCACCAACAACCACAATCAAACGTGCAGACGCAAAAAAGCCGGGAATTTCCCGGCTGCCGCATCATACACTCGTTTTCCCAAAGGATCACCCCGCCAGACACTTTAGCCGCCGGGCGGGGCGATTCAGGTCAACGTCGCATCAAGGCTTGGCCTTTTCCAGGTAACGGAAAAAGTCGCTGCTTGGATCCAGGACCATGACGTCGGATTTGTTCGCGAAGCTTTCACGATAGGCACGCAGGCTACGGTAAAAACCGTAGAACTCCTGGTCCTGACCGTAGGCCTTGGAGTAGATGGCTGCGGCCTTGGCGTCGCCGTCACCGCGAATCTCTTCCGACTCACGATAGGCTTCGGCCAGCAGTACGCGGCGCTGACGATCGGCGTCGGCACGAATACCTTCCGCCAGCTCGTTACCCTTGGCGCGGTGCTCGCGAGCTTCACGCTCACGCTCGGTGCTCATGCGCTCGAAGACGCTGCGGTTCACTTCCTTCGGCAAGTCGATGGTCTTGACCCGGACATCGACCACTTCGATGCCCAGCTCTTTCTCGGCCATCTTGTTGAGCGAAGCCGTGATATCCGCCATCAGCGCATCACGTTCACCGGACACCACTTCGTGCAGGGTGCGCTTACCGAACTGGTCACGCAGGCCCGACTCCAGACGACGGGAAAGACGCTCGTCGGCGATCTGCTTGAGGCCGGAAGTCGCGGTGTAGAAACGCTCCGCATCCTTCACGCGCCATTTGGCATAGGCATCGACCATCACGGCTTTCTTTTCCAGCGTCAGGAAACGCTGGGTCGGTGCATCCAGGGTCATCAGGCGGGCGTCGAACTTACGCACCTGGTTCACATAGGGCACTTTCACATGCAGACCCGGCTGAACGTCAGCCTGGACCACACGACCGAACTGCAGCAACACCGCGCGCTCGGTCTGAGCGACGATGTAGAAGCAGTTCCAGGCAGCGATCGCCACGACGACGCCGACAATAAGGGCGATCAGCGATTTATTGCTCATCAGCGACTCTCCCTGGTACGCGCTTGCTGTTGCTGCAGATCAGCTGCCGCACGCGCATTCGCTTCGTTGCTGCTGGCTGCTGCGCCAGTCACCGGAGCACTGGTGCTGCGGCCACTCTCGACCATTTTGTCCAGCGGCAGGTACAGCAGATTGCTCTGGCCGTTCTTGTTGCCGGTCACGAGAACCTTGCTGGTATTGCTGAAGACTTCCTGCATGGTGTCCAGGTACAGACGCTCACGGGTGACTTCAGGCGCCTTGCGGTACTCGGCCACCAGCTTGGTGAAGCGATCGGCCTCACCCTTGGCGCGGGAAACCACTTCATCGCGATAACCGTTGGCATCCTCGATGATGCGCTGGGCCTGACCACGGGCTTCCGGCACGACACCGTTGGCATAGGTTTCAGCCTGGTTGCGCGAACGCTGCTCGTCTTCACGGGCACGGATCACGTCATCGAAGGCTTCCTGCACTTCACGCGGTGCCGCTGCGCTCTGTACGTTCACCTGGGTAACGGTGATACCGGTGCGATAGGTGTCGAGGAAACGTTGCAGACGCTCCTTGATCTCGCTGGCCATCAATTCACGGCCTTCGGTCAGCACCTGGTCCATCGCGGTGGAACCCACTACGTGGCGCAGGGCACTGTCGGTGGCGTGCTGCAGGCTGATTTCCGGCTGATCGACGTTCAGCACGAAGTCCTGCAGGTTGCTGATCTTGTACTGCACGGTCAGCGGCACTTCGACGATGTTTTCGTCTTCAGTCAGCATTTGACCCTGCTTGGTATAGGCACGCTCACGCGTGACGTTTTCCATGTACTTGCGATCGATCGGCGGGAAGTAGATGTTCAGGCCCGGGCCGACGGTCTCGTAGTACTTGCCGAAGCGCAGCACCACGGCCTGCTCCTGCTCGTCCACGACATACACCGCGCTGTACAGCCACACGGCCGCCAGCACGACCAGACCGATACCGAGCAGGCCGAGACCGCCGCCCTTACCGGAACTGCCACCGTCGTCACCACGTTTCTTACCACCACCGAACAACCCATTCAGGCTTTCCTGCAGCTTGCGGAAGGCCTCGTCGAGATCCGGTGGCCCCTTGCGGTCGCCATTGTTGCGGCGCTTACCACCCCAAGGATCCTGATTATTCGAGTTGCCACCCGGCTCATTCCAAGCCATAGCGCTCTCCATCTGATAAAGCAAAGACGCACCCACGGCGCGCCGACCAATGCTACAGAATGCCTGCTACAGCGGCACAACCGCTTTCTCAGGCTTTTATTGCAAAGTGTGTTGCTCGATGAACTCCAGCGGCTGCATGCCTTCGCGGCTTACCAATCGATTCAGCTCGACTCGCGGCAAGCGGACAGCCAGCAGGCTGACACCTTCCTCGTCGTGATCTTCTTTCTGCACTGCGCCCAACTCGAAGAACTGCGCTCGCAGTCGAGCAAAACGCTGCGGCAAGCGCAAGGTGCCTACAAACAAATCCTCGCCCAGCAGCTCGGCAATGGCCTGCTTGAGCAAGTCCAGCCCCTGCCCCTCACGAGCCGACAACCAGACCCGCTGCGGCTTGCCGTCGGCATCGCGCTGGATCTGCGGATCTACCCCCTCGAGCAAATCGAGTTTGTTATAGACCTCCAGTATCGGCAAGTCCTGGGCTCCGATCTCGCCGAGCACCACCATGACCTGCTCGATCTGGGCCATGCGCTCGGGCTCATGGGCATCGATCACATGCAACAGCAGGTCGGAGTTGCTCGACTCTTCGAGCGTAGCCCGAAACGCCTCGACCAGTTTGTGCGGCAGATGACGAATGAACCCCACAGTGTCGGCCAGCACGACCGGACCCAGATCGTCCAGCTCGAGCCGGCGCAAGGTCGGGTCGAGGGTAGCGAACAGTTGGTTGGCCGCGAATACATCGGACTCGGTCACGGAGTTGAACAAGGTGGATTTGCCGGCGTTGGTGTAGCCCACCAACGATACCGAAGGAATATCGGCACGCTTGCGCCCACGACGGGCCTGCTCGCGCTGACTGCGGACCTTCTCCAGCCGGGCCTTGATCTGCCGCAGGCGAACCCGCAGAAGACGCCGGTCAGTCTCGAGCTGGGTTTCACCCGGACCACGCAGACCGATACCGCCTTTCTGCCGCTCAAGGTGAGTCCAGCCACGAACCAGACGCGTACTCATATATTCAAGCTGGGCCAGCTCTACCTGGAGCTTGCCTTCGTGAGTGCGGGCACGTTGGGCGAAAATATCGAGAATCAGACCCGTGCGGTCAATCACGCGACACTCGAAAGCACGTTCGAGGTTACGTTCCTGACTGGGTGTGAGGATGTGATTGAAAATCACCAGGTCGACCTGTTCGGCTTTGACCAGGTCGCGTAATTCTTCGACCTTGCCGCTGCCAACCAGGTACTTGGCGGTTGGCCGATGACGCGGCACGTTAACAAACGCGACGGTCTCGGCGCCGGCCGATATTGCCAACTCCTGAAACTCCTGCGGATCTTCGCGCGCCTCAGGGTCCTGACCATCCAAGTGAACGAGAATTGCACGCTCACCACCACCGTGGCGCTCAAAGAACAAAGGAGACTCCTATCAGGCGTTACCTGGCTCAGCGTCACCCTGTTCGGATTCGGATGCGCTAGGCAGGCGAATTGGACGAACCGGTACCACTGTCGAGATAGCGTGCTTGTAAACCATTTGGCTGACGGTGTTCTTCAGCAGGATGACGAACTGGTCGAAAGACTCGATCGTACCTTGCAGTTTGATCCCGTTGACCAGATAGATGGAAACCCCAACTTTCTCTTTACGTAAAGTATTCAAGTAAGGGTCTTGTAGCGAATGCCCTTTTGACATGTGCCGCACTCCTTTAAGGATCAATAATAAAAAATCAGAAAACAGATGGCTAAAACCGCCCCACCCCCAAGGATAGACGGCAATTGCAAGGACTCAGCTCAATATGGAGACCGTTCCCAGGTATTTCAAGGCGCGTGGCAGATTGTCGCAATCAAGGCTGTCCAGCCAGTGTAAATCAGCCCAGCTACGCAACCAGGTGAACTGGCGCTTCGCCAATTGGCGCGTGGCAATGATGCCGCGTTCCTGCATCTCGGCGAATGTCAGCTTGCCATCCAGATGATCCCAGACCTGTCGGTAGCCTACAGCACGTATAGACGGCAACCCGGCATGCAGGTCACTTCTAGAACGCAGAGCTACGACCTCGTCGACGAATCCCTGTTCCAACATAATTGTGAATCTTTGTGCAATGCGCTCATGCAGTACCTGACGGTTTGCCGGGGCAATGGCCAAGTTCGCGACAGTATAGGGCAATTGTCCCCGTCCCGAAGCGGCTGCTTCAGTACTTTGCGCAGATTGTCGCAGTCTGTGGGCGGTCATGCTCAGGCCACTGACCCGATAGACTTCCAGCGCCCGGGTCAGGCGCTGGGGATCATTGGGGTGAATCCGCGCCGCCGACTCGGGGTCGATGGCCGCCAATTGGTCGTGCAGGGCCTGCCAGCCAAGGCGTGCCGCTTCTTCTTCCAGCTCGGCGCGGACCTGTGGGTCGGCCGGCGGCATGTCCGCCAAGCCTTCAAGCAAAGCCTTGTAATAGAGCATCGTGCCGCCCACCAGCAGCGGAATCTTGCCGCGCGCGGTGATATCGGCCATGGCCGCCAGCGCATCGGTACGGAAATCCGCCGCCGAATAACTCTCGGCAGGGTCGAGAATGTCGATCAGGCGGTGCGGAAATTCGGCCAGGATTTCCTTGGACGGCTTGGCGGTGCCTATGTCCATGCCACGGTAGACCAGCGCCGAATCGACGCTGATCAGCTCGCAAGGCAAAACCTTGGTGAGTTCGATGGCCAGGTCAGTCTTGCCAGCGGCAGTCGGGCCCATCAGGAAGATCGCTGGGGGAAGCTGGCTCATCAACGACCGCGCAAGAAGAGTTTGTCCAGATCGTCCAGGCCCAACTGGGTCCAGGTCGGTCGGCCATGGTTGCATTGACCGCTGCGCTCGGTGTTTTCCATGTCGCGCAACAAGCCGTTCATTTCCGGCAGGGCCAGGCGGCGATTGGCCCGGATCGCCCCGTGGCAGGCCATGGTGCCCAGCAACTCGTTGAGGTGCGCCTGGATACGGTCGCTGGTGCCGTACTCCATCAGGTCGGCCAGGACGTCATGCACCAGGCGGTTGGCTTCCGCCTGCTTGAGCAGGGCCGGAATCTGCCGGATCGCCAGCGACTCAGGGCCCAGGCGCTGCAACTCGAACCCCAGGCGCTGGAACCAGCTGACGTGCTCCTCGGCACAGTCGGCTTCGCGCTGGCTGACCGCGATCGACTCCGGCACCAGCAGCGGCTGGCCGCTCAGGCCTTCGCTGGCCATCGCCACCTTCAGGCGCTCGTACATGATCCGCTCGTGGGCCGCGTGCATGTCCACCAGAACCAGGCCCTGGGCGTTTTCCGCGAGGATATAGATGCCTTTGAGCTGCGCCAGCGCATAGCCCAGCGGCGGGATATCGCCCTGAGCATCCGGCAAGGCCGTCGCCCCGGACTCAGGCAAGGGCGCAAAGAACTCGCGATAGGCGCTTTGCGCCTCGGCCGCCGGCAGCATTGGCTGCGGACGCGGCGTGTACTGGTACTGATAACCCGCGCCCGAGCCGGTCCCCGGCGGATTGAAGGCCGGTTGGGCCTGCGGCTGTTCCAGCGTCATGTTTGCCGCCAGGCGCATTTCGCCCTGGGGGCCGAACTCGCCGGCCTCGATCCCGCTCGGCCGCACGATGCCGGCGACCGCTGCCGGCGCCGCCAGATGGTCTTCCGGCCGGACATCGCCGAGGGCGCGGTGCAGGGTGCCGTACAGGAAGTCGTGGACCATGCGCCCGTCACGGAAGCGCACTTCGTGTTTGGTCGGGTGCACGTTGACGTCGACCACCGCCGGGTCGACTTCGAAGAACAGCACAAAGGTCGGGTGCCGACCGTTGAACAGTACATCGCGGTAAGCCTGGCGCACCGCATGGGCCACCAGCTTGTCGCGCACCGCGCGACCGTTGACGTAGAAATACTGCAGATCCGCCTGGCTGCGGGAAAAAGTCGGCAAGCCTACCCAGCCCCACAGATGCAGGCCGTTACGCTCAACCTCGATCGGCAGCGCCTGCTCGAGAAAGCCCGAACCGCACACCGCTGCCACCCGCCGCGCGCGCGCCACGTCATCGTTGGCTTCATGCAGGCTGAGGACGCTTTTACCGTTGTGACGCAGGTGAAACGCGACATCGAAACGCGCCAGCGCCAGGCGCTTGATCACTTCCTGCAGGTGATCGAACTCGGTTTTCTCGGCTTTGAGAAACTTGCGCCGAGCCGGGGTGTTGAAGAACAGGTCGCGGACTTCCACCGAGGTACCGACCGGATGGGCCGCCGGCTGCACGCGCGGCGCCATGTCGCGGCCTTCGGTTTCCACCTGCCAGGCCTGATCGGCCTCGCGGGTGCGGGAAGTCAGGGTCAAGCGGGCGACCGAGCTGATGGATGCCAGCGCCTCACCCCGAAAGCCCAGGCTCATGACCTGTTCCAGATCCTCGAGGTTGCGGATCTTGCTGGTGGCGTGGCGCGCCAGGGCCAGCGGCAGATCGTCCGCGGAGATGCCGCTGCCGTCGTCGCGCACCCGCAGCAGTTTGACGCCCGCCTGCTCGACGTCCACATCGATGCGCTTGGCGCCGGAGTCCAGGCTGTTCTCCAGCAACTCCTTGATCACCGATGCCGGACGCTCGACCACCTCACCGGCGGCAATCTGGTTCGCCAGTCGTGGGCTGAGCAACTCGATGCGGGCGCTGCTGATGACTGCGTCATTCATTCCTTGGCCGCCAGTTCTGTACCCGGGATGGTCAGGGTCTGACCGATTTTCAGCTCATCGCTGCTCAGGTTGTTGGCGCTGCGCAGGGTGGCGGCGGAAACCTGATAACGCACGGCGATCATCGCCAGGGTTTCGCCCGGGCTCACGCGGTGGTCGCGCGGCCCCTGGGCAATCTTCCCGGAATCACGCAGCCAGGCGATGTAGGTGCCCGGCGGCGGGTTCTGCTGGAAGAACTGCCGCACGCCGCTGCTGATGGAACGCGCCAGTGCTTGCTGGTGGCTGACGGTGGCCAGCTTGGAGGCTTCGTTGGCGTTGGAGATAAAGCCGGTTTCCACCAGGATCGACGGAATGTCCGGAGACTTGAGCACCATGAACCCGGCCTGCTCGACGCGCTGTTTGTGCAGCGGGGTGACCCGGCCGATGTTGCTGAGCACTTTCTGGCCGACGTTCAGGCTGGAAGTCAGCGAGGCCGTCATGGACAGGTCCAGCAATACGCCAGCAAGCATCCGGTCCTTGTCATCGAGGCTGACGTTGCCGGCCCCGCCGATCAGGTCGGAACGGTTTTCGCTGTCCGCCAGCCAACGGGCTGTCTCGGACGTGGCGCCGCGGTCGGAGAGCGCGAACACCGAGGCCCCGAAGGCCGCGCGGGACGGTGCCGCGTCGGCGTGGATCGAGACGAACAGGTCGGCGCCTTTCTTGCGGGCGATCTCGGTACGACCGCGCAACGGAATGAAGTAGTCGCCGGTACGGGTCAGCTCGGCGCGGAAGCCCTTGAGGCCATTGATCTGGCGCTGCAGCTCGCGGGCGATGGCCAGTACCACGTCTTTCTCATGCTGGCCGCGAGAGCCGGAGGCACCCGGGTCCTCGCCACCGTGACCGGCATCGATGACCACGACGATATCGCGTTTGCCGGCCGGGGCCGGTGGCAGCTTGATCTCAGGCTTGGTCGGCGTTACCGGGACCGCCGGCACGGTCGCGACATTCGGTGCCGGTGGCGGCGTCGGCGCGGCGTCCGCCGGGTTATCGAACAGGTCGACCACCAGGCGATTGCCGTATTGGGCATTGGGCGTCAGGGTAAAACTCTTGGGGGTGACGGCCTTTTTCAGGTCGACGACCACCCGCAAGTCGGTGGGGGTGCGCTGGGCCGAACGCATGGCGGTAATCGGCGTATTCGCCGTGGAGACATTCAGCGGCCCGCCGAGGGTCGCACCGTTGATATCGATCACCAGACGATCAGGGGCCGTCAGGGTGAAGACGCTGTGCTGGACCGGACCGGACAGGTCAAATACCAGTCGAGTGTTATCCGGTGCCCGCCACAGGCGAACGCTGCGGACCTGTGTAGCGGCCAGAGCGTCGACGGCCAATGCCGTAAGCAACAGTCCTACGACAGCAACCAACGCGCGAATGCGCATACCTAACCCCATCAATTATTTGAATTCCAACGCCAAAGCGGCACACCAGGCCTCGCCACGCGAGCCTTGCGACAACAAATGCAGGGAACGCCCGCTGTTATGCGGGCTAATGGTAATGGTCAGGTCCGGCTTTGGCAAAAAGCCCGCACCACGCTGGGGCCACTCGATCAGACACAGTGCATCACCCTCCAGGTAATCGCGGATGCCGAGAAACTCCAGCTCCTCAGGATCGACCAGGCGATAAAGATCGAAGTGGAAGGCCCGCACATCGCCGATCTCGTAGGGCTCAACCAGGGTAAAGGTCGGGCTTTTCACTGCACCGGCATGTCCCAGGCCACGGATGAGGCCCCGGGACAGCGTGGTTTTCCCCGCCCCCAGATCGCCTTCCAGAAAGATCACACCCACCCCTTGAGTGACCTGCGCCAGGCGCGCGCCAAAGGCGATCATGGCGTCTTCGTCTGCCAGATACAGGGTTATTTCAGACACGGTGATTGCTCCTCCAGCAACTGACGAATGACCGGAATCAGATCGCTGGCCGCCAGCCCCCGGCCCAATTTACCTTGATGCTCGCCCGCGACGGCATGCAGCCAGACCGCCAGGCAAGCGCTATCGAACGCCGGCATCCCCTGGGCCAGCAGCGCCCCGACCAGACCGGCCAGCACATCCCCCAACCCCGCCGTGGCCATGGCCGGATGCCCCCGGTCGCAGCGGGCCAGGCGGCCATCAGGGCTGGCGACCAGACTTCCGGCGCCCTTCAGGATGGCCACAGCTGTGTATTTTTTGCTCAGCGCTTGAGCGGCGGCCAGACGATCCGCCTGCACCTGCGCAGTGGAAATCCCCAGCAGCCGCGCGGCTTCCCCCGGATGCGGGGTGATCACGCTGCCCGACGGCAAGGTCAAACCGCCTTTGGCCAGCAGATTGAGCGCATCGGCGTCCCACACCTGGGGCCGTGGCGCATTGGCGGCGGCAGATAAAAGGCTGCGCCCCCAGGCCGCCTGCCCCAGACCAGGGCCCGCCACGATGATCGAGGCCTGCTCCAGCAAGCCCATCAACTGGTTGGCCGAGTCTGTGCCCAGGGCCATGACCTCCGGAACCCGCGCCAGAGCGGCCGCAACGTGCTCGCTGCGCGTCGCCAGAGACACCATCCCGGCACCGCCGCGCAAGGCGCTCTCGGCGCAGAGCAGCGCCGCACCGCCAAAACCGCGATCGCCACCGATCAGCAACAGGTGCCCGAACTGGCCTTTATGGGCGCTTGGCGCACGGGCAGCCAGCCGCGGCAATGTGCCGGGCGTCAGCAGCTGAATGTCGGGTAAAGGGTGTTTTGTCTGCGGCATGCGTCTTCGGGCTCCGATGTCTGGCAGAATTATACGCACCTCAGCCCCGGTTTCTCTCGCCTCATGCCTGCCATTACCACCGATCTGCCCGCCCTCGCCCAATCGATCAAGGATTGGGGCCGCGAGCTGGGCTTTCAGCAAGTCGGCATCAGCGGCCTGGACCTGGCCGAGCATGAACAGCACCTGGAGCGCTGGCTCGAGGCGGGCTACCACGGCGAAATGGACTACATGGGCGCCCACGGCAGCAAACGCTCCCACCCGGACGAACTGGTGCCCGGCACCCTGCGCGTGGTGTCCCTGCGCATGGATTACCTGCCCGGCGACACCCAGATGGCGCAGCGCCTGGCCCAACCGGAAAAAGCCTATGTCTCGCGCTACGCCCTGGGCCGCGACTATCACAAGCTGATCCGCAAGCGCGTGCAGCAACTGGCCGAGCGCATCCAGAAGGAAATCGGCCCGTTCGGCTATCGCGCCTTCGTCGACAGCGCCCCGGTGCTGGAAAAAGCCATCGCCGAACAGGCCGGGCTCGGCTGGATCGGCAAGAACACCCTGGTACTCAACCGCAAGGCCGGCAGCTACTTCTTCCTCAGCGAACTGTTCGTCGACCTGCCATTGCCGGTGGACGAGCCCCACGCCACCGAGCACTGCGGCCGCTGCACCGCGTGCCTGGACATCTGCCCGACCAAGGCCTTCGTCGGCCCTTATGTACTGGACGCCCGACGCTGCATTTCGTACCTGACCATCGAACTTAAAAACGCCATTCCCGAAGACCTGCGCCCGCTGATCGGCAATCGGGTGTTCGGCTGCGACGACTGCCAGATCGTCTGCCCGTGGAACCGCTTCGCCCGCCCTTCCGGCGAAGGCGACTTCAAGCCACGCCACAACCTCGACAATGCCGAGCTGGCCGAACTGTTCATGTGGGACGAGGACAAGTTTCTCAGCAGCACCGAAGGCTCGCCGCTGCGCCGAGCCGGCTATGAGCGCTGGCTGCGCAACCTGGCGGTGGGGCTGGGTAACGCGCCGTCGAGCATTCCGGTGCTGGAAGCCCTCAAGGCCCGTCGGGACTACCCGTCAGAGCTGGTGCGCGAACACGTGGAATGGGCGCTGAAGCAACACGCCAGCCGTCACTGCTCATCGTTGTAGACGAACTTGGGCATTTCCCAGTGAAAACGGATCGCCAGCAGGCGCAGTAGGAAACCGCCGAACAGGGTGATGAGGATCGACTGCTCGCCGGGCAATTGCAGGTAGATGCAGAGCATGTAGCACCAGGCCGCGGCGAACGAGACGCTGGCATACAGCTCGCGACGGAAGATCAGCGGAATATCGTTGCAGAAGATATCCCGCAGGATGCCGCCGAATACCCCGGTAATCACCCCGCTGACCGATGCCACCACCATGCCGTGGCCCATTTCCAGCGCGGTCATGCAACCGATCAGGGTGAACGCCACCAGCCCCACGGCGTCGAGCACCAGAAACAGCGAGCGCAGGTGGCGCATCAAGGGCGCGATAAAGATGGTCACCAGGGCCGCGACCGAGGTCAGCACCAGGTATTCCGGATGTTTGACCCAGGTCAGCGGGTAATGCCCCAGCAGCACGTCACGCACCGAACCGCCGCCCAGGGCCGTGACGCAAGCGATCAACACCACCCCGAACCAGTCCATGCCGCGACGGCCGGCAGACAAGGCGCCAGTCATGGCTTCGGCGGTAATGGCAATCAGGTAAAGCATCAGCAGCATGATGGCGGTCCTTACAGGAAGGCGCGCAGTCTACTCAGTTGCTGCTGGCACCAAAAGGGGGCGCCGGCTGGAATTGCTGGAGACCCCGGCGCGAGCTATCGCGGGCAAGCCTTATGCAAACCTGTAGGAGCGAGGCTTGCCCGCGATGACATCAGAACCAGCGCCACCGAATCATCAGAGCTTGATGAAGTGCTTGCGGTAATGCTGCAGCTCGGCGATCGACTCGCGGATGTCGTCCAGCGCCAGGTGGGTGCTGCCTTTCTTGAAGCTGTCACGCACGTCCGGCGCCCAGCGGGCAGCCAGTTCCTTGAGGGTGGAAACATCAAGGTTGCGGTAATGGAAGTAGCTTTCCAGCGCCTTCATATGGCGATACAGGAAACGCCGGTCCTGGCAGATGCTATTGCCACAGATCGGCGACTTGCCCTTGGGCACCCACTGCTCCAGGAAGGCGATGGTCTGCGCTTCCGCTTCAGCCATGCTGATGCGGCTTTCACGCACGCGCTGGGTCAGCCCAGAGCCGCCGTGCTGGCGGGTGTTCCACTCATCCATGCCGGCGAGAATTTCATCGCTATGGTGGATGGCGATGACCGGACCTTCAGCCAAGGTATTGAGATTGCTATCGGTGACGATGGTCGCCATCTCGATGATGACGTCGGTATCAGGGTTCAGACCGGTCATTTCCAGGTCGATCCAGATCAGATTCTGCGGGTTTTGCATGTGTGGGCTCCTCGGCGTAGCTGCGCAGTTTAGCCTAGAGGGACCTGCTGGCGTGCTAAACTCGCGGCCGTTTTATCTAACCGCCGCATTCTCGACACGGAACACCAATGGCCAAACGCCAGCTCAATCGTCGCCAAAACTGGCGCATCGAAAAGATTCAAGGCGAACGCGCCGCCCGCGCCGCCAAACGTGAATCCTCTGCCGTGGAAGCACTGGAAGGCGGCGACCTCGGCCCCGAACAGACCGGCCTGGTGATCGCCCACTTCGGTGTGCAGGTCGAGGTCGAGGCGCGCGAGGGCGAACTGGCCGGCCAGGTGTTCCGCTGCCACTTGCGCGCCAACCTGCCGGCGTTGGTGACCGGCGATCAGGTGGTCTGGCGCCCGGGCAACCAGGGCATCGGCGTAATCGTCGCGCAACTGCCGCGCCACACCGAACTCTGCCGTCCGGATAGCCGCGGCCAGCTCAAGCCGGTCGCCGCCAACGTCGACATGATCGTGATCGTCTTTGCCCCGCTGCCCGAGCCCCATGCCAACCTGATCGACCGTTACCTGGTAGCGGCCGAACATGCCGGCATCCGCCCGCTGCTGCTGCTCAACAAGTTCGACCTGATCGACGAGCAGAACGCCCCTGCCCTGAACGCCCTGCTGGCGGTCTATCGGCAACTGGGCTATCCAGTGCTGGAAGTCTCGGCCCACCACGGCAATGGCATGGAACAGCTGCAAGCGCAGCTGGACGGGCGGATCAGCGTGTTCGTCGGCCAGTCTGGCGTGGGCAAGTCGTCGCTGGTGAACAGCCTGCTACCGGATGTCGAAACCCGTGTCGGGCCTTTGTCGGAGCTGTCCGGCCAGGGCACCCACACCACCACCACCGCGCGCCTGTTCCACTTCCCGGGCGGCGGCGAACTGATCGACTCCCCGGGGATTCGCGAATTCGGCCTGGGCCACGTCAGCCGCGCCGATGTCGAAGCGGGTTTCATCGAGTTCAACGACCTGCTGGGCACCTGCCGCTTCCGTGACTGCAAGCATGACCGCGAACCGGGCTGCGCCCTGCTCAAGGCCCTGGAAGACGGGCGGATCCAGCAGCAACGGATGAACAGCTACCGCTCGATCATCGCCAGCCTGCCGGATAGCAGCTATTAATAAGTAGCCCCACGCAGAAACAAAAAAGGCCGCGATGATCGCGGCCTTTTTTATCGAGCACTCTTTAACAGAGCCTGCTTTTACCCATCACCGCGCAGCTGGAGGCGTAGCTGCGGGCGCAGCCGCGCCCTCGGTCTTCGGTGCAGCGTCGTCGAAGATATTCAGGCGCTCGCGCAGCTCATGAGCCGGCAAAGGCTCCTGCTCCGGCGGCAAGGCGTTCGGGTCGACCGGTACTTCGCCCGGGGCGCCTTGGCCCTGGGTCGGTGCCGGAGCCTCGGGAGCGACTTCCCCTTCGATCGCGCGCTGGGCCTTCTTGGTCAGCACCACGATGTCGATACGCCGGTTGATCGGGTTGAACGGGTTCTTGCGATCGAACAGCGACGACGAGGCATAACCCACCACGCGAGCCACCTGACCGTCCGGATAGCTGCCCGCCACCAGCGCCCGACGCGCGGCGTTGGCACGGTTGGCCGAAAGCTCCCAGTTACCGAAATCTCCGGTGCCCGCGTAAGGCTTGGCATCGGTGTGACCGCTGATGCTGATCTTGTTCGGCACCGCCTTGATGGTGTCGGCCATGGCCAGCAGGATGTCCTCGAAGTACGGCTTCAGGCGTGCACTGCCGGAGTCGAACATCGGCCGGTTTTCCGAATCGATGATCTGGATACGCAGGCCGTCCGGAGTGATCTCGAACAGGATCTGGTCCTTGAACTTCTGCAATTGCGGGTTTTCTTCGACCTTGTTCTGCAACTCCTGCAGCAACAGCTCCAGACGCTCTCTTTCCACCTGCTCGGCCATGCTCTCGACCTGATCGGTATCGACCGTAACCTTGTCCGGCTGCGGCTGCGACTTGATCTCGGGGTTGAGCGTGTTTTCCGGCGCCAGCTCGGGAGAACCGCCCAGGTCGATGATGTAGGGCGTGCCGCTTTCCGAGAAGCCGATCGGGTCCTTGAAGTAACCGGCGATGGCGATCTTCTGTTCCGGGGTGGCGGTGGACAACAGCCACAGCACCAGGAAGAACGCCATCATCGCCGTGGCGAAGTCGGCGAAGGCGATCTTCCACGCCCCGCCGTGATGTCCGCCGGCAAAGCGCTTGACGCGCTTGATGATAATCGGCTGATTGTTTTCCATGGCTTAGCGACCGCGAACCGCTTGTTCCAGCTCGGCGAAGCTCGGACGGTGTGCCGGGTACAGCACCTTGCGCCCGAACTCCACGGCCAGCGATGGCGGCATGCCGGAAGCCGAGGCCACCAGGGAGGCCTTGATGGCTTCGTAGACGTTCAGCTCTTCCTTGGCGTCGTGCGCCAGGGAATGGGCCAGCGGGCCGAAGAAACCGTAGGCCGCGAGAATACCGAAGAAGGTACCGACCAGCGCCGCACCTACGTGCAGGCCGATGGACTTCTGGTCGCCATCACCCAGGGACGCCATGGTCACCACGATACCCAGTACTGCCGCGACGATACCGAAACCCGGCATGCCGTCGGCGATGCCGTTGACCGCATGGGACGGATGCTCGAGGTCTTCCTTGAGGCTGAACAGCTCCATGTCGAACAGGCCTTCCAGCTCGTGGGGAGCCATGTTGCCGGAGGACATGATGCGCAGGTAGTCACAGATGAACGCGGTCATGCGCTCGTCTTTGAGCACGGATGGGTACTTGGCGAAAATCGGGCTGGCGGCGGCATCTTCGATATCGCCCTCGATCGCCATCATGCCTTCGCGGCGGCTCTTGTTGAGGATCTCGTAGATCAGCCCCAGCACTTCCAGGTAGAAGGTCTGGGAAAAGCGCGAACCAAACATCCCCAAGGACTTCTTGAGCACGTGCATGGTCATGTAGCCGGGGTTCGCCTGCAGGAACGCCCCCAGCGCGGCGCCACCGATAATCAGCACCTCGAAAGGCTGGATCAGGGCGGCAATCTTGCCGTGAGAAAGCACGTATCCGCCGAGCACGCTCGCGAACACGACGATGATGCCGATAATTTTAGCCATAGGTAGGAAGGTACTTACTGAGTCGGGTTCAAGGTCATATTCGGAAGTTCTTAAAACTCTTCTTCTACTTATCGGCAAAACTGCGCCAGACTATAGGCCGTTAAGGCGAAAAGCCAGTTTGGCCCGCTCTGGGCGTGTTTACAGCAGACGATGATTGCGCCCAGCCATGTCTAATGAAACGACAGTCCCAACTACCGCCCCCCACTCCCTCGAATCCTGGATAAAGCTGCTTGACGCGGTCCGTTTGCCGGTGCCGCAAGCCAGCCACGACCGGGTCTGCAAAGCCATCAGGGACAATCGCAGCTCGTTGCGCGACATTGCCGACCTGATGCAGGACAGCCCCGCGCTGGCCTTGAGCGTGATTCGCGAAGCCAATCGCCACACCCACGGCAGCATGGGCGAGCCGGCCGAGAACCTCGAGGTTGCCCTCAACCGCCTGGGCCTCGCGCGTACCGAAGAATTGCTCGCCCGCCTGCCTGCCCAGCCCGAACAGGAGATCCCGGTCGGACTGCGCCAGTTGCAACTGATCAGCCAGCACGCGACCCAACAGGCCAACGGTTTTTTCGCCGGGCGCCTGGCCAGGCTCTGGCAGGACATTCACTGGGGCAGCCTGCTGTTTCTCTCGCCGCTGTGGCCCTTGGCGCTGACCTATCCAAAACTGCTCGAAGAGTGGGAGTTGCGGGTCGTCCACAAGGCCGAACCGGCCCAGGAGGTCGAGCAGCAACTGTTCGGTGTCGGCCTGCTTCAGCTGGGCCAGGCCCTGGTGGAGATCTGGCACTTGCCGATCTGGGTACAGCAAGGCTACCGCCTGTTGATCGACGAGCAGGAGCAATTGGTCAAGGCCCTGCATATCGCCCGGGACAACGCCCACCCGCTGCACCAGCAACAATGCCTGGATGCCGATCCGGCCCTGCAGCGCTGGCTGAACCAACCGGCCAACAGTGTGTTGCTGGCCAACGCCCTGGCCCTCTCGGCGCAAGAGTCCTGGACCGGCCCGCACTGCATGCGCTGGCAATACCTGACCAGCCTGTATCTGCAGATGCCGATGGACGAGCTGCAACAACAGCTGCACCAGCAAGCCGCGCAGAGTGCCCGGCATCACCGCATGCCCGACCTGTGGCATCCGGCCGAGGCGCTGCTCTGGCCTTGGGAGGCCCGGCGCGTGCATCGCGGCGAGCTTCCAGTGCCCGCACCAACCGCCGAAGACCTGGCCAAGTGGCGCAAGCAGTGCAGCGAATTGCTGGTGGAACCCAGCCGTTTCAGCAATGCCATGCACCTGACCACCTTTGCCCGCGACGCCCTGGTGGCATGTGGCATGCGCCGGGTGATGCTGCTGATGGTCGACCGCACGCGGACCCAGTTGCGGGTGCATCAGATCGCCGGGCTGCCTGCGCCAGCCTCGAGCCTGATGCTGACGATCAGCCAGAGCAGCGTACTGCAGCGGCTGCTGGACGCCCCGGCGCAAGTACGCCTGACGCCGACCAACAACGCCCAGTTCTCCGCCCGCCTGCCCGCCAGCCTGCGCACGCTGTTTCGTGGCGAGCATCTGCTGATGCGCTCGGTGCCCAGCAATGGCCGGGTGATCATGCTGATCGTCGCCGACCAGGGCGGCCAGCCCTTCTCGGAAATCTCCGTACAGGCGTTCGGCAAGACCGCCCAATGCATCGAAAAGGCCCTGCACAGCTTTACCAACCGCAGCCGCTGACGCTTGCGCTACAATCCTCCCCTTTGTGCCCTGGAGACCTCACATGCCTGACTTCTCTGGCTTGCCGCTGGTGATCGAGCCGAGCGACCTGCTCCCTCGCCTGGACGCCCGCGAACTGATCCTGGTGGACCTGACCAGCGCCGCCCGCTATGCCGCGGGCCACATCCCCGGCGCGCGCTTCGTCGACCCTAAACGTACCCAGCTCGGTCAGGCACCGGCGCCCGGGCTGATGCCACCACAGGCGGCCCTGGAAGCCCTGTTCGGCGAACTGGGGCATAACCCGGATGCTGTCTACGTGGTCTACGACGACGAAGGCGGCGGCTGGGCCGGGCGCTTCATCTGGTTGCTGGATGTCATCGGCCACTCCCGTTACCACTACCTGGACGGCGGGCTATTGGCCTGGCTGGCGGACGGCCTGCCGGTCTCGAGCGAAGTCCCGGCAGCCGTTGGCGGCCCTGTCGCCCTGACCCTGCACGACGAGCCGACCGCCACCCGTGAATACCTGCAAAGCCGGCTTGGCGCGGCCGACCTGGCGATCTGGGATGCTCGCGGCCCGCTGGAGTACTCGGGGGAGAAAGTCCTCGCCGCCAAGGGTGGGCACATTCCCGGCGCGATCAACTTCGAGTGGACGGCGGGCATGGACCAGGCGCGCAACCTGCGGATCCGCAGCGACATGCCGCAGATCCTCGAACAGCTCGGCATCAGCAAAGACAAAGAAGTGATTACCCACTGCCAGACTCACCACCGCTCTGGCTTCACCTACCTGGTGGCCAAGGCGCTCGGTTATCCGCGGGTCAAAGGCTATGCCGGTTCCTGGGGCGAATGGGGCAACCACCCTGACACGCCCGTAGAGATTTAAGGTTTAAGGACAGTTAATGAAAAAGCGTTTGTTTATCCTCAGCCAGTACCTGCTGCCTCACCACCTGCTGTCGCGCCTGGCCGGCTGCATTGCCGAGTGCCGCGTGCGCTGGTTCAAGAATGCCTTCACCGCCTGGTTCGCCAAGCGTTATCAGGTGGACATGTCGCAAGCACTGGTGGAAGACCTGACCGCCTACGAGCACTTCAACGCCTTCTTCACCCGCGCCCTGAAAGACGGCGCCCGCCCGCTGGACCAGACGCCGGGCGCGATCCTCAGCCCGGCCGACGGCGCGGTCAGCCAGCTCGGCCCGATCGAACACGGCCGGGTATTCCAGGCCAAGGGCCACAGCTTCAGCGTGCTGGAACTGCTGGGTGGCGATTCGGCCCTGGCGGCTCCGTTCATGGGCGGCGACTTCGCCACCATCTACCTGTCGCCGAAGGACTACCATCGCGTGCACATGCCGCTGGCCGGCACCCTGCGGGAAATGGTCTACGTGCCAGGGCGGATCTTCTCGGTCAACCAGACCACCGCGGAAAACGTGCCAGAGCTGTTCGCCCGCAACGAGCGCGTGGTGTGCATTTTCGATACCGAGCGCGGCCCGATGGCCGTGGTATTGGTGGGCGCGATGATCGTAGCCTCGATCGAAACCGTCTGGGCCGGCCTGGTGACTCCGCCGAAGCGCGAACTGAAGACCGTGCGCTACGACGAAGCCGCCCGCGCACCGATCCACCTGGAAAAAGGCGCCGAATTGGGCCGCTTCAAGCTGGGCTCCACCGCGATCGTGCTGTTCGGGCCGGAGCAAGTGCAGTGGGCCGAAGAACTGGCGGCTGGCTCGCCGGTGCAGATGGGCCAGGGCATGGGTTTACCCAAGGCCTGAGCTTTGGGCATAAAAAGCTGGACATAAAAAAACGCCGCAGATCGCGGCGTTTTTTTTTGCCCTGGATTCGGCTCAGAGCTGGCCGTCGCGATCGCGAAAGCCCAGCAGATAAAGCACGCCATCCAGGCCCAGGGTGGAGATCGCCTGCTTGGCCGACTGCTTGACCAGCGGCTTGGCGCGGAAGGCCACGCCCAGGCCGGCGATCGCCAGCATCGGCAGATCGTTGGCGCCGTCGCCGACCGCGATGGTCTGCTCCAGGCGCAACCCTTCCTTGGCGGCCAGCTCACGCAGCAGATCGGCCTTGCGCTGGGCATCGACAATCGGCTCGACCGCGACACCGGTCACCTTGCCGTCGACCACTTCCAGCTCGTTGGCGAATACGTAGTCGATCCCCAGCTTGGCCTGCAATTGCTTGGCGAAGTAAGTGAAGCCACCCGAGAGAATCGCGGTCTTGTAGCCCAGGCGCTTGAGTTCGGCGAACAGGGTCTCGGCGCCTTCGGTCAGGCGCAGCGACGCGCCGATGGAGTCCAGCACCTTGATGTCCAGGCCCTGGAGCAAGGCCAGGCGCTCCTTGAAGCTGGCCCGGAAATCCAGTTCGCCGGCCATGGCCCGCTCGGTGATTTCCGCCACCCGGTCACCCACGCCGGCCGCCTTGGCCAGCTCGTCGATGACTTCCGCCTCGATCAGCGTCGAGTCCATGTCGAACACCGCCAGGCGGCGGTTACGACGGAACAACGAGTCTTCCTGGAAGGCAATATCGACGTTCAGTTCCTGTGCGACGCTCAGGAACTCGGCGCGCAACGCTTGCGGATCGGCTGCTTCGCCACGCACGGAGAACTCGATGCAACCCTTGCCCTTGTCGGCCGGGGTGTCCAGCGGCATGCGCCCGGAGAGGCGATCGATATGGTCGATATTCAAGCCGTACTTGGCGGTGATCGAACTGACGCGCTGCAACTGCTCGGCGGTTACCTTGCGGGTCAGCAAGGTAACGATATGGCGCTTCTTGCCCTGGCCGCCGACCCACTGCTGGTAATCCTCTTCGGAAACCGGCGTGAAACGGACCTGCTGGTCCAGCTCATAGGCGGTGAACAGAATGTCCTTGAGCACCGACGAGCTCTGCTCGTTGTCCGGAATTTCAACCAGGATGCCGAACGACAGAGTGTCGTGAATCACCGCCTGACCGATGTCGAGAATGTTCACACCACCCTGGGCCAGAACGCCGGTAATGGCCGCAGTGAGGCCCGGACGGTCCTCACCAGTGATGTTTATCAGGACGATTTCGCGCAAGGCGCACCCCCGCAGGTGGAAAAAAACCGCATTCTACCCACTTTCAGTGACCATCGGGCACAGCCAGCGCTTTGCCGGTCTAGGGCCTGTCGCTATACTGCGCCTCAACTTCACGGACAAAAGAGCCGAGCTCAGTGAACCGGCCCACGCCAGTTAAAACCGATAACTTCTTCCTGCTGATCTTCCGTGCACTGCGTCATCGCCGTGTACCGATTGCATTGCGCATTGCCAGCCATAACGTGATCCTGGTCGCCCTGGCCCTGGTGATCTATGCCTGCGTGATGGGGCTGCAATTCAAGCAGGCCATGCACGAACAAGCCGACGCCCTGGGTCAGAGCCTGACCACCCAGACCGCGACCTCGGCCACCGAACTGTTGGTGTCCAACGACATCCTCAGCCTCAACGTGCTGCTGAACAACCTGACCAAGAACCCGCTCGTGGCCCACGCGGCGATCTACAGCGTGGACAACCGCATCCTCGCCGAAGCCGGTCAGCGCCCGAAAAGCAGCCTGCTGGGTGAAACCGAAGGCGTCTACCAGACCAAGATCACCTTCCAGGACGTGACCGCGGGCAACCTGCGCATCAGCCTGGACATGGAACAATTCCAGCAGCCGATGACCATCAGCCTGCAGAGCATGGGCATTCTCAGCGCCATCCTGCTGGCTTTGGCCCTGGCCTTGAGCCTGCGCCTGGGGCGGCACATCTCCACGCCGCTGATGCAGCTGCGGGTCTGGCTGCGGGATATCGACGCGCACACCCCGGCCACCCAGCGCCAGGACGAGATCGGCGACCTGGCGCGCCAGCTGCATGCCAGCTTCGCGCCGGAGAAGGTCGAGCCGGAGCCAGAACCGGAAACCGAGATCGACGATACCGACTACGACGACAGCGAAGACGCGGAACCGACCTTCGAGGTGCGCAACCTGCGTGACCCGAGCTTCGACGAAAGCGCTCCGGTGGCCGGCCTCAAGCCCGCACCACGGCACGTGGTCAGCGCCGAAGAAGATCTGGCCGACGACGAAGACCCGTTCGCCGATCTTCGCGACAGCTCGTCCACCGCGACCACTGCCAAACCGATCGTGAAACCCATGGTACCGGCACAACCGCAGCACAGCGCGGTACTGGCCGTGCAACTGGGCGCCCAGGAGCAACTGCGCCGCCTGCCCCGCGCCCGCCTGACGGAATTGCTGGAACGTTATCGCGACTGCCTCGACCAGGCTGCCTCGCTGTACCAGAGCGAACTGCACACCCTGAACGACGGCAGCACGCTGATGCTGTTCCACAGCGAAGACAGCGGCGACGACTACCTGACCAACGCCATCTGCTGCGGCGAACTGCTGCGCGCCCTGGGCCACGCCCTGCAAATCGAAGTGGCCGACAGCGGTATCACCCTGCAACTGCAGCTGGGCCTGACCCTGGGCGACGAGCTGTTCGGCCTGAGCCAGATCGACCTGCTGCTGACCGAGACCGCCCAGGATGCCCTGGCGCTGTCCCAGCACAGCCGCAACCTGCTGCTGGTCGAGCGCAAGATCAACGATGACGCGCTGATTCGTCAGCGTGCACGCATTCGTCCGATCGCCAGCCCGGAAGGCGCCTGCTGCGTCGAGCGCCTGATGGAGCCCTACCCATCGATGCTGGAGCGGCAACTGGCGCGGATGCACGAGAGCCGGGCCAAGCTGTAAGCCAGCCGCCCAACAAAAAGCCCGCAGCGATGCGGGCTTTTTGTTGGGTGTTGATCGGGCTGACGCCATCGCGGGCAAGCCTCGCACCTATCTGCTTCGGTAGGAGCGAGGCTTGGCCGCGATAGCAATCTGCAGAACACCGCAGAGCGCCCGAGCCACCGGACAACTCTCCAGAAACGACAAAGCCCGCTGATCAGCGGGCTTTGTCCTGTAACCGCAACACTCAGAAGCGGAACACTTCCATATCCGTGCGGATTGGCGTGGCCATCGGAATCTTCGGCTGCTTCTCCTGCTCGGCCGGTTTTGCCGCCGGCGCAGGCGCCGCCTTGCGTGGCACCTCGGCTACCGTCGGCTGGTTGGCCAGCGGCTTGAGGGCACCCGACAGTTGCTCGGCCAAGCGTTGCAGCAGTACACCCTGGGCCTGGACCTGGGACGCGGTGGTACCGGCATGCTGTTCCTGCAGATGAACGATACGGTTGTCGCGCACCTGCCCACGACGATCGATCAGGCGCCATTGCGCATCGAGAACCGCCGGTTGCGACGCGCCCGAATCCAGACGAGTGATCGACAACAATACCTGCACATCCGGAGTGAAACCGGTACTCGCCGGCGCCAGTACGACGCGCTGGCTGTCCAGCTGGCCGGCGACCTGACGCAACAGCAACTGATCGATATCGGAAGACAGGCTGCCCGCCCAGCGACCGTCGGTCGAAGCCTGCAGGCTGCCGTCGTTCTGGCGTTGCAGCAAGGTTTCACGTTGCAGGTAGTCGGCAACCAGTACCGGCCCCAGCAATACAGCCATGCCGGCACTTTGTGCCGGCTGAGCCGGACTTCCGCTGTCCAGCTGATACAGCGACACCGGCTGGTGTACGCTGCAACCCGCCAGGCCAAGAACGCCAGCGAGCAAGAAAACAAGAGGAAGGCGCAGAGCAGTCATCATCCCATCCAGGTGGCGGCCACAAGGCTAGCCACAGTGTAAATACTCAAAATAACCCTGAATAACGCTCAGCCACGCCGGCGCTTGAAAGCGCATATCATCCGTGAATATGCGCCATGACTCCAGTGTTGTAGCGCCGTTCTACCGGTTAAATCGCAGATCGGACGCTCTAAGCCGCATCAATTGAGAGTTTCTACCAACAACGCATCCACTCGCTGGAAGCCTCGTGGCAGCTTGTTACCCCGGCGACCGCGTTCGCCCTTGTAGTGCTCGAGGTCATCGGCCTTGAGCGACAGGGTACGTTTTCCGGCCTGCAGCACCAGTGTCGCGCCTTCCGGCAGCACCGCGATATCGGTCACGTACTCCTCGCGGCTGGCCACCCGCTCACCCGGAATCCCGATGATCTTGTTGCCCTTGCCTTTGCCCAGCTGCGGCAAGTCGCTGATCTTGAACACCAGCAAACGCCCTTCAGTGGTCACCGAAGCCAGCCAGTTCTGTTCCCGATCGCTCACAGGCCGAGGCAACAACACCTTGGCGTTGTTCGGCAGGCTCAACAGCGCCTTGCCGGCCTTGTTCTTGGCTTGCAGATCCTCGCCCTTGACCACGAAGCCGTAACCCGCGTCGGATGCGATCACGTACAACGCCTCGTCGTCCGGCAGCAGCACGCATTCGAAACTGGCGCCAGGCGGCGGCGTCAGGCGTCCGGTCAGCGGCTCACCCTGGCCACGGGCCGATGGCAGCGTATGTGCCGCCACCGAATAACTGCGCCCGGTGGAGTCGATAAACACCGCGAACTGGTTGGAGCGCCCGATGGCCGAGGTCTTGAAGCCGTCACCGGCCTTGTAGGACAGGCCCGTGGCGTCGATATCATGCCCTTTGGCGCAACGTACCCAACCTTTTTCCGACAGAACGATGGTGACCGGCTCGGTCGGCATCAGCTCGTTTTCCGACAAGGCCTTGGCCTCGGCACGCTCAACGATCGGCGAACGACGGTCGTCGCCGTAGGTTTCAGCGTCCTGCAGCAATTCGGTGCGCACCAGCTTCTTCAGCTTGGCTTCACTGTTGAGCAAGGCTTGCAGCTTGGCCTGCTCCTTGAGCAGTTCGTCCTGCTCGGCGCGCAACTTCATCTCTTCCAGACGCGCCAACTGACGCAGGCGGGTATCGAGGATGTAGTCGGCCTGCACTTCGCTCAGGGCGAAACGCTCGATCAGCTTGGCCCGCGGCTGATCCTCGGTACGAATGATGTGGATCACTTCATCCAGGTTGAGGTAGGCGATCAGCAAGCCGTCCAACAGGTGCAGGCGACGCTCGACCTTGTCCAGGCGGAACTGCAGGCGGCGGCGCACCGTCAGTACGCGGAACTCCAGCCATTCCACCAGCAGGGCGCGCAGGTTCTTCAGCTGCGGCTTGCCGTCCAGGCCGATGATGTTGACGTTGACCCGGTAGCTGGATTCCAGCTCGGTGGTCGCAAACAGATGCTGCATCAGTTCGTCGGGGTCGACCCGGTTGGAGCGCGGAATGATCACGATCCGGCACGGGTGCTCGTGGTCCGACTCGTCACGCAGGTCGGCGACCATCGGCAGCTTCTTGGCCTGCATCTGTGCGGCGATCTGTTCCAGCACCTTGGCGCCGGACACCTGGTGCGGCAGCGCGGTGACGATGATGTCGCCATCCTCGATGCGATAGACGGCACGCATGCGCACCGAACCGCGACCGGTCTCGTAGATTTTCAGCAGGTCCGCGCGCGGCGTGATGATTTCCGCTTCGGTCGGGTAGTCCGGGCCCTGAATATGCTCGCAGAGCTGTTCGACCGTGGCCTTGGGCTCGTCCAGCAGGCGCACGCAGGCCGTAGCGACTTCGCGCAGGTTGTGCGGCGGCACGTCAGTGGCCATGCCCACGGCGATACCGGTGGTGCCATTGAGCAGGATATTCGGCAAACGTGCCGGCAATACCAGGGGTTCCTGCAGGGTGCCGTCGAAGTTCGGCCCCCAGTCCGCGGTGCCCTGGCCCAGCTCGCTGAGCAGGACTTCGGAGTAACGCGACAGACGCGCCTCGGTGTAACGCATGGCGGCGAAGGACTTGGGATCGTCCGGCGCCCCCCAGTTACCCTGGCCGTCCACCAGCGTGTAGCGGTAGCTGAAAGGCTGTGCCATCAGCACCATGGCTTCGTAGCAGGCCGAGTCGCCGTGGGGGTGGAACTTACCCAGCACGTCACCGACCGTACGGGCGGACTTCTTGTGCTTGGAATCGGCATCCAGCCCCAGCTCACTCATGGCGTAGACGATACGCCGCTGTACCGGTTTCAGGCCGTCGCCGATATGCGGCAAAGCACGGTCCATGATCACGTACATGGAGTAGTTGAGGTAGGCATTTTCGGTGAAGTCAGCCAGCGATCGGCGTTCTACGCCATCCAGGCTGAGATCCAGGGAGTCGCTCATGCGGGCCTCATCAGTTCGTTGTCTGGCGCAGCAGCAAGGTGCCGCCGCGCTGGGTAAATTCAAGTTTTTTCAAAGCGCTCATGCCCAGCAACACCTGATCGCCGCCCAGGCCCGGTGCGACCAGCGCGCGGACATCCCGCAGGACGATATCGCCCAGTTGCAGGCGGTCGAGGCGGGTTCGATAACCCTCGCTACGACCGTTGGCGGTACTCAGGATCACCGGTGCGCCCTTCTCCAGGCCAAGACGCTCGGCCAGCCCGGACGGGATCGACACATCGGTCGCTCCGGTATCGAGCATGAAATTCACCGGCTGGCCGTTGATCTGGCCGCTGGCGACGAAATGCCCCTGGCCGTTGCCGACCAGTTTCACTTCGATGTAACCCTCATGTTGTTGCGAAGTGACGACAGCATTGGGGTTCTCCTGACGCTGTTCCCACTCGCCGAAAAACCGTGTCGCCAGGAACAGCCCGGCGCCCCAGGCCAGCACCAGCAGCACGCGCCCGGCACGTTTGCCCGGTGGCTGCTGGCTCACGGCTTGGCACTCCAACCGCCCTCGGGCGCGGCGAAGCGCCAGATGATCGGGCGTTTTTCACCGTCGGCACGGGCACCGGTGTTGTTATCCACACCGATCCAGGCGCCATCGGCATCCACCACCAGCGCCTCGGTCAGGCCATAGTCCTGTGGATAACGCCGGTTTTCCTGCAACGCCTCGGCGGCAAACGACCAACAACGCTCGACCTTGGCCGTCGACGCATCACGACGACAGACCTGAAACGCATTGCGCTCGAGGGTGAACAACTTGCCCTCGAACAGCGACAGGTCGGCGAAATCCCGGGACACCGCCTTGGCCTTGGGCATCTGCGGCGGCTGCATTTCCAGCCCGGCCTCGCTGAGCAGCACACAGCCGCCATCGCAGTCCCAGACACTCTGCTGGCGCTTGATCAACAGCAGCCCGCGGCGCTCGCGCTCGGCAGCCAGCCAGATCTTGTCGCCGGCCGGGTTGACCGCCAGGCCCTCGAACAGGGCATTGAAGTGCAGCAACATACCGCTGGCCCGCGCCTCGCGCACCATGATCGGTGAAATCTTCAGCCAGGCGGCCGACCCCGTCGGCGCCAGCTGCAATACCGCCGCGTGGGATTCGCTGACCACATACTTGTTGCCGGCGCTGTCGCAGGTGATGCCCTCGAAATCCAGGTCGCCGCCGCGCACGAACGAAGCGACCCAGGTGCGCGAACTCAAGCCCCAGGGCAAACCGCTGTCCGGCACCGGCGGTACGTCGATGCGCACGGTCTCGGCCTGCCAGACTCGATCGCTGGTATCGAGCCGATAGATCTGGTCATCGTCGCGGTCGGAGACCGTCCACAGCTCCTTGCCGCACAACGCCAGCCCCGACAGGTTGCCGCCACGCATACCGTCCACCGGATGCTCGGCCAGCAGCCTCAACTCGGGCAAGGGGTCGGCCATTGCCAAGGTTGCCAATAGCAGTAACGCCAGGGCAAAGCCTCTGCGCATCAGGCCAGAACCTCGGCCAGGTTGCCCTTGGACTCCAGCCAGCTCTTGCGATCGCCGGCGCGTTTCTTCGCCAGCAGCATGTCCATCATTTCCGAAGTCGCGGCGAAGTCATCACCGAGGGTCAATTGCACCAGGCGCCGGGTGTTCGGGTCCATGGTGGTTTCGCGCAGTTGCGGTGGGTTCATTTCACCCAGGCCCTTGAATCGGGTGACTTGCGGCTTGCCACGCTTCTTCTCGGCCACCAGGCGATCGAGGATGCCATCGCGCTCGGCTTCGTCGAGGGCGTAGTAGATTTCCTTGCCCAGGTCGATGCGGTACAGCGGCGGCATCGCCACGTAGACGTGGCCGGCATCCACCAGCGGACGGAAATGCTGGACGAACAGCGCGCAGAGCAGTGTCGCGATGTGCAAGCCGTCGGAGTCGGCGTCGGCGAGGATGCAGATCTTGCCGTAGCGCAGCTGGCTCATGTCCTCGGCGCCCGGGTCGACCCCGATGGCCACGGCGATGTTGTGCACTTCCTGGCTGGCCAGGACTTCGCTGCCGTCGACTTCCCAGGTGTTGAGGATCTTGCCGCGCAGCGGCAGGATCGCCTGGAACTCCTTGTCCCGCGCCTGCTTGGCCGAACCACCGGCGGAATCACCTTCCACCAGGAACAGCTCGGAACGCATCGGGTCCTGGCCGGCGCAGTCCGCCAGCTTGCCAGGCAGCGCCGGGCCCTGGGTGATGCGCTTGCGCTCGACCTTCTTGCTGGCCTTGAGGCGACGGCCGGCGTTGCTGATGGCCAGCTCCGCCAGTTGCATGCCCAGCTCAGGGTTGGCATTGAGCCACAGGCTGAATGCGTCCTTGACCACACCCGAAACGAAGGCGGCCGCCTCGCGGGATGACAGGCGCTCCTTGGTCTGGCCGGAGAACTGCGCGTCCTGCATCTTCATCGACAGCACGAAGGCGATGCGTTCCCAGACATCTTCCGGCGCCAGCTTCAGGCCGCGCGGCAGCAGGTTGCGGAATTCGCAGAACTCGCGCATGGCGTCCAGCAGGCCCTGGCGCAAACCGTTGACGTGGGTACCGCCCTGGGCGGTCGGGATCAGGTTGACATAGCTTTCCTGCACGCTATCGCCGCCTTCCGGCAACCACAGCAGGGCCCAGTCCACCGCTTCCTTGTTACCCGCCAGGCTGCCGCAGAAAGGTTCGGCCGGCAGACGTTCGAATTCGCTGACCGCGTCCACCAGGTAGGAGCGCAGGCCGTCTTCGTAATGCCACTCGACCTTCTCGCCGGTGCCTTTGTCTTCGAAGCTGACCAGCAGCCCCGGGCACAACACGGCCTTGGCCTTGAGCACATGCTTGAGGCGGCTGACGGAGAACTTCGGCGAATCGAAGTATTTCGGATCCGGAGCGAAGTACACGCTGGTCCCGGTATTGCGCTTGCCGACGCTGCCGACCACTTCCAGCTCGGTGGCCTTGAAGCCGTCGGCGAAGGTCATCTGGTATTCGTTACCGTCACGCTTGACCCGCACCCGCACCTGGGTCGACAGGGCGTTGACCACGGAAATACCCACCCCGTGCAGACCGCCGGAGAACTGGTAGTTCTTGTTGGAAAACTTGCCGCCCGCATGGAGCTTGGTGAGGATCAGCTCGACGCCGGACACACCCTCTTCCGGGTGAATGTCCACCGGCATGCCGCGTCCGTCATCGGACACTTCCAGGGAGTGGTCGGCATGCAGGATGACCTGAATCGACTTCGCGTGCCCCGCCAGGGCTTCGTCGACGCTGTTGTCGATGACTTCCTGGGCGAGGTGGTTCGGCCGGGTGGTATCGGTGTACATGCCCGGGCGTTTGCGCACCGGGTCGAGGCCCGAGAGGACTTCGATGGCGTCTGCGTTATAAGAGCTAGCGCTGGGAGTGGCCATGGGGTCTCGTCGTTAGTCGTTCAATGAAATAGAAGCGAGGTTTCACAGCGAGGTGAAATCGATCGCCTGGTACTGATCCGGGCCGATGCCGGCAAAATTCAACAACGCCGGCAATTGTCCGGCAAAACCCTGGAAACTATGGTCGCCGCCGGCCTGGATGCGCAAGGCACAGGCTCGGTAATACAGCTGGGCGCTGCGATAGTCCAGCGTCTCGTCACCTGTCTGCAGCCAGACCTGGAACCGCTGCGGGTCCTGGGGCGCCGGCACTTCCAGCTCGGCCAGGGCCGTCACGTGGTCGTGGGTCAGTTCCCAGGTTTCCCCGGTATAGAGGTTGGTCTGCGTGCCCAGAAAGCCGTCGAACATCCGGTGCGGACTGACCGCGGGGTTGATCAGCAGGGCTTTCAGGCCGTGGCGCTCGGCAAGGTGAGTCGCATAGTAGCCGCCGAGAGAGCTGCCGACCAGCAGCGGCCGTCCGAGTTCGGCAATCGCCTGCTCCAACTGGCCAATGGCCTCGCGCGGATGATGATGCAGGGCTGGCACGCGCAGCTGTTCACCGTGGCCGATCGCCTCCATGACAGCGATCAGCTGGCTGGCTTTCTTCGACGCCGGCGCGCTGTTGAAGCCGTGGATATACAGGATCGAACCGGACATGCGCACTCCCTTTGCATCGTGCAAAAAGGCGCAGTTTACAGGGTGTATCGCCGCTTGACTTGTGTTCAGGTGTATCCCTTTGTCCTGCCGCCTCGGACGGCGGCTCCGGGGCGGAATCAGTAGCCGTCGCTACCATAATCAACCTGGAAATCGAAGCCGGTGACCCGCTCGACACCGGTTTCCAGGCGCCCATCGGGCAGCAGGCGCAGCCAGCGATAGCCCGGCGCGGTTTCGCCGACCTTGAAATCCTCGCTGCCCGGCTCGAACTGAATGCAGGTCGAGGGCGATGCCAGCAGGCGTAGCGATCCCTGCTGACGGTCGATTTCCTGATGCACATGGCCCCAGAGCACCGCGCGCGCCTGCGGAAAACGCTCCAGCACGGCGAACAGCGCGTGCGGATTGCGCAGCCCGATGGGCTCCATCCAGGCACAACCGATGGAGACCGGGTGATGGTGCAGGCACACCAGGTGATGACGCTCGGGGGCTTCACTCAGGGCGCTGGCGAGCAACTGCAACTGTTCGTCCTGCAGGTAACCCGGTACCGAACCCGGTACGGCCGAGTCGAGCAGGGTGATCCGCCAGTTGCCGATGTCCACCACCGGCGCCAGCAACGAACTCTGGGTCGCCGCCTGCGCCATGAGTCGCGGCTCGTCGTGGTTGCCGGGAATCCAGCGCGCCGGCGCCGGAATCTGCCGGGTCATGTCACGAAACAGCTGATAGGACTCCAGCGTACCGTCCTGGGACAGGTCGCCCGTGGCCAGCATCAGGTCGATCCGCGGTTGCTGCTCCAGCACCAGTTCGATCACCCGCTGCAGGCTGTCGCGGGTATTCATGCCCAGCAGCGTGCCGTCCGCTTCGGCGAACAGATGGCTGTCGGACAACTGCACCAGCAACACGGGATCGTCGGTGGTCAGAGTGGATACGCTCGGCAAGGCGGCCTCCCAGGGCGTGTCACGGGAAGTGAGGAATGGGGGCAATTATGCTGGGGGAAATTCAAAAGAGGAAACCGGCGAACCGGACGCAGTTCACATCTACCGCACGGCCTCGAACTCATGACCGCAAGCCAGGCAGTGGCTCAGCCATTCGCCGAGAAACACATTGAGCTGGGCCTTCTCGTCCGGCTGGTGCATGAAGGCGTTCGGATACGGATAGATGCCACGAAAGCGCCGGGCGTGCTCGGCACTGATGACCTCGGCCATGCGCGCGTCGTGGTAGACCTGCACTTCCAGCTGTGGCACCGGCAGCCAGGGCAGGCTGTGTTCCTGGCGCACCTGCAAGGTGGTGGTGTAAGGACAGGCCAGCAGCACCTCCAGCGCCAGCACGCCGAGCATCTGGTCGCCCTGGGTCACCGCGATCCTCCGCGCCACCGGCTGGTTGCGCATGTCGGGCAACAGGCGCATCAGCCGGGCATAGTTGGCCTCGCAGGACGCTTGCAGCCCCACGAGATCGACCCGGTAGCGATCGCGCACTTTGTTTACGACCATAACCCCCTCACTTCAACGCGGTTCAAAGCCAGCCATTGCAAGGCAATAATGCTCGCCGCGTTGGAAATCCGCCCATCCCTTACCGCCTGCAGTGCGTCTTCGAAAGCCCAGACCGACACGCGGATATCCTCCGCCTCTTCCACCAGCCCGTGCAGGCCACCGGCACCGCTGCTGTCGCAACGCCCCAGGTACAGATGCACGAACTCGGTACTGCCCCCCGGCGACGGGAAATACTGGGTCATCGGCCACAGCGCGGAGAATGTCAGTCCAGCTTCCTCCTGCGCTTCGCGGTGAGCAACTTCTTCCGGCTGCTCGTCCTTGTCGATCAGACCGGCGACCAGTTCGATCAACCAGGGGGTCGCGGTTTTCCCCATGGCGCCGACGCGAAACTGCTCGACCAAGACCACTTCATCGCGTTGCGGATCGTACGGCAGGACGCAGACAGCATCGTGACGCACAAAGATTTCACGACTGATCTCGCGCCCCATGCCACCGGCAAACAGCTCGTGGCGCAGGTGCACACGGTCGAGCTGATAAAAACCCTGGAAGCATTTCTCGCGCCGAACGATATCGACAGTGGTCGGCGTGGTGTTGGCAAAGTCCGTCATAGCAATCCTCGTTTCCTGCGGCCAGATCCGAGGCTCCCCCTCGACATCGCGCCATCCTAACGCGCCGGTGACCGATGATGCAGCCCCTTTGCCATCAGCGGGATAGACGGCAAGGGGGCAAACCTAATCTAATTGCCTCTATTGAGCTTAGTGGCGAACTGATTGCCCCGCAGGCAGTCGAAGCCGGTAACTTTTGCCTACCTCTGGTTTATCAAGGACGCACATGTCGCTTCTTAAAATCGCCTCCGTGGCTTGCCTGGCCCTGACCCTGGGCGCCTGCCAAAGCCTGTTCCAACCCAGCTATCAAAAGCCCCTGCAAAGCACCAGCGACAAGTCGGAACAGATCAAGCCCGGCTGCAGCAATCAGGATTGCCCGCTGGTGAACATCGACACCGTGCACTTCGCCGACGAGCCGCAGCTGGATGCGCTGATTGAAAAGCGCCTGCTGCAGATGACCCGCACCACTGCGGACCAGGCCGTGCCAGCAACACTGAGCGCCTATCGGGAGAAGTTCCTGCGCGAGGCCGACAGCCGCAACAGCATGTACCTGCAAGCCAAGGTACGCGAACAGCATGACGGCCTGGTGATCATCGAACTGGCCAGCTACCTGGACACCGGCGGCGCCCACGGCACGCCCGGCCGCGGCTTCATCAACTACTCGCGCGAGCTGCACAAGGAACTGACCCTGTCCGACATGCTGCGCCCGGGCCAGGAAGCCGCGTTCTGGAAGGCCGCCCAGGTGGCCCACAACAGCTGGCTGATCAGCACCAAGCTGGACCAGGAGCCAGAGTTCATCAAGAGCTGGCCGTTCCAGAAAACCCCGAACGTGGCGCTGACCTACGGCGGCGTGATCCTCAAGTACAACGTGTCGGTGATCGCGCCTTACGCGCTGGGCCACATCGAACTGAAGATCCCTTACAACCGCCTGAACGGCATTCTCAAGCCCGAGCTGTTTCCTGGCCGTAGCTGAAGGCCCGCCCCAGCAGCCCTTGCAGCAGCCCTGCCAGCACCAGTGACGGCAGGGTTGCGCTAATGTCCGGATAGAGGTTGGCCAGCAGGTGGTAGGTGCTGACCCCACCCAGCCAGGCCAGCAAGGCCGGCCAGCGCAAACCTACCGACGATACCTGGGCACTGCGCTTGCGCAGGATGAAGTGATCCACCAGCACCACGCCGAACAGCGGCGCGAACACCGAGCCAATCAGCAGCAGGAAGTTCTGATACTGGGCCAACGGCGCCAGGCAGGCGATCAGGGTGCAAAGCACGCCAATGGCCAGGGCCAGGGCGCAGCAGAATGCCGCTGGAGACCGCGGCCGAATGGATATCGGCAAAGGCGTTTTCCGACTCGTCCAGCAGGATCAGCAACAGAGGAATCCCCAGGCCCGCGCCGGCCAAAGCCAGCAGCAGCGCATTGACTTCGCCGCTCGGCGCAAAGGCCAGGGTGTAGGCCACGCCCAGGCTCATCAGCCACAGGTTGCCGATAAAGAACCCCAGCGCCGTACCGCCAAACACATTGCGCGCACGCTTGCCGAACCTTGAGTAGTCGGCGATCAGCGGCAGCCACGACAACGGCATGGCGATCGCGATATCGAAACCCACGCCGAGCGGCATGGAGCCGTCGCCGGCCTGGGCCCAGAGCGCGGCCAGATCGGCCTTGGCGAACAGGTTCCAGGTCAGCCACAGGCAAGCCGCCAACAGCAGCCAGATGCCCCATTTGCGCAGGACCTTGCGCACGAAAGTCAGCGGCCCGCTGACCGCGAGCAAGGTCGCCAGCGCGCCGAAAAACAGAGTCCAGAGCAAAGGGCTGGCCAGCAGGCTGCCTTCGCTGAACGCACGAGTACCCAACAAGCTGGCGGCATCGCGCATGACGATGATCTCGAACGAGCCCCAGCCCACCAGTTGCAACAGGTTGAGCAACGCCGGCAGGCTCGCGCCGCGGGTACCGAGGCTGAGCTTGAGCGCCGCCATGGACGACAGGCCGGTATCGCTGCCGATCACCCCGACCGCCGCGAGCAGCAAGACGCCGACCGCCGTGCCGAGAAAGATCGCCAGCAAGGCACCGGACAGGCCCAGGCCAGGCGCGAGCAGCGCGCCGGTCTGCAACACCATCAGGCCGATGCCGAGGGAAAACCACAGGGAAAACAGATCGCGCGCGCCGAATACACGCCTGTCGGCGGGGACCGCAGTGCCTGGTGAATAAGTGTTCAAGACGGTTATCTCGGGGGGAGGGAAAGGGGCGCTAGCTGCAAGCCTCAAGCTGCAAGAAAAAGCAGGACCGCTGTGCCTTTAACTTACAGCTTGAAGCTTGCAACTTGTCGCTTAAACCTTCTTGTACAACTGGCTACCTTCCTGCTTGAAGCGCTCGGCCTGCTCCGCCAGGCCCTTGGCGACCTCCACGTCCACCGCCTCGATGCGCTGGTTGGCCGCGTACTCGCGGACCTCCTGGGTGATCTTCATCGAGCAGAACTTCGGCCCGCACATGGAGCAGAAGTGCGCGACCTTGGCCGAATCCTTGGGCAGGGTCTCGTCGTGGTAGGAGCGTGCGGTGTCCGGGTCGAGGCCGAGGTTGAACTGGTCTTCCCAGCGGAACTCGAAGCGCGCCTTGGACAGTGCGTTGTCACGGATCTGCGCGCCCGGGTGGCCCTTGGCAAGGTCGGCGGCATGCGCGGCGATCTTGTAGGTGATGATCCCGGTCTTCACGTCATCCTTGTTCGGCAGGCCCAGGTGCTCCTTCGGCGTCACGTAGCAGAGCATGGCGCAGCCGAACCAGCCGATCATCGCCGCGCCGATACCGGAGGTGATGTGGTCGTAGCCCGGCGCGATGTCGGTGGTCAGCGGGCCGAGGGTGTAGAACGGCGCCTCGTCGCAGCATTCCAGCTGCTTGTCCATGTTCTCTTTGATCAGTTGCATCGGCACGTGGCCCGGACCTTCGATCATGCACTGCACGTCATGCTTCCAGGCGATCTTGGTCAGCTCGCCGAGGGTCTCCAGTTCGCCGAACTGCGCTTCGTCGTTGGCGTCGGCGATCGAGCCCGGACGCAGGCCGTCGCCCAGCGAGAAGCTGACGTCGTAGGCCTTCATGATTTCGCAGATTTCGTCGAAGTGGGTGTAGAGGAAGTTTTCCTTGTGGTGCGCCAGACACCACTTGGCCATGATCGAACCGCCGCGGGAGACGATGCCGGTCACGCGCTTGGCGGTCAGCGGCACATAACGCAGCAGCACACCGGCGTGGATGGTGAAGTAGTCGACGCCCTGCTCCGCCTGCTCGATCAGGGTGTCGCGGAACAGCTCCCAGGTCAGGTCTTCGGCCACGCCGTTGACCTTCTCCAGCGCCTGGTAGATCGGCACGGTACCGATCGGCACCGGCGAGTTGCGGATGATCCACTCGCGGGTTTCGTGGATGTGCTTGCCCGTGGACAGGTCCATGACGGTGTCCGAACCCCAGCGGATGCCCCAGGTCAGCTTCGCCACTTCTTCTTCGATGGACGAACCCAGGGCGCTGTTGCCGATGTTGCCGTTGATCTTCACCAGGAAGTTGCGGCCGATGATCATCGGTTCCAGTTCGACGTGGTTGATGTTGGCCGGAATGATCGCGCGACCGCGAGCGATTTCCTCACGGACGAACTCGGGGGTGATTTCTTTCGGGATGCTGGCGCCGAAGCTGTGGCCGGCGTGCTGCTGATCGAGCAGACCCGCGGCGCGAGCCTCTTGCAGCTTCATGTTTTCGCGGATGGCGACGTATTCCATCTCGGCGGTGATGATGCCCTTGCGCGCATAGTGCATCTGGCTGACGTTGGCCCCGGCCTTGGCGCGGCGCGGGTTGTTGACGTGGGCGAAGCGCAGCTTGGTCAGCTCGGGGTCGGCGAGGCGCTGCTGGCCGAAGTTGGAGCTCAGGCCGGACAGGCGCTCGGTGTCGCCACGGTCGTCGATCCAGGCCGAGCGTACATCGCCCAGGCCTTTGCGCACGTCGATCACCACGTTGGGGTCGGTGTACGGGCCGGAGGTGTCATAGACGGTGACCGGCGCGTTGATCTCGCCGCCGAAGTCGGTGGGGGTCACGTCGAGGCTGATTTCGCGCATCGGCACGCGGATGTCCGGGCGCGAACCCTGGACATAGATTTTTTGCGAGCGGGTAAAGGGCTGAACCGACTGCTCATCGACCTTGGCCGATTCACTCAGGTGCGTAGCGTTTTTTAATTTTGTAGTCATCACAGGCTCTCCAGACAGCATCCAGGCAGTGGATTTTTGTCGGAGCGAACCTGTAACGAACGGACGCAGCCATAGCTGGAGCCAGGGGCGAAAACCAGCTGGTGCAGTGCTTGGTGCTCGAGGGGTGTTCGATTGTCGAACAACATCCCGGACGAAGCACAAGAGGACTCGCCGGGTGACGAGAAATCTTGTTCCCTACGCAGGCGCTAACCTGATCAGGTTCAACGGGATCCGGATTATCCGATCTCAGCCTCATAGCAAGGCACCCCGACAAGAACCCGGCCAGTCTAGACAAAGCCGGCACAGAACGCCAACACCACGGCAAGCAGCGTGATGAATGGCGTAAATGCAGGATTGTTGCCCTGCGCAGGCGCATCTACACTCGCTGGGTTGCGTCGAACCTTGACGCTGCACAGGCCGAGACTTAGCCTTGGCGCCAGAATTATCCTCGTAATATCAACTCTAGGGATCGCCGAATGCTGCGCAAACTCTCACTGGCCATCGCCGTGTCTTGTGCGTCCAATGGAATGGCCTGGGCAGCAGAAGCGCCCTTGACCACGAAAACCGACCTGGTCAGCGTTTACCAGGAAGCAGTGGACAACAACGCCGACCTCGCCGCCGCCCGCGCCGATTACGACGCACGCAAGGAAGTGGTACCGCAGGCTCGCGCCGGTTTGCTGCCCAACCTCTCGGCCGGTGCCGACCTGAACAACACCCGGACCAAGTTCGACGAACCGTCGATGACCGCCACCCGCAGCGGCACCGTGTACCAGGCGACCCTGGCCCAGCCGATTTTCCGCGCCGACCGCTGGTTCCAGCTGCAAGCGGCCAAGGACGTCAACGAGCAAGCCGCGCTGGAGCTCTCGGCCACCGAACAGAACCTGATCCTGCAAAGCGCCGAGAGTTATTTCTCGGTGCTGCGCGCCCAGGACAACCTGGCCTCGACCAAGGCCGAGGAAGCCGCCTTCAAGCGTCAGTTGGACCAGTCCAACGAGCGTTTCGACGTCGGCCTGTCGGACAAGACCGACGTCCTGCAATCCCAGGCCAGCTACGACACCGCGCGGGCCAACCGGATCCTCGCCCAGCGCCAGGTGGATGACGCGTTCGAAGCCCTGATCACCCTGACCAACCGTCAGTACAACTCGATCCAGGGCATCGTCCACAGCCTGCCGGTGCTGGCGCCGACCCCGAATGACGCCAAGGCCTGGGTCGATACCGCGGCCAAGCAGAACCTCAACCTGCTGGCCAGCAACTACGCGGTCAGCGCCGCCGAGGAAACCCTCAAGCAGCGCAAGGCCGGCCACGCCCCGACCCTCGACGCGGTGGCGCAGTACAAGAAAGGCGACAACGACGCCCTCGGCTTCAGCAACCCGGCCCCACTGGGCCAGCGTTACGGCAGTGACGTCGAACAACGCAGCATCGGCCTGCAACTGAGCATTCCGATCTACAGCGGCGGCCTGACCAGCTCCCAGGTCCGCGAGTCCTACTCGCGCCTGAGCCAGAGCGAGCAACGCCGTGAGGCCCTGCGCCGCCAGGTGGTGGAAAACACCCGCAACCTGCACCGCGCGGTGAACACCGATGTCGAGCAGGTCCAGGCCCGGCGCCAGTCGATCATCTCCAACCAGAGCGCCGTGGAAGCCACGGAAATCGGTTATCAGGTCGGTACGCGCAATATCGTCGACGTGCTCGATGCCCAGCGCCAGCTGTACACCTCGGTGCGCAACTACAACAACAGCCGCTACGACTACATCCTCGACAACCTGCGCCTCAAGCAAGCCGCCGGCACCCTCAACCCGGGCGACCTGCAGGACCTGTCGCGCTACCTGAAAGCCGACTACAACCCGGACCGCGACTTCCTGCCGCCGGACCTGGCCAAGGCTGCGGCGGAACAGCTCAAGGCCCGGCCGGGTCAATAAGCCTGTAGCCTCATAGCTGTAGGGCAAACAAAAAAGCCACCGCCATTCAATTGAATGGCGGTGGCTTTTTTACGACCGTTCCGGTCGATCGCAGCCTGCGGCAGCGGCTACAGCAAACGGCCCAGGCCGTCGAGCAAGCGCTGCAGGGCGCCCTGATTGCTGCGCATCACCCGCAGCCCGGCATCGGCCATCTTCTGCGCATCCCGGGGCAACTCGAACAGGCGCTGCACCGCCACCGCCAGGCCATGGGCATCGTCCACTTCCTGCAGGGCGCCCGCCTCGCGCAGCATTGTCGCGATCTCCAGGAAGTTGAACAGGTGCGGCCCGCTCAGCACCGGCTTGGCCAGGGCCGCCGGCTCCAGCAGGTTGTGGCCGCCATTGGGCACCAGGCTGCCGCCGACAAAAGCGCTGTCCGCCAGGGCATAAAGAAACAGCAGCTCGCCCATGGTGTCGCCCAGCAGCACCGAGGTGCTGGCGCTGACCGGCTCGGCGCTGGAGCGGCGAATAGTCGCGAAGCCCTGCTGCCGGCATAGCTCGAACACCGAATTGAACCGCTCCGGATGACGCGGCACCAGAATCAGCAAGGCATCCGGGTGGCTGGCCAGCAGTTGGCGATGGGCGTCCAGCACCACGGCGTCTTCGCCCTCATGGGTACTGGCGGCGATCCACACCGGGCGCTCGCCGGCTTGCCATTGCTCGCGCAGCTCGCTGGCGCGCTCCAGCAGTTGCGGGTCGATGCTCAGGTCGAACTTGATCGAGCCCGTCACCTCGACCGTTTCCGGTCGCGCGCCCAGTTGGCGAAAACGCTCGGCCTCGGCTTCGGTCTGCACCGCGAACAGGCTCATTTCCGCGAGCATGGGCGCGGTCAGTTTGTTGAACCGGCCATAACCTCGGGCCGAGCGCTCCGACAACCGCCCGTTGGCCAGCGCCACGGGAATGCCGCGCTTGGCGCACTGGTGAATGTGATTGGGCCACAACTCGGTTTCCATGATCACCGCCAGCTTCGGCCGGACCCGATCGAGGAAACGCGCGGCGGCGCAAGGCAGGTCGTAGGGCAGGTAGCAGTGCTGGATGCGTGGCTCGTTGGCGAACAACGCCTGGATACGTTCCGAGCCAGTGGGGGTCATGCAGGTGACCGTGATCGGCAGCTGTGGATAACGCGCCAGCAAGGCACGGATCATCGGAGCGGCAGCGATGCTCTCGCCCACCGACACCGCGTGCACCCAGATACCGCCTGGCTGCATCGCCGGCAGGCCCCAGGAAAAACGTTCGCCAACCCGCCTGGCATAGGCCGGCGCCTTGCGCGCCCGCAGCCACAGACGAATCGCCACCAATGGCAGCCCCAGGTAAAACAGCGCGGTGTAGAGAGTTCTATTCATGGCGGCGGAGTTTATCGGCTTTTTCAGCCAATCGCCCGCAAGTGCACGGCAAAACGCTCCGCCAGCCAATGCGCCGCCGGCCCCAAGGGTTCATCGCGACGCCAGACCAGTTCCACCACCAGCGCCGGCGGGGTCCACTCGCTGGCCAACTCGACCATCTGGTTCTGGTAGGCCGGGTACTGCACCACATGCCTTGGCAGCCAGGCCCAGCCCAGGCCGCGCATCAACAGCTCGGCCATCGCGTAGAAGCTGTCGGCGCGCCAGACTTGCGGGCTGAGCTGCTCGCCACTGGGGTAAGTGCTCAACTGCGGGGAAATCAGCAACTGCCGATGACGCCCCAGTTGCTGACGGTCCACCTGCTTCTCCCCAGCCAACGGATGCCCGACCGCGCACACCGTGACCATCTCGACGCTGCCCAGGGCCCGTCGCTCAAGGGCCTCGGACATCTGCTCATGGTGGAACAGCAAACCGAGGTCGGCCCGACGCTCCAGCAGTTTGCGCGCCACGTCACCCTGGGCGCTGCTGGCCAGCTGGACCTCAAGACTGGGGAAGCGCTCGGACAACGCCTCAAGGCTATCGAGCACCGGCTGGAAAGGCATCGCCTCGTCCAGCGCCAGCCGCAAGCGCGCCTCCTCACCCCGCATCAACGCCAGCGCCCGCCCGTTCAAGCGCTCGCACTGGCGCAGCACTTCCCGCGCCTCCGCGAGCAAGGCACGCCCCGCCTCGGTGAGTTTGGGCTGGCGACCGCTGCTGCGCTCGAACAAGAGCACGCCGAGATCGGCCTCGAGCAGCGCAATCGCGCTGCTGACCGCCGATTGCGCCTTGTGTTGGTCACGGGCCACCGCGGAAAACGAACGCTGCTCGGCGACGCTGACGAACAGCCGCATCTGCTCCAGATTCCACTGCACATTCATGAGCCAACCCATCTTCAAAACAGATAGGTAATGACTTTACCCCATCTGCACAATCTCTAGAATGCCGACCTCATCAAGCAAGCCCAAACACGAGGACTCTCCCATGAACGCTTACACCTACCTGGCCATCGCCATCTGCGCCGAAGTGATCGCCACTGTTTCGATGAAAGCGGTCAAAGGCCTGAGCACTCCCCTGCCGCTGCTGCTGATCATCGTCGGTTACGGCGTGGCCTTCTGGATGCTGACCCTGGTGGTGCGCACCGTGCCGGTGGGCGTGGCTTACGCGGTCTGGGCCGGCATGGGCATTGTCATGGTCAGCGTGGCCGCGCTGTTTCTCTACGGGCAGAAACTGGATATCCCGGCGATGCTCGGCATGGCCCTGATCGTCCTGGGCGTGGTGGTGATCCAGCTGTTTTCGAAGACTGCCGGGCATTAAAAAAGCAGCGGCAAGCGGCAAGCTTCAAGCGGCAAGAGAGCGTCACGCTTGCAGCTTGAAGCTTGAGGCTTGAAACTTGCGCCTTCGATTTGTTCTCCGAGGTCGCTGCATGCCATCCGTTATTTCCACCGACGTGCTGATTGTCGGCGCCGGAGTCGCCGGCCTCTGGCTGAACGCCCGCCTGCGTCGCCAGGGCTTTTCCACTGTGCTGGTGGAGAGCGCCAGCCTCGGCGGCGGACAAAGCGTCAAGTCTCAGGGAATCATTCACGGCGGCGCCAAATATGCCCTGCACGGCGCCCTGACCGGCGCCTCGGAAGCCATCTCCGACATGCCGCGCCGCTGGCGCGAGGCCCTGGCCGGCAACGGCGAGCTGGACCTGTCCGGCGTGCGCCTGCTGTCCGAGGCCCATTATCTGTGGTCCCCCGGCACCCTGGCCGGCAACCTCACCAGCTTTTTCGCCAGCAAGGCCGTGCGTGGCCGCGTCGATCAGGTCAAGGGCGACCAGTTGCCGCCGGCCCTGCAGGACCGTCGTTTCAAGGGCAAGGTCTATCGCCTGGCCGAACTGGTGGTGGACGTGCCGAGCCTGATCGGGCGCCTGGCCGAACTGGGTGGCGACAGCCTGCTGGCCGGGCAGAAGATCGCGCCCGTGCTGGAAAACGGGCAATTGCTGGGCCTGCGGGTCGATGACCGGGAAATCCGCGCGCAACGCATCGTCCTCAGCGCCGGTGCCGGCAATGCCGAACTGCTGAGCAGCCTCGGCCTGAGCCAGCCAGCCATGCAACGCCGGCCGCTGCACATGGTGATCGTCAAAGGCCCGAGCCTGAAACCGCTGTACGCCCACTGCCTGGGCGGCGGGCCAAAACCGCGCATCACCGTGACCACCCACCCGGCGGCCGACGGCCAATGGGTCTGGTACCTCGGCGGCGATATCGCCGAAGCCGAAGGCGTGGCACGCGAACCGGCGGCGCAGATTGCCGCTGCCCAGAAAGAACTCAGCAACCTGTTGCCATGGGTCGACCTCAGCCAGGCGCAATGGGCCACCCTGCGAGTGGATCGGGCCGAACCCGCACAATCGGGCCTGACTCGCCCGGACAACGCCTTCCTCGCCGAGCAGGACCGCCTGCTGGTCGGCTGGCCGACCAAGCTGGCCCTGGCCCCGGATTTCGCCGACCGGGTGTTCGCCGCCCTCGAGCGCGACGGCATCAAGCCAGGCCCCGCAACCCCGTTGCCGGAGCTGCCGAAACCCGCCATCGCCCAACCGGCCTGGGAGCAACTGCTGCCATGAGCCAAGCGACCCTGCACGACCTGCATCGCCCCTTCGGCAACACCGGGCTGCTGGTCTCCCCACTAGGCCTGGGCACCGTGAAACTCGGGCGCGACCAAGGGGTGAAATACCCCAGCGGCTTCCAGATTCCGGATGACAGCGAAGCCCGCATGCTGCTCAAACTGACCCGCGACCTGGGCATCAACCTGATCGATACCGCGCCGGCCTATGGTCGCAGCGAGGAGCGCCTGGGCCCGCTGTTGCGCGGGCAACGCCAGGACTGGGTGATTGTCAGCAAGGTCGGCGAAGAGTTCGAAAACGGCCTGTCGCGCCACGACTTCAGCGCCGCGCATACCCGCCTGTCGGTGGAGCGCAGCCTGCAGCGCCTGGAAACCGACTTCATCGACCTGGTGCTGGTGCATTCCGACGGCAATGATCTGCACATCCTCGAGCAGTGCGAGGTGTACCAGACGCTGGCCGAACTCAAGCAGGAAGGCAAGATCCGTGGCTTCGGCTTCTCCGGGAAAACCGTCGAAGGGGGTCTGAAGGCCCTGGAACAAGGCGACTGCGCCATGGTCACCTACAATCTGAACGAACAGAACGAGAGAGCCGTCATCGATTACGCCGCAGCCCACGGCAAGGGCATTCTGGTGAAAAAAGCCCTGGCCAGTGGCCATGTGTGCCTGAGCCCGGGGATCGACCCGGTTCGCGCCAGCTTCGAACTGCTGTTCGATCAACCGGGCGTCGCCAGTGCTATTGTCGGGACCATCAATCCGTTGCACCTGGCCCATAATGTCGCCACTGTCGCGCAGGTGTTGCGCAAAAACTGATGCCGCCCACGCGGCCGACCCCGACGCAAGAAGGAGCCGACATGCCGCGTACGCTCATAAGAAAGAACCCCAGCAACTTCAAGACCCTGCCGCTGTTCGTCGAAGCGACGCCCGAAGGCCTCAGCTACCAGAGCGTCGGCATGCCGCTGAACTTTGCGCAGACCCTGCAGCGGCGGCGTCCGGTCACGGTGGCCGACGCCGAACGCTTCGCCCTGGAGCTGGCCAACCTCGGCGTCTCGGTCCGCCTGACCCTGCATTGGCAGAATCGCGACTATTGGGTGCTGGTCCGCCAGCGCCGACAGGACCGCGGCGATGTGGTGCTCAAGCTGATTTCCGGCTACGTCCCGGCCCATGAACTGAACCTGCCGCTGCATACCGCCATCCAGGAAATCGCCGAGGAATGCCTGCTGGAAACCCCGGAAGGCTGGCTCAGCGGACGCTTCAACGATACCTGGCTACCAGCGCCCTACTCGGCGGCCCTGCATTATCGCGAAGCCCTGCCCTTTCGCCTGACGCCGCTGTCGGGCGCGGCACGCCCGGTACGTTGCGCCAACCTGCATCTGCTGGAACGGCCGCGAGCTTATGTGCACCTGCCCACCGCGTCGCTGCAGCTGATTTATGACCTGCGCCTGGACGTGCCGAAAGAAGCCAAGTCCCTGAGCCTGTTCCATGTCGACGAACGCCTGGAAGGCGATCAACTGGTGGCGCGCCTGGACCGCAAGCGCCCGGACCTGTACCTGATGCCGCTCAAGGACGGGCAGCCGTGCGCCGAGCTCTATACGTTGAAGAAGGATCAGTTGCACCCGGCGAGTACCCGCGGCCTGTATCTGGCCGAAAGCTTCGCCCAGCAGCAGGGCTGGCTGGTGCGTGACGAGCGGATTCGCTGGAAAGACTGGCTGAAGCTGCAGGGATTGAGCGCGCCGGAGAAGGACTCCAAGCTCCAGCGCCTTACCGGCAAGGCACGGCAGATATTGCGCAAGATCGTCCCGGCCAAGGCCAGCCGGCAACGTTGATTGCCAATCCGCCCACTCCAACTTTCGCAGGAGTCGGCGGCTTGGTAGCAAGCCTTATTCGGTCTTGCGGATCTTCTCGACTATGGCCGTGGTGGAACTGTTCTCCACCAGCCCCAGCACCTTCACTGTGCCGCCATAAGCCTTGACGATATCGGCGCCGACCACCTGGTCGACCGAGTAATCCCCGCCTTTGACCAGCACATCCGGCTTGACCTGGGCCAGCAGGTTTTCCGGCGTGCCCTCGGGAAAGCTGATGACCCAATCCACCGCGCCCAGGCCGGCCAGTACCGCCATGCGCCGGTCGACGCTGTTGATCGGACGACCAGGGCCTTTCAGGCGGCTGACCGAGGCATCGTCGTTGATCGCCACGATCAGGCGATCGCCTTGGGCCCGCGCCTGTTCGAGGTAGGTCACATGCCCGGCATGGAGGATATCGAAGCAGCCGTTGGTGAAGACGATCTTCTCTTTGTGCGCACGCGCATCGTCGATCGCCAGCAGCAGCTGGTCGAGGCTCAGCACACCACGCTCGGAACCTTCTTCACGCTGGATCGCGCGACGCAGTTCCGGTGCGCTGATGGCCGCGGTACCCAGCTTGCCGACCACGATGCCGGCAGCCAGGTTGGCCAGGGCCACCGCGTGCGGCAGCTCTTCGCCCGCCGCGATTGCCGCCGCCAGGGTGGAAATCACCGTATCGCCGGCACCGGTCACATCGAACACTTCACGGGCCCGGGCTGGCAGGTGCAGCGCCGGGTGATCGGGACGCAGCAGGGTCATGCCGTGCTCGCCACGAGTCACCAGCAAGGCACCCAGCTCCAGGTCGTGCATCAGCTTCGCGCCTTTGCTGACCAGGTCGTGCTCGTCGACGCAGCCGCCGACTATGGTTTCGAACTCGCTGAGGTTTGGGGTGATCAGGCTGGCGCCGCGGTAAATCGAAAAGTCCTTGCCTTTCGGGTCCGCCAACACCGGGATGCCACGGGCACGCGCGGCCTGGATCAACGCCTGATGGTTCTTCAGGGCACCCTTGCCGTAGTCGGACAACACCAGCACCTTGATGCCGTCCAGCAACTGGTCGACTTCAGCGCCCAATGCCAGGGCGTCGGTGGCGAAAGGTTCTTCGAAATCGATACGCAGCAATTGCTGGTGCCGACTCATGACCCGCAGCTTGACGATGGTCGGCTGATGGGCAATGCGCTGGAACAAGGCGCGGACGCCCGCCCCTTCAAGACTGTTGGAGAGACTGTCGGCAGCCTCGTCGTCACCGGTGACGCCGACCAGCGAGGCCGGTGCGCCGAGCGCGGCAATGTTCAAGGCAACGTTCGCGGCACCGCCCGGGCGGTCCTCGATTTGCTCGACCTTGACTACCGGTACCGGCGCCTCAGGGGAAATCCGTGAGGTACCACCATGCCAGTAACGGTCGAGCATGACATCGCCGACCACCAAGACAGGGGCTTGATCGAATCGCGGCATGGACAACTTCATGGAGCAACCCACATACAAAATGAACAGGGGCGCGATATTAACACAGGGTGAACGCTGCCTAGTTCTACCGCTGCACGAGTATTCGCGATCGCCGCAAACTGTTCATTTATTGAGCAAAAGCGCCATGAGCCGGTCTGTCGCACAGGCCAGCCCGACCGTTTCGGTATCGATCTCGCAGTCGGGATAAAGCGGCGCTTCGTAGGGGCTGTCGAGCCCGGTGAAGTCCTGGATACGCCCTTCACTCGCCGCCTGATACAGGCCCTTGGGGTCGCGTTGGGCACAGACAGCGAAGGATGTACTCACGTACACCTCGAGAAATTCGTCTGCCGCGAACAAGGCCCGGGCAGCGGCGCGCTCCGCGCGAAACGGTGAAATTGCCGAGACGATCACGATCAGCCCCGCCTCCACCATCAACCTCGCCACCTCGGCCAGGCGCCGGATGTTTTCCTTGCGTGCCTCGGCGCCCATGCCCAGGTCACGACACAGGCCGCCACGCACGTTATCGCCATCAAGGACAAAGGTGTGCAGGCCCTGCCCGTTCAGGCGCAGTTCCAGCAGGTTGGCCAGGGTCGACTTGCCGGCGCCGGACAAACCGGTCAGCCAGATGCAACACGGACGCTGCTGCTTGAGCGCCGCCCGCTCGGCAGCGGTCAGGGACAGGCTGCAGGGGCGGATATCCGGTCGCGGGCAATGCGCCGGCAGGGGTTCATTCATAGCCGAGCATCTCGTAGTCGCGCTGGTAGGCTCGACGCACCAGCCGCCGGGTGCGTACCGAGCAGAACTCCCGGGCAGGCGCCTGGTGCCGCTGCCGCGATTCGTTGAGGTGCGGCAGGGACCTGCTCACGCCCAGGTGCTCGCTGAGCAACTGATAGTCGCGCTGCAGGTGCTCCTGATAGCCGATGAAGTCCATGTTCAGGCGCCCCATGGAATCCACCAGGAAGTCGGTCTGCGGGGCGAAGTGCAGTTGCTTGTGGATATTTTCCGGGTGCAGCCAGCGTCCGACAAAATCGTCGAAATCGCGATAGTGGCTGACCAGCCGCTGGGCGGCCTGGTCGCGGCGACTGAGTTCGTTGCCACGCAGGAAGGCATAGGCCGAATAGGCTCGTTCCAGGGGATCGCGGACCACGGCGAACTTGAAGCTGCCGGCGAACTGCTGGGGAAACTGTTGCTCGTACCAGTACAGAGGCAGGTGGCCTGGCGTCCAGCCATCGAACAATGCCGAACACAGGCTGCTGCCCGCGCACTTGGGCACATGGATGAACACACAACCGTGCTGACGGAACGGCTCCGGAAAACGGACGTTGGCGGACATGACCTTGTTCACCACCTGCCGGTCCACCACAGACAGGCGCCCAAGCAAGAAGGCCCGTTGCGACTTGGGCAATAACTTCCACAGATAACGTTGCAGCATTCCAGTACCCGCGCGACGGGGTTGGCCCCCTCGATTCAGTCGACGATTGAGGCTGGAACCATAACAAGCACGAGACGCGGAATTATTTAGGCTTGGTCAAGACTGTAAGGGGCGGGATACAAAGACCGGCCGGCGCATTGCACGCCGGGGTCGTTCCAGGATGGGCAGTGCCCACCCTGAAGCTCGGTCAGGCAATGCCTTCGGACGCAGGCTCGTCCAGGCCCATGGCATGCAGGCGCGAGTAGTAGCCGTTCTGCGCCAGCAGGTCGACATGGGTGCCGCGCTCGACGATCCGCCCCTGGTCCATGACCAGAATCAGGTCGGCCTTCTCGATGGTCGACAGGCGGTGTGCGATCACCAGGGTGGTGCGCCCCTTCATCACCTTGTCCAGGGCCGCCTGGATATGCCGCTCGGACTCGGTATCCAGGGCCGAGGTGGCTTCGTCGAGAATCAGCAACGGCGCATTTTTCAACAGGGCCCGGGCAATTGCCAGACGCTGGCGCTGACCGCCGGAGAGCAGCACGCCGTTCTCGCCGACCTGGGTGTCCAGGCCTTCGGGCAGCTGCGAAATGAAATCCATGGCATAGGCATCCGCCGCCGCCTTCTCGATATCTTCCCGCGGCGCCCCGGCCAGATCGCCATAAGCAATGTTGGCGGCCACGCTGTCGTTGAACAGGGTCACATGCTGGGTCACCTGGGCCACATGCCGGCGCAGGTTGCGCAGACGGTAATCCTCGATCTCCACATCATCGAGGAGAATCTGCCCCGTCTCATGGTGATAGAAGCGTGGAATCAGGCTGGCCAGGGTCGACTTGCCGCTGCCGGAGCGGCCGACCAGCGCGATCATCTGCCCGGGAGCCGCGGAGAAACTGATGTCCTTCAGCACTTCACGGTCGGTGCCCGGATAGGTGAAGCTCAGGTTGCGCACGTCCAGGCGACCCTCGATGCGCTCACGCTCGACCTGGCCCCGATCGACCTCAGGCTCGACGTCCAGCTGTTCGAAGATGCTTTCCGCGCCCGCCACGCCTTTCTGGATGGTCGAACTGACTTCCGAGAGCTGGCGAATCGGCTTGGGCAGCAGGCCCGCCGCGGTGATGTAGGCCACCAGGTCGCCCGCGGTGGCATCGCCACGCAGGAACAGCACCAGGAACATCAGCACCGCCATGGCGGAGTAGATCACCAACTGCAGCATCGGCGTGTAGACCGCACCGGTCTTGGTCATGCGCAGCTGCTTGTCGGTGTTGCTCTGGCTGGCGTCGACGAAACGCTGCTGCTCGTAGCTTTCGCCACCGAAGCTGCGAACCACGCGATAGCCTTGAATGGTCTCGGAGGCCACGTGGGTCACATCGCCCATCGCCACCTGGATCTTCTTGCTCTGCTTGCGGAATTTCTTGCTGGTGCTGCCGACCATGACCGCAATCAACGGCAGGATCGCCAGCATCACCAGGGTCAGCTTCCAGTTCATCCACAACAGGTAGACGAACAGGAACACCACCGTCAGGCCTTCACGAATCACCACCTTGATGGCGTCGGTGGCGGCACCGGTGACCATGGTGACGTTGAAGGTGATGCGGGAAATCAGATGCCCGGAGTTGTGGGTGTCGAAGTAGCGGTTCGGCAGCACCAGCAGCTTGTTGAACAGCTCGACCCGCAGGTCATGCACCAACCCCAGGGAAACCTTCGCCAGGTAGTAGTTGCCGAGGAAGGAGCCGAGCCCCTGCCAGGCCGCGATCAGGATGATCAGCAGCGGCACCGCCATCAATAGCTGCAAGTCGCGCAGATAGGGAACGTTGGGGAAGAGCACCGCTTCGGGGTTGCTCAAGCCGTCGACGAAATATTTGAGAATGCCCGCCAGCATCGGCTGGGTGGAGGCAAATATCACGAAGCCCACGATACTCAGCAGGAAAATGCCAATGTAGGGTTTTACATACCCCAACAGCCGAAAATAGATTTTCAGGCTGGAGTCCTGTTCCGCTTTACGCGGTGCGTCACTCATCGTCGAGCTCACTGTTTAGGAGGAACGCGGGATTTTATCACAGCCTGTGTGACTGCCCCGCGCCCAGACCAAAACAGTAGCCAGACCGATCGGCAGCCAACTGATGAACCATTCGGCGCGAGGGGTTCCGGTCAGGCTGGCGGCATCGAACTGCATGGCCAGGAAGGAGAACAGCCAGATGCCGATGACGCCCCGGCCATAGAGCGTTTCACGGGCGCGCCAGGCTTCGCGCAGCGCTGCAAACCAGGCCACGACCCAGAGCAAGAGCCCGGGGATCCCCAGTTCGATGGCAATGTGGCTGAACAGGTTATGGGCATGATCGAAAGCCTGCCCTTCGGCATGCACGCTATAGCCTGAACCCAGGCCGAGGCCTGTCCATGGATGTTCGGCGATCATCTGCAGGCTGGCCATCAGGATCTGCGGGCGAAAGGAAACGCCACGCGCCAGGACCAAAGGCTCGAGAAACCAGAACGCCGACATTGCCAGCAGCAATGCTGCCGCCGCGAAAATTCGGCTGAGTCGGTCACGGCACCAGATCGGCATCGCCAGCACGGTCAGGAACAGGGCCAGGGCAGCACCGCGGCTCTGGCAGAGCACGACAAACCCACCGAGCACCGCCAACGCCACCAGCCACACTGCTTGAAGGGCGCGAGTACGCGGCACCCAGTGCAGCAGCCAGATGGCGGCCAGGCCGATGACATAACCACCCAGGATCGGATGCGCCAGCTCACCCAATCCCACAAGGCGTGCCCACCAGACATTTCCATTGATCCAGTAGAACTGGATGATGGCCATCAGCGCCGTCACCGCCAGCCCCAGTCCGCCCCACTGCATGACGCGAATCACCCGCTCAGTCCGGGCATTGGCGAAAACCGGGAAGAACAGCAGGAACACTACGATGTACAGCAGGCGCTTGGCCTCACGCGATGGGTCCGCCGCCTGCGTCCATAGCAGGCTGACCAGCCCCCATACCGCCAACCCCAGCAACGCCAGGCCAAGCCAGCGTTGGGCATGCCACCATTCAACCAGGCGTTGACGCGCGGGCCAGGCCAGAATCATCGCCGGCAACCACAAAAAGGCCACCAGCCCCTGTTGGTAGAGCTTGTTGGTGGGCGCCAGTGCGATGGCCAGCAAAAACCATAGCAACCCGATTGTCATCCATACTTGCGCCCAACGTGTGGCCTGCATCTACTCGCTCCTAAATGGTTCACCAACCAACCCGGCATGGTTAAAACAGCAACTTTTCGGCATCATTGCCCGCCACTGTGCCCGCCACTTCGACAAGGCTTCCTACGATGCAATGCTCCCGGCTTCCCCAAGCCACTTTGAATCAGATGATTGAAGGCGCCAGAATTCTGGAGGCCGACAGTTACGGCCCGAAAGTCTACCTGCTGCAGGATGGGAATATTCTGAAACTGTTTCGGCGCAAGCGTCTTTTTTCATCCGCCCTGTTTCGGCCCTATTCGAGGCGCTTCATCGACAACGCCGCGCGCCTGGAACAACTCGGCGTTCCCACGCTGCAGGTTCTGGACTTCTACCGCCTGGAACAACCCGGCATGACCGCGGTGCTCTACCGACCGCTGCCAGGCGAAACCCTGCGTCAGGTCGCCAGCAAGGAAGGCTTCGACTGGCAACAGACCTTGCCGGCCCTGGTCGAGCTGATTCGCAGCCTGCACAACTCGGGGATCTACTTTCGCTCGCTGCACCTGGGCAACATCGTCATCACCCCGGATAACCGCTTCGGCCTGATCGATGTGGCCGACATGCGTTTTTTCCGCGGACCATTGCCGCGCCATCTGGTCAAACGCAACCTGCAACATTTCGCCCGTTATATTGCCCGGGAGAAGCTGAACGGGAGCTTTCCGATACAAGCGCTGGAACAGGCCCTACTTTCGGCATGACAACAGGGAGGTAGCGGCCTGGCTGAAGCGCTGCCAGGCCAGGTCGGGGGCCAGAGCAGCGTACTGATCCGCCGCGATGCTCTGGGCGGGCAGGCCGAGGGCCTGAAAAATGGCCTCCTGCCAGGCGTCGGTATCATTCACCGGCGCATAACGCCCGGTTTCAGCCAACTGCTCACGGAACACTGGCAAATCGCTGGTCAATACCGGCACACCGGACATCACGGCTTCCTGCAGGATCAACCCCAGGCCCTCGTCCAGCGACGGGATGGCCACCCAGTCGAATGCCTTGTAAAGCATCGCCGCATGCTTCAGATGTCCAGGCAGCGAAACCCTGTCCTGCAGGCCCAGCTGGTTGATGCGGGCCTCGAGCGCTGTGCGATTCGAGCCCTCGCCGATAATCACCAGACGCATCTCCGGCCGGCTCGCCAAGGCCTTGGCGAAAGCCTCCAGCAGGCAAGCAAAACCTTTATCGTCCACCAGACGGCCGACCGCGCCGAATACCGGAACATCGTCCACGGGCAGGCCGAGGGTGGCCCGGGCCTCGGCACGCGGCAGCAGCCTTGCATTGAACTCCTGCGGGTCGAACGCGCTGCGCAAGGCCGTCACTGGCATCTGCAAATCGTATTCGAGGGAAGACGCCAGGGTCTGCGAAACGGCCGCGAGCGTCAGCTGCGAGGCGGGGAACTGCCGGAACAGCTGCTGATCCTTGCGGTGCAAGCGCGTGGAGCCGTGGATCACCACCACCGCACGCATGTGCGGCAATGACTTGAGGACCGGCAACAAGGTACGCGCCACCCCCAGGCCATCGAGCAACAGCACCTGGGCATCAGTCTCCTGCAGAGCCTTGCGAAAGCGGGCCCGCAGCCAGGGTTTGAGCAAGCGCCAGAAATGCTTGCCCTTCAGGCGCACCGACGACAGGTTCCACTCCCGACATTCCCCCACTTCGGCAACGCATCCGGTGGACGAGCCTTGCAGCAGCCAGGTCTTGACCACAGTGCCTGGCTCGGCCTGAGAGAGGATCTGCTGGTGAACCTTGTGAACGGAGGCAAATGCACTGCCGCCTGCCCACATGACGTTGAGAATGCTCATTGGGCACATAGCCCTTTCGCGGTATTCGGAAAAGTGAAACCGGTAGAACTAATTGATAAACCAGCCAATACCGACTCCAACCAACAGGACTAGAACAAGCTTGATTTGCTCGCGACGACTGCGCCGAGCCTTACGCTGCCGCTCGGCGGCAGTCTCCACATGCAGACCGAAGCCTGTATGCAGCACCGCGTCGCCTTCCAGGCTGACAGCCGTCAGGTTCAGCTCAGCATAGCGCTTGGACAGCGCTTTCTCGCCTCCGTGCCCGGCGAAAGGCGCGCACAGTCGATACTCTGCCATCCGGCGCAAGCCCGGGTTCAGGGAGAAGCTCTGCCACTCGGGTTTATCGGAGATCAGCGGATAACAAGGCACACCACCGATCAACTCGCGGGCACCCAAGTGGATGTAGGGACTATGGACTCGCAGGTCGTGGGCATAACTGCGCAACCAGACCTGCAGGATGTCCGGGCGCTGCTCGAGAATCGCTTTCGAATCCTCGACAAAACCCGGGCGATAGAACTCCCAATCGTCTTCGCAATGGAAGATATAGGGGGTCTTGACCTGCTCGTAGGCCAGGTCGATCGACGCCAATTGCCCGAGCTTCGGCCGGTTGACGAAGAAGGTACAGTGATCTTTCCAATGGGCGGGCACCGCCGTGCGCACCCGCTCGTCGCCAGCATCTTCAGTGATGAAGACTTCGCGGATCGGCGCGCTGTTGAAGCGATCGAAACTCTCCAGCGTGAGCTTGAGCAGGTCCAGACGACCGCAACTGGTGACCACCAGGGTGATGTCACTCTCTTGACTAAACTGCACTTGATTCTCACCTACGACAAAGTGCGATCACTATTAAGGGCTCAGTGATCGCTGTCAAACACCCAGCTTCGAGCGTACGCGCTCGATAAGGCTCAAGGGTGCACGAGGCCGCAATGCGGGCTGGAGTTCCTCGACAATACGCTGCCCGATACGGGCGAAGCTGAACTGAGAGACCGCCAGATCGCGGCCGTTTCGCGCGATGCTCTGCGCCAGGGCCGGATCGGCGCGCAGCATGGCGAGTTTTTCCTGCAATTGCGGGATGTTCTGATAAAAGACCACGTTGTGCAGGTCCTGCAAGCCCAGCGCGCGGTTTTCCGCCTCACCCTGGTCGAATGCCAGCAACACACAGCCACAGGCCATGGCCTCGAAATTCTTGATCATGTATTCGCCCATGCCGACGTCGGCACTGACGAAAAAGCGGATACGGTTGAGGGTGTCGCAATACTCTTCGCCCGACTTGGTCCGCGTCACCACCAGGGGCTCGACCTGGCCAAGTTCGTCGAGCAGCGCCTTGCGCCCGCTGTAGGCCACGCTGTTGGTGCTGCCGACGAATGCCAGTTCGATATCCCGCTCGCGGCCCTGATCCTGCAGCAGGGTCTGGTCGTAGCCCTTGGGCACGAATATCGCGTCGAAACCTTCCTGGCGCAAGCGCTCGCTGACCATGAACCCCGAGCTGATCACCCGTGCCCACGGCAGGCGGCGGTAGTGCGCGCTGAACTTGCCGGTGTACTTGCAAGGGATGTAGTTCTGGTAGGCGTCGTGCTCGAGGATCACCAGATTGGGAATGCTGCGGATGAAACTCGCCTGGCGGATTTCCTGCTTGAAACGCAGGAAGAACACGATACGGTCGTAGCGCGATACTTCCACCTCACGGCGGAAATAGCCACGCAGGTTGCGCTGCTCATCGCTGCTCAACCACCGCAGGTCGCATTCGCAATGAGCGGCAACGCCTTCGTACAGGCGGTCCAGAATGGCCCGCTGTTCTTTCTGCACCAGAAATAGAACCTTCATCATCTTCCTTGCAGCCGTGAGCAACCGGACAAAAGAGCGAAACTACCCTGGCCGACAGGCAAAAGGGTGTCATGCAATATCAATTTACAAACGCCAGAACAGCTCATGCCGGCGTACCGCCTTGCGGAAAAACTCGTTCTCGCCATAAGGCGAAGCGGCGCGGCCGGCCAACACACGCTGCAGGACCCGGCGCAGGCGGCGCTTGAACGGCGCCCGCGGCTGCAGGTCATGCATCATGCCCAGGGCCATCGCCTTGTCGCGTTGCTGCTCGACCGACAGCGGCAAGCAGCAGGGCCTGAGCTCCTGGGCCGGGTCGAACACCGGTGGCAGGGCAATGCCCGCCCCCGAATCGCCCATCGGCCAACGGTCGTTGTCATGCAAGTGATTGGCGTAACCGAGCAAGGTAGTCGGCTGCCACTCCAGCCCCTGCAACGCTTCCAATACCGCCTGCTGGGCGCAGAGGTGGTCCGGGTGCGGGTCGAGTGTCGGATGCGGCAGCACGATCACCTCGGGGCGCGCCTTGAGCAACAGCGCCCGCAGGTCGGCCAAGAGGTTGTTCCAGGTCGGCGCGCCATCGGCATCCGCTGGCAGAGGGAACGGATTGAACTGGCGGAACAGGCGGATATCCGACAGCTCGGCCTCGCGGGACGCCACAGGGCGATTCGGCGCTGCCTGCATGGCCGGCAGTTGCAGGCAGAAGTACCCCAGCTGCACACAGCGCGCCTCGGCAACCCCGGCCCAACGCGGCACCGCGATGCTGTCCCAGGCCCGCAGCCGGCCCTTGATCCGCGCCGCATCGGCACCGTTCATGCCCATCTGCCGGTAATGCTCGGCCTCGATCTCGCCCGCGGTCAGCGTGACGATCCAGGTTTCGTCGGCCTGGCTGTACAGACCGAAGGCGGCCAGTTCTGCATCGTCGGCATGGGGGGCGATGACCATCACCCGCTGGTGGCGATAGTCCGGCTCGCGGAACACCGACAACAGCGGCTCGCCGTGCACCCGGCAGAAACGCCCGCGCAGTTGCAGCTTGCCGCTGGCCAGAGGCCGTGCCAGCCCGCTGAGGTTGAGATAACGCAAGCCGTTCACGCCGCGCTCGAATGTCTGCCGATCCTGCCCCGCCAAAGAGACGCAAGGGTCGAAAAAGCGCCCCAGCCAGGTGCTGCTGACCTTTACCGCGAGGATCAGGGTTTCATCCCCCGCCAGGTCGATCGCCTGGTCCAGCACCAGGCGCTCCTTGTCCAGGTGGACCTTGGGCTGCTCGGTGCCGAACGGAAAGCTGTACTGATAATCGTCCCGGGGCGAATAAAACAGGTGGTCGGCGAACCAGGCCTCATGGGCCACCCAGGCCAGCACCGCGAGCAGCAGCGGCAACCACCAGGCCACCAGCACACCGACGGCCACCAGTACCAGCAGGCCAATCAGCAGAGCGAGGCGCTTCTGCCGGCGATGGCGTTTGAGCAACTGTTGCTTGCGACTCGGTGGCTGATTCATACCGTGAACACCGGAACGGGGTTGCACCAGCGATCCTTGTACTCGCGATCGGCGCGACCGAAGGAAAAACGCAGCGGCTTGTCGATGGCCCGCGCCTGTTCCCAGGCACTTTGCGTATTGAGGAAACTCAACACGCTGCCAGGGCTGAATTCGCGGGTTTCAGGATCGACGCCACCGTTGATGTATTCGACGCTGATCCACTCCGGCGCTTCGACCCGGTACACCAGTTGAATGGCGATCGGCGCATCGTTGAGGAAAATCACCGAGCCGATCAGCAGCTCGCGCAGCAACTCGATGACTTCGGCCATGCGCTCGGCACCGGTGGCCGGGAACCCCCAGCGCCGCTGGAACAGATCGCAGTAGATGGCCGCCAGCTCCTGGCTGGAGAACTCGCCGACCGGACGCACCACGCCGCCCGCCTCTTCCAGCAGGCGCAGCTCGCGGCGCTGGTTGTAGCGAAACTTCTTCGACAGCTCCTCAGGCGTGCGAGCCATGGCCAGTTGTTCGGCCTGGGGCTTGAGGGTGCTGAAACGGCCCTGGTTCAAGGCCGACAGGTAACGGCCGCGATGACGCAGCGGGGCCTGGGTGTCAGGTGCGGCCGGCAGGATCAGCTCGGCGTTGCCCAGGTCGAACAGGCCTTTCTTGCCACTGCGTTTGAGCACGTCCTTGGACAGCGCCAGGTCGCGCCCCCAGGTCGGGATCGCCGCCCGCAGTTCGCCGGCCTGTTCCCAGGCCAGGTAGCGGACCGGGATGCCTGCCAGGTTCGCCAGGCGCTCCACCACCAAAGGATGGGTGGCGACGCTGCCGCCAAAACGCTGCCAGGCGGCGGCATAAGTCGAGGCGTCGACGACCGACCAGCCACGCTCGCGCCAGCCTTGGAATCGATTGAGCATCAGGGCCTCGCGGTCAGATCGGTAACTTGCGGCAGACGCCAGAAGGCGTCGCGAACAGCGCGGTCGGAGAATCGCTCGCGCAGGCGCTCGAACATCAGTTCGGCGCACAGCAGGCGCTGGTTCTCATCCATTCCGGCCAGGTGTTGCAGACCTTGGGCCATATGCTCGGCATCGCCCAGCGGAAACAGGATGCCGACGCCTTCGACCACTTCCTTGGCCCCGCCACAGGCCGTCGCCAGCAGCGGCACGCCGGCGGCCATGGCCTCCAGCAACACCATGCCGAAGGGCTCGTGGTCGGAGCTCAGGGCGAAGGCATCGAAAGCGCGGAAGAAACGCCGGGCTTCTGTGACCTGGCCGAGGAACAGCACGCGGTCGGCGATGCCCAGCTCGCGGGAAAGATCCTTGAGGTTCTGCTCCAGGCGCCCGCTGCCGAGAATCGCCAGCTGGCTTTCCCGAGGCAGCCCCGGCAAGGCCGCGGCGAACCCGCGCAGCAGGGTGGCCTGATCCTTGTCCGGGTGCAGACGCCCGACATTGCCGACGATCCAGGCGGAAGACGACAGCCCCAGCTCCCGGCGCGCTTCGGCCTTCGGTAGCTGGGTCGCTTGCAAGGCTTCGACGTCGATCCGGTTGTACAGCGTCTGGATCCGCGCCGCCGGCCACTGCGGCAGGCAGCCGCGCATGTCGTCGCGCACCGCATCGGACACACCGAGCAGGCTCAGGCGCTTGCGGAACAGGTTGGCGAACAGGCGGCGACTGCCGCGCTGATAGTCGCCAAACGCGTGATGCACGCCAATCACCGGCAACGCGGTGCCCAGCAATGCGATGTAGATCGGCTTGAAACGGTGGGCGATGCAGAAGCTGAAGTTGCGCGACGCGGCGATCTTGCGCAGGTCGCGTATCGCCCCCAGCTTCAGGCCACGGATGGCCTTGGAGCTGTATTCCATGAACAGCACTTCGTCGCTGGCGCAGCCATCGGCCACCTCGGCATCGGCGACCCCGGTGAGGAACACCGTGGTCACGCGATAACCGCTGCCCGCGAACAGGCTGGCGTATTGCCGGGCACAGTCCAGGAACGGCCCGTCATAGCCGTGGCAGAACTGCAGGACGTGGCGCTCAGCCGAGCGTGTCATAAGGGTCCACGCCGTCTTTGACTACCAGGATGTCTTCCATGATCAGGTACTGCAGATCGGAGCCGAAGAACATGTTCAGGGCGTCGGTCGGCGAGCAGATCATCGGCTCGCCACGGCGGTTGAGCGAGGTGTTCAGCGACACGCCGTTGCCGGTCAGGACTTCCAGGGCCTTCATCATGTCGTAGTAGCGCGGGTTGTATTCGCGCTTGAGCACCTGGGCCCGGGAAGTGCCGTCTTCGTGGACCACTTCCGGTACGCGGGTCTTCCACTCTTCCGCCACTTCGAAAGTGAAGGTCATGAACGGCGCCGGGTGATCGACCTTGATCATCTGCGGACCGACGGTGTCGAGCATCGACGGGCAGAAAGGCCTCCAGCGCTCGCGGAACTTGATCTGCTCGTTGATCCGGTCGGCCACGCCGGTAGCGCTCGGGCAACCGATGATCGAACGACCGCCCAGGGCACGCGGACCGAACTCCATGCGGCCCTGGAACCAGGCCACCGGGTTGCCGTCGACCATGATCTTGGCGATACGCTCGGGGGTGTTGTCGATCTGGCGCCAGGCCGGCTTGTTCGGGTGACGGGCACAGGCGGCGATCACGTCTTCGTTGCTGTAGGACGGGCCGAGATAGACGTGTTCCATCTTCTCCACCGGCACGCCGCGCGCGTGGGAAACATAGGCCGCGGCACCGACCGCGGTACCGGCATCGCCGGACGCCGGTTGCACGAACAGCTCTTTGACTTCCGGACGGGCGATGATCTTCTGGTTCAGCTTGACGTTCAGCGCACAGCCGCCGGCGAAGGCCAGCTTGCCGGTTTCCTTGAGGATGTCGCCCAGGTAGTGGTCGATCATCTGCAGCGCCAGCTTCTCGAACAGCGCCTGCATGCTGGCCGCGTAGTGGATGTACGGCTCGTCGGCGATGTCGCCTTCGCGCTTCGGCCCCAGCCACTCGATCAGCTTCGGCGAGAAGTAGAAACCCTTGCCCTTCTCTTTATAGCGGCGCAGGCCGATGACGTTGGCGTAATCGGTGTTGATCACCAGTTCGCCGTTTTCAAAGCTGGCCAGGCGGGAGAAGTCGTACTTGCTGGCATCGCCGTACGGCGCCATGCCCATGACCTTGAACTCGCCGTCGAGCATCTCGAAGCCGAGGAACTCGGTGATCGCGCCATACAGGCCGCCCAGGGAGTCCGGATCGTAGAATTCCTTGATCTTGTGGATCTTGCCGTTTTCGCCGTAGCCGAAGAAGGTCGTGGCGTACTCGCCCTTGCCGTCGATCCCGAGGATCGCGGTTTTCTCCTTGAAGCCGGAGCAGTGGTAGGCGCTGGAAGCATGGGCCAGGTGGTGCTCGACCGGCTCGATCTTGATCTTCTTCGGATCGAAGCCCAGTTGCTCGAGGCACCAGACGATCTTGTTGCGATAGCGCTTGTAGCGACGGTTGCCCATCAGGATCGCGTCGAGGGCGCGGTCCGGGGCGTACCAGTAACGCTTGGCGTAGTGCCAGCGGGCCTTGCCGAACAGGCTGATCGGCGCGAACGGAATCGCTACCACGTCAACGTCGGAAGGCTTGATGCCGGCCTGTTCCAGACAGAACTTCGCCGATTCGTAGGGCATGCGGTTCTTTGCATGTTTATCGCGTACGAAGCGCTCTTCTTCGGCAGCCGCCACCAGCTTGCCGTCGATGTACAGCGCTGCGGAAGGATCATGGCTAAGGGCGCCGGACAGGCCAAGAATCGTCAATGCCACAGGGGTCTAGCCTCTTAAGTCTGCATGCAGGCGACGTGCGCCTGGAATTAATGTGCTCCCCGCCAGGGGCGAGAAACAGCTAAAGGGCGGGATTATAGCGTAAACCTGCCGCGGGATGATCCCTGACGTTTCAGCGCCGGGCGCTGGCGCCAAATATGGCTTGCGAGGGATCTGTAGCCGCTGCCGCAGGCTGCGATAAGGCTCGAAGAGCCTTTCTGCGATCTCCAGAGCGCGACCGCTTCGCGCTCGATCGCAGCCTGCGGCAGCGGCTACAGGCCTTAGCCTACGGACGATTCGGCGGTTTTAGGCAGGCGCTGGTCGATGACCTGATACAGCGCGCTGCTCTGCGGCCAGTTGCGCATGAAGCGCGCCCGGTCGCGGGCGTAGGCCGGGGCGAAGCTGCCGAGACTGTGATGCTGGCACATGGAGTCCAGGTCGATCAGCGCCCAGCGATCCTCTTGCCAGAACAGGTTGTGCCCCTTGAAGTCGCCATGGCTGATGCGTTCGCGAATCAACTCGGCAAACAGCCGGTCCAGCGCCTGCAGCTCGGCCTCTGGAGCCGCGCCGCTGTCGATATAGGGCGCGAAGCGCTCGATGATGTCCGGCCCGGCCAGGTATTCGGTCACCAGGTAGGCCCGGCTGCGCAGCCAGAGGAAACGCTTTTCCAGCAAGGCCAGCGGCTTGGGCGTGGCAATGCCGAGGAATGCCAGGCGATTGCCTTCCTGCCACGAATGCCAGGCCCGGCTGGGGCGCCAGAAGCGTTTGAGCCAATGGGCAAAACCCTTGATGTTGTAGCGCTTGACCACCAGGGTGCGGCCCGCCACTTCGACCCGGCCGACGCTGGCGGCGCCACCGGTCTTGTACAGGTGCCCCCGGTCCAGCAGCGCGTCTGCCTGTTCCAGCACCGGCAGCATCGCTGCTTCTTCCTCGCGCCGAATCGCCCGCAAGGCGAAGGGACCGCGCAGCACGCTGAACAGGGTGCACTCGCGACCGATCTTGTTGAGAAAATCCTTCAAGCGCCAGCTGCGCACCTTGTCCACCTGCTTCTGCAAGGCTTCCAGCGGCAAGGCATGCTCGGCATTGTTCAGCAGGTAATGCACCAGCAGCTCTTCGGTGAAGGGCTCCAGGCTCTTGGGCAACTGGGCGAAAAACACCCCGAGGTTTTCCAGGACCTTCTGCCGGGACAGCGGTTTGCCTGCCTGTTCCACGCAGATCCCGGCACCGTCGATCAGGTACAGCTTGCCCTGATGACGCAGCAGGTTGTCCAGATGCAGGTCTTCCTGCCACAGGCCCTTGCTGTGCAATTCGGCGATGGCGGCCAGGGCTTCGGCGAGTACCGCCTGCTGCTCATCGGCCAGCGCCGGCAACGATTCCACCTGTTTCCAGGCATCGCCCAGGCTCTCGGAACCTTCCAGGAACTCGAACAACAGCCAGCCACCCTCGCCTTCCTTCAGGCCGTCGGCCAACAACAGCGGCGTGGTCATGCCTTGTTCTTCAAGCAGGCGCACACCCTGCAGCTCACGCTGGAAATGCCGCGCCGCCTTGGCGCCCACCAGCAACTTGGCCAGCACCGGACGCCCACGCCAGACACCGGCGCCGACATAACGCTGCCCTGGCAGCACCCGCAGCAGGCTGAGCAACTGCAGCGTCGCAGGTCCAGCAGCGTCGGCCAGCTCCAGGCTCAACGGCAGGCTTGGCGCGCGGCCGGCCTGCTTGAGTTCGGACAGGCGCATCAACGAGTCTCCTTGTGGCTGCGGCGTGCACTCAGGCGGTTCAGCCAGACATCGACCAGCGAGCTGTCCTGCGGCTGATCCAGATAGGTCGCAAGCAAGGCACGCACATCGCCCTCACTCCAGACTGGGGCACGACGCAACAGCGGTTCCAGGTCCTTGACCCGATCACGCTGGCCGAATAACAGCGGACGGGTCTTTTCCAGGTCGATCAATTGCGCCTGGTAACCGTCGCCGGTGGCCCGCAGAAAAATATGCTTGGGATAAAAACAGCCGTGCACCTGACGCACCGCATGCAGCTGGCGCGCCAGCAGGCCGCAGGCCCGCAGGATCGCCGCGTGCTGGTCCGGGCTGAGCTGCGCCCACTGTTGCAGCAGCGAGTCCAGGTCGTTCCAGCCATCCAGCGCCCGGGTCAGCAGGATCGCCCGGGTTTCGCCTGCCACCTTGCGCTCGCCAAAGAAGGCCGCCTGCAAAGCCGGAATACCCAACTGCTGGTAGCGGCTGATATTGCGAAATTCGCGGGCGAAGCTCGGCTCGCCGAACGGCCGGTGCAGGGTCCGCGTCAGGTAGTTGCTCTGGCGCTTGAGGTAGTAGCCGTGGCCTTCCAGGTCGAGGCGATACACGCTGCTCCAGCCACCGCCGTCGGTATTGGGCTCGTCCACTGCCTCAAGCTGCTTGGCCCACAACGCGTCGAAGCTGTCGAGGCCGTGGCGCTCCAGCAACGCACGGTCCTGAGCCGCCAGGAAATCGGTCATTCGCGTCCCTCGAAAAATCTCAGCACATGCCGGATACGGCACTTGTCCGCGGCGTTCAGCCGGGTGCGCTGGCGGTACTGCAAATAGAAGCGCAGGCGCTGGGTGGCGGACAAATGATACTTGGCCACCTTGTCCAGGCACGCCAGGTCCTTGGTGATCCGGTACTTGAGCCAGAAACCGCGCCAGAAATCGCCATTGGGGCAATCGATCAGGTACAGCCGGGCATCGTCGTCGATCAGCAGGTTGCGCCACTTCAAGTCGTTATGGGTGAAGCGGTGCTCATGCATGATCCGCGTGTAGCGTGCCAGCTGCTGGCTGACCCGGTCCACCCAGGCCCGATCGGCCAGTAGCGGGTCGTTGCGCTCGGCCAGGACCGACAGGTCTTCGGTGCGTGGCAGCTCGCGGGTGATCATCGCCCCCCGGTCGTAGGCCAGGCCACGACGTTCCAGGCCCCAGGCCACCACCTCCGCCGTGGGAATGCCCCACTTGGCGAAACGCTTGAGGTTCTGCCACTCGGACTTGACCCGCGGCTTGCCCAGATAGCGCCGCAGATTCTTGCCGGCGCCGGTGTAGCGCTTGACGTAATAGTTGATGCCGTTGCGCTCGACACGGATGACCTCCGACAACGGGTCGCGGGTCAGGTGTTCGCCCTTGAGGGCAAAGACCGCATCCAGACTGCCGAAGTCCTGCGCCAGCTCCCGATACCCAGGTTCAAGGTTCCAACCCGCCATCAGAGCGCATCTCCGTACCGCTGCTTGCGTGCGTACAGCTTGTTGGCCTTGCCCTCCAGCCAGGTCAGCAGCGCCGCCTCGTCGCTCAGGATCTGCCGCAGCGGCTGCTGGAAGTAACCCTTGAGGAAACGCAGCTTGTCGCGCCGGGTCAGGCCGATGTCCAGGGCCGAGAAATACAGCGCCGCCAGGTCCTTGTCGCGCCAGCGCCGGGTGATTGCCGGACGGGTCTGGGCGCGGTGCAAGTCGATCACCGAGAGCTTGAAGTCATCGGGCGTCACCGGCTTGTCGGTGTGCAGCAGGAAGTGGCAGATGTAGCAGTCGCGATGGTTGACCCCGGCGCGGTGCATCATGCCGGTCATGCGCGCCACTTCGGCGATCAGCGCGCGCTTGAGCCTGGGCTGCGGCGGCTGCTTGACCCAGTCGATGCTGAAGTCTTCGAGGCTGATGGTCGGCGCCAGCTCTTCGGTCACGATGAACGAATGCTGGTTGGCCGGGTTGCTGCCGCGCTCGCCATAGGCCACGGCGGTCATGGTCGGCACGCCGGCTTCCTGCAGGCGCTGGATGGCCTGCCATTCCTGGCCCGCGCCGAGCACCGGCAGCTTGGCGGTGAGCAGGTTCTTGAAGATCTCGCCCCAACCGATACCGCGGTGAATCTTTACGAAGAACCCTTCGCCGGCCACCTCGGTACGCAAGGTACGGCGGGCTTCGAGTTCACGGTAGACCTGGCCGTCCAGACGCTCGACTTCGGCGAACGCATCGCGTCCGGCCCAAAGGGTCTTGAACGGTTCGGCAAGAATCAACTTCATCAGTGTTGCTCCGCCAGAATCACATCCGCAGCGTGCTGCGGCATGCTATAGAGGTCGGCCGTCTCGGCGAACGCCAGGCCGTTACGGCTCCAGGTCGCGCGTGCAGCGTCGTCGGTCAACATGGTGTTCAGGTATTGATTGAGCTGTCCTTGCTCCAATGGCTCGTCCAGCACCAGGCCGCTGTCGGCCTCGGCGATGTAATGGGCATAACCGCAGACCGCGCTGACCAGCACCGGCAAGCCGGCCACCAGCGCTTCCAGCAGCACAGTGCCGGTATTTTCGTTGTACGCCGGATGGATCAACAGGTCGGCGCCCAACAGGAAACGCGGGATATCACTGCGCCCCTTGAGGAACTGCACATGCTCGCCCAGGCCCAATGCGGCGCTCTGCAATTGGAATACTTTGGGGTCGTCCTGGCCAATTACAAATAGCCGGGTGCGTTTCTTCAGCTCCGGCGGCAAGGCGGCCACAGCCTTGAGGCTGCGATCCACGCCCTTGGTCTTGAACCCGGAGCCGATCTGCACCAGCAGCAAGTCATCGTCTTTCAGGGCGAACTCGCGACGGAATTCGGCGCGGATCTCCGCCGCGTTGGCCGGCGCGCGACGGTCCTGGGCGATGCCTGGCGGCAGCAGGTGGAAACGTTCCACCGGGGTGTCGTAATGCTTGATGAACAGCGGCTGCTGGACCTCGGAAATCATCAGCACTTCAGTCTTCGCGTCCCGGGCGAACACCGCCCGCTCGTATTCGGCGAAGTGCCGGTAGCGACCCCAACGGCGGTACAGCGAATGACGCAGGTTCTGCGCCTTGTCTTCGAAGCAGCCGTCGGCGGCGTAATACACATCCAGCCCGGGCATTTTGTTGAAGCCGATCAGGCGGTCCACCGGACGCTTGGCCAGGTCGGCCTCCATCCAGGCACTGAGTTTCTCGTTACGCCGATGGTTGAAGAACGCCTTGACCGGCGCCACCAGCACTTCGAAACCCGGCGGTACATCGCCTTCCCAGATCAGCGTGTAGACACGGATCTGGTGCCCGCGCTTCTGGCACTCCAGGGCGATGCGCATGAAATCCCGCTGCAGGCCGCCGAACGGGAAGTATTTATAAAGGACAAAAGCCAATTGCATCAGCGCAGCTCCTCAGCCAGTAACAACCTGCTCAGCCGGCTGGCGACACGCTCAGGATTCAGACGCGTGAAGCACAACGGCCACTCGCGTTTCAGGTCGAACCGCCGCTGATCTTCAGCCGTCGGTTGATAGGTGCATTTTTTCTGCAGGCACGGCGCGCAAGGGAAGTCGCTGGCCATATGGATCTGCGCCTTGCCATAGGCACCGGTCAGGCCCGGGTTGGTCGGGCCGAACAGGGAAATGGTCGGCACATCCAGCGCCGCTGCGAGATGGCCAAGCCCGGTATCCACCGCGACGCAGGCCTGGGCTTGCGCCAGCACCTTGGCGACACCCGCCAGGTTCAGCTTCGGCAGCACAGTGGCGTTGCCCAAGCCCTTGGCAATACGCTCGGCCCGGGCCTTTTCCGCCGGGTTGCCCCACGGCAGCTTGACCTCGACGCCCAGCTGGCCCATGCGTTCGGCCAGCTCGCGCCAGTAGGCTTCCGGCCAGTGCTTGGTGTCCCAGGTGGTGCCGTGCAGGAACACCACGAACGGCTTGGGCCGCGGCAGTTCCACCAGCTTCTCGACGTTCAGGCCGTAATCGCCCAGGCCCTGGGGCAAGTCATAACCCAGGGCCACGGCGAACAGCTGGCGCACACGCTCTACGGCATGCTGGCCGCGGGCGACGGCCAGGCGCCGCGAGTAGAAACGCGCCGCCAAGGGCTCGCGCGCGGACTGTTTGTCCAGGCCGGCCACCGGCGCCTTGACGTAGCGCGTCAGCCAGGCGCTTTTCAGCAAGCCCTGGGCGTCGATCACCAAGTCGTATTGAGTCGCACGCACGCTCTGCTTGAAGCGCCGCCACTCGCCACTCTTGATGGTTTGCCAGATGTTCTTGCGCCAGCGGCGAATCGCCACCGGGATCACTTTATCCACAGCCGGGTGCCAGGTCGGGATTTCCGCAAACCCCTCTTCCACCACCCAGTCGAACTTGATCCCGGGGATCGCCCGCGCCGCATCGGTCAGCGCCGGCAGCGCATGGATCACGTCACCCAGGGAGGAAGTCTTGATCAACAGTACCCGCACTTACCGAACCTCGACCGCGGTGCCCTGCAACCGCTGCAAGGCCTGGTCCACCGAGTCTGGCAGCAGCTGGCGCAGGCAGTTGTAATGGCCAAAGCGGCAGGTGCGATCGAAGCACGGACTGCACTCGATGCCCAGGCGCACGACTTCGACCTGGTCGGCCAGCGGCGGGGTGAAACCCGGCGATGTCGAGCCGTACACCGCCACCAGCGGGCGATTCAGCGCCGCCGCCACGTGCATCAGCCCGGAGTCGTTGGACACCACGGAATCGGCGCAGGACAGCAGGTCGATGGCCTCGGCCAGGGAGGTGCCGCCGCAGAGGTTGACCGATTCTTCGCGCAGCCCCGGAATCAGCCGGGCGCGAATGTCTTCACCGACCACGTGATCGTTCTTCGAGCCGAACAGCCAGACCTGCCAGCCCTCGCGGATCTTCAGCTCGGCGACCTTGGCGTAATGCTCGGACGGCCAGCGCTTGGCCTCGCCGAACTCGGCCCCCGGACACAGCGCCAGCACCGGGCGATCCAGGGTCAGGCCGAACTTGGCCAGCGCCGCTTCGCGGCTGGCCGGGTCGATCTGCAGGTCGGGACGCGGATACGGCTTGGGCAGCTCGGCGCCTGGCTCGTAAGCCAGCGCCATGAAGCGTTCGACCATCAGCGGATAACGTTCTTTGTCCAGCGTGCGCACGTCGTTGAGCAGGCCGTAGCGGAACTCGCCACGCCAGCCGGTACGTTGCGCGATGCCGGCAAAGAACGGCACCAGCGCCGACTTCAGCGAGTTGGGCAGCAGGATGGCCTGGTCGTACTGGCCGGCCAGGGATTTGCCGATGCGCCGGCGGGTCGCCAGTTCCAGCACGCCGTGGCCGAGCGGGAAGCTCAAGGCCCGCCGCACTTGCGGCATGCGCTCCAGGATCGGACGGCTCCACTCGGGGGCCAGCACGTCGATCTCGCACTGAGGATGGCGTTGTTTCAGGCACTGGAAGAGTGTCTGCGCCATCACCATGTCACCGACCCAACTGGGCCCAACGATCAGAATATTCATGTGGTTTCCAAAAACGAACCGGGGAGGCTTACGCCTCCCCGCCTCGAGAATCCAGCCCTGCGGCATTCACCGCCAGCTCATTGTGGACGAACCGCAACAGGGCTCGCCGGATACATTTGTGGCAACGCAGCGCACGCTGCCTAGCTTAGCCCCAGCTCGCGCCAAATCCGCAATACCTCCCGTCGCTCGCTGGCGAACTGGTCGCCGGCGATGACCCCGGCCTCGTTCTGCAAGGCCTGGCGGTGAGCCGCGGAACGGTAGGCCTTGTAGACCTCGCGCAGCAGACTGGCGTCGGTCGCGGGCATCAGCCCGACTTCCTCCAGACCTTCCAGAATGCGGATATTGTCGGTGTAGCGCAGCAATGACGGGTGCTCTTGCGACCACGCCAGGGCCGCGTATTGCACCATAAATTCGATGTCGACGATACCTCCGGCGTCCTGCTTGAGGTCGAACGGCGCCGTGGCCTCGAAGGCATTTGCCGCGGTTCCGGCGGCCGTCGCCTTGGTCCCCAGGTTGTCGCGCATCTTGGCCCGCATCTCGCTGACCTCCTGCTGCAACTTGGGCAGGTCACGGGCACGCCCCAGCACCGCAGCCCGCACTTTCTCGAAGGCCTGGCCGACATCCTGGCTACCTACCAATACCCGGGCGCGCACCAGCGCCTGATGCTCCCAGGTCCAGGCTTCGTTCTCCTGATAACGGGCGAACGCCCCCAGCGAACTCACCAGCAAGCCCGACGCCCCGGACGGCCGCAGGCGCATGTCCACTTCGTACAGCTGGCCGGAGTTGGTCTGGGTGGTCAGCAGGTGAATGATCCGCTGGCCCAGGCGGGTGAAGAACTGCGCGCCGTCGATCGGTTTCGGGCCATCGGTTTCCGCCTGCGGATCGCCGTCATGGATGAACACCAGGTCCAGGTCGGAACCATGCCCGAGTTCCAGGCCGCCGACTTTCCCATAACCGACAATAATGAAGCCGGGATCGCACAAGGTGCCATCGGTGCGCTGCGGAGCGCCGTATTTGGCCACCGTCTGGCGCCAGGCCAGGGCCAGCACCTGCTCGAGGATCGCCTCGGCCAGCCAGGTCAGGTAATCGCTGACTTTCATCAACGGCAGGCTGCCGGCGATTTCCGAAGCCGCCACTCGCAGACGGTGGGCCAGCTTGAAGTGACGCAGCGCCTCCATCTGCTGTTCCAGATCGTCCTCGGGGATGCGCGTCAGGCGCTCGCGCAACTCGGCGGCCAGTTCCGGCGCCAATGGCGGCTTGAACAGACGGCCCTCGTTAAGCAACTCATCGAGCAGCAGCGGGAAGCGGGTGATCTGCTCGGCGATCCACGGGCTGGCGGCACACAGGGTCAACAAGCGGCGCAAGGCCCCAGGGTTCTCGGTGAGCAGCACCAGGTAGGCGGAACGCCGCGCCACCGCCTCGACCAGCGGCAGCACGCGCTCCAGCACCAGGTCCGGATCAGCATGTTCCACCGCCTGGGCCAAAAGGCGCGGAATAAAGGCATCGAGGCGCTCGCGTCCCAAACGCTGCATGGCTCGCAATTGCGGGCTGCCACGCAGGCCGGCCAGCGCCCTGAGCGCCTTGGGTGCGTCATTGAAACCGCCTTCCTGCAACTGCCGACAAGCCGCTTCTTCGTCCTGGGCTTCTTCCCACAGCGGCAGCCATTCGCCGCCGACCACCACTTCGCACTCGTTGCCTTCGTCTTCATCCGGGTCGGCGATCACCTGGCGGAAATGCCACTCCACCCGACCGCGCCAATACATCAGGCGCTCATGGAACGCCGCCCAATCGGCAAACCCCAGCATGAAGGCAATGCGCGCCTGATCCTGTGGATTGTCCGGCAGCATCTGCGTCTGCCGGTCGGCGATCGCCTGGATCGCGTGCTCGGTGTAACGCAGGAATTCGTAACCTTCACGCAGCTCGGCGATCACCGCGAGCGGCAGGTAACCCTGCCCCTCCAGGGTGGTCAGCACCTTTAATAGAGGACGCTGTTGCAGGCTCAGGTCGCGCCCGCCGTGAATCAGCTGGAAAGCCTGGGCGATGAACTCGACTTCGCGGATCCCGCCGGAACCCAGCTTGATATTGTCGGCCATGCCCTTGCGCCGCACTTCCTGCTGGATCAGCTGCTTCATGGTGCGCAGCGCTTCGATCGCCGAGAAATCCAGGTAACGCCGATAGACAAAAGGCCGCAGCATATCGAGCAACTGCGCGCCGGCGACCTGGTCGCCCGCCACCACCCGCGCCTTGATCATCGCGTAGCGTTCCCAGTCGCGGCCCTGATCCTGGTAGTACTGTTCCAGCGCATTGAAGCTCAGCACCAGGGCGCCCGCCGAACCGTAGGGCCGCAGGCGCATGTCGACGCGGAACACGAAACCGTCGACGGTCATCGGGTCCAGCGCCTTGATCAGGCGCTGCCCCAGGCGGATGAAAAATTCCTGGTTATCCAGCGCACGCTTCACGCCCACGGTTTCCCCGCCTTCGGGGTAGGCGAAGATCAGGTCGATGTCGGACGACAGGTTCAGCTCGACGGCGCCCAGCTTGCCCATGCCGAGGATGACCATCTGCTGCGGCTCGCCGCTGCGTCGGCCGGTGGGAACACCGAACTGCTCGCAGTGGCGCTGGTACAACCATTGATAGGCCTGGTCGATGCAGGCGTCGGCCATGTCCGACAGGTCGCGGCAGGTCTGCACCAGATCCGCCTGGCGCGTCAGGTCGCGCCAGATGATCCGCACCTGATGACGATTGCGCTGACGCCGCAGCACCCGCCCCAGTTCGTCTTCACTGGTGGCCTGTTGCACCGCTGCGGCGATCTGCGCGCACAGCTCGCCCGGGCCGAAGCCGCGGTCGAGTTCGCCGCCGTGCACCAGCTCCAGCAACATCAAAGGGTCACGAAGGCTCTGTTCAATGAAGAAGTCGCTGGCGGCGCTCACCCGGGCAAACTCGGCCCAGCGTTCAGGGGTCCAGGCGGCGAACCCGTGATCGTCGTCCAGGGTCGCCACGGCGCTACGGAACGACTGCTCCGCACGGCTGACAAAAGGCAGGAGAATCGCTGGGAGTTCGGCAAGCGCGGGCAGGCTCATGGGCTATCCTTGATCGGCGTAGAAAGGGGCGGTCGGGGCAAATTCTGCGGGCGCGGCCCTTGAAGGACTGTCGAACAAAAGTTAGAAATAGCTGAAATTTTTATTATTTTGGCAGCCAGCATCAAATTCTTACCCATTGGTGTTGGAAATCGACCAACAGTAACGATTATTCTCACAACACAGCAGGAGGCCACAAGCCAATCTTCTGTAGTTTTACTACTCGTCTATACATTCGAAAGGCTGAAATGGCCGACGATTTGTAGTAAAACTACACGCCGCCGTATCAACCTCCGGCAATCCAAGAATTTTATCGTCTGCCCACAAGGCCAGTCGCAAACTCAGGCAACCGATTCTGGAAGCCTTTCCGCCCTGGAGCAAGCCATGCAAGACCTCGATCCCGTCGAAACCCAGGAATGGCTGGACGCCCTGGAATCGGTTCTCGACAAAGAAGGCGAAGACCGTGCTCACTACCTGATGACCCGTATGGGCGAACTCGCGACCCGCAGCGGCTCGCAACTGCCCTACGCCATCACCACGCCGTACCGCAACACGATTCCCGTCACCCACGAAGCACGCATGCCTGGCGACCTGTTCATGGAACGCCGCATTCGCTCGCTGGTACGTTGGAACGCGTTGGCCATGGTCATGCGTACGAACCTGAAAGATTCTGACCTGGGCGGTCACATCTCCAGCTTCGCCTCCAGTGCGACTCTGTATGACATCGGCTTCAACTACTTCTTCCAGGCGCCAACCGAAGAACATGGCGGCGACCTGATCTACTTCCAGGGCCACGCCTCCCCTGGCGTCTACGCTCGCGCTTTCATGGAAGGCCGCATCAGCGAAGACCAGATGAACAACTTCCGCCAGGAAGTGGACGGCAACGGCCTGTCCTCCTACCCGCACCCATGGCTGATGCCTGACTTCTGGCAGTTCCCGACCGTATCCATGGGTCTGGGTCCGATCCAGGCGATCTACCAGGCGCGCTTCATGAAGTACCTGGAAGCCCGCGGCTTCATCCAGCCAGGCAAGCAGAAAGTCTGGTGCTTCATGGGCGACGGCGAGTGCGACGAGCCGGAATCCCTGGGAGCAATCTCCCTGGCCGGCCGCGAGAAGCTGGACAACCTGATCTTCGTCATCAACTGCAACCTGCAGCGCCTCGACGGCCCGGTTCGCGGCAACGGCAAGATCATCCAGGAACTCGAAGGCGTGTTCCGTGGCGCCCAGTGGAATGTGAACAAAGTCATCTGGGGCCGTTTCTGGGACCCACTGCTGGCCAAGGACACCCACGGCATCCTGCAACGCCGCATGGACGAAGTCATCGACGGCGAGTACCAGAACTACAAGGCCAAAGACGGCGCCTTCGTGCGTGAGCACTTCTTCAACACGCCTGAACTCAAGGCAATGGTCGAAGACCTGTCCGACGAGGAAATCTGGAAACTCAACCGTGGCGGCCACGACCCGTACAAGGTCTATGCGGCCTACCACGAAGCGGTCAACCACAAAGAGCAACCGACCGTCATCCTGGCCAAGACCATCAAGGGTTATGGCACCGGCGCCGGCGAAGCGAAGAACACCGCGCACAACACCAAGAAAGTCGATGTCGACAGCCTGAAGTTGTTCCGCGACCGCTTCGACATTCCGGTCAAGGACGAAGAAATCGAAAACCTACCGTTCTTCCGACCGGAAGAAGGCAGTGCCGAAGCCCGTTACCTGAGCGAGCGTCGTGCCGCACTGGGCGGTTTCGTGCCTCAGCGCCGTGCCAAGAGCTTCAACATTCCGACCCCGCCACTGGAAACCCTCAAGGCTATCCTCGACGGTTCGGGCGACCGCGAAATCTCCACCACCATGGCCTTCGTGCGGATCCTCGCGCAGCTGGTCAAGGACAAGGAAATAGGCCAGCGCATCGTCCCGATCATCCCGGACGAAGCCCGTACCTTCGGTATGGAAGGCATGTTCCGTCAACTGGGCATCTACTCGTCCGTCGGCCAGCTCTACGAGCCAGTCGATAAAGACCAGGTGATGTTCTACCGCGAAGACAAGAAGGGCCAGATCCTCGAGGAAGGCATCAACGAAGCGGGCGCCATGAGCTCCTTCATCGCGGCCGGTACTTCGTACTCCAGCCACAACCAGCCGATGCTGCCGTTCTACATCTTCTATTCGATGTTCGGCTTCCAGCGTATCGGCGACCTGGCCTGGGCCGCTGGCGACAGCCGTACCCGCGGCTTCCTGATCGGCGGTACCGCCGGCCGTACCACCCTCAACGGTGAAGGCCTGCAGCACGAAGACGGTCACAGCCACATGCTGGCGGGCACCATCCCGAACTGCCGTACCTTCGATCCGACCTATGGCTACGAGCTGGCGGTGATCATCCAGGACGGCATGAAGAAGATGACCGAAGAGCAACAGGACGTCTTCTACTACATCACCGTGATGAACGAGTCCTACCAGCAGCCAGCCATGCCGGCCGGTGTCGAGCAAGGCATCATCAAGGGCATGTACCTGCTCGAGGAAGACACCCGCGAAGCAGCGCACCACGTACAGCTGATGGGCTCCGGCACCATCCTGCGCGAAGTCCGTGAAGCGGCGAAGATCCTGCGTGAAGAATTCAACGTGGGCGCGGACGTGTGGAGCGTTACCAGCTTCAACGAACTGCGTCGCGATGGCCTGGCAGTCGAGCGCAGCAACCGTCTGCACCCGGGCCAGAAGCCTAAGCTGAGCTATGTCGAAGAGTGCCTGAGCGGCCGTAAAGGTCCGGTCATCGCCTCTACCGACTACATGAAGCTGTTCGCCGAACAGATTCGTCAGTGGGTCCCGTCCAAGGAATTCAAAGTCCTGGGCACCGACGGTTTCGGCCGCAGTGACAGCCGCAAGAAGCTGCGTCACTTCTTCGAAGTCGACCGTCATTTCGTGGTGTTGGCAGCCCTGGAAGCCTTGGCTGACCGTGGTGACATCGAACCTAAGGTCGTGGCCGAGGCCATCACCAAGTTCGGCATCAACCCGGAAAAACGCAACCCACTGGACTGCTGAGGAGATTTTTTGTGAGCGAACTCATTCGCGTACCTGACATCGGCAGCGGTGAAGGTGAAGTAATCGAACTGTTTGTGAAGGTCGGCGACCGTATCGAAGCCGACCAGAGCATCCTGACGCTGGAATCGGACAAGGCGAGCATGGAAGTTCCGGCACCTAAAGCCGGCGTCATCAAGAGCCTGAAAGTGAAGCTGGGCGATCGCCTGAAAGAAGGCGACGAACTGCTGGAACTGGAAGTCGAGGGTGCCGCTGCCGCGGCGCCAGCGGCCGCCGCTCCGGCTGCCAAGGCCGAGGAAAAACCAGCTGCAGCGCCGGCTCCTGCCGCCCCTGCCGCTGCACCTGCCGCCGCTTCGACCCAGCAGGTCCACGTGCCGGATATCGGTTCGTCGGGCAAGGCCCAGATCATCGAGATCCAGGTCAAGGTCGGCGACACCGTCGAGGCCGACCAGTCGCTGATCACCCTCGAATCCGACAAGGCCAGCATGGAAATCCCATCGCCAGCCGCGGGCGTGGTCGAGAGCATCAGCGTCAAGCTCAACGATGAAGTTGGCACCGGCGACCTGATCCTGGCCCTGAAAGTGGCCGGCGCCGCCCCTGCCGCCGCTGCGCCTGCCCAGGCCGCCGCTCCAGCCGCTGCGGCTCCGGCACCGGCTGCTGCCGCACCTGCCGCCCCGGTGGCCGACAGCGTCCAGGACATCCACGTTCCAGACATCGGCTCGGCCGGCAAGGCCAAGATCATCGAAGTCCTGGTCAAGGCTGGCGACAGCGTTGAAGCCGACCAGTCGCTGATCACCCTCGAGTCCGACAAGGCCAGCATGGAAATTCCATCGCCAGCCGCCGGCATCGTGGAAAGCGTTGCGATCAAGCTGGACGACGAAGTCGGCACCGGCGACCTGATCCTCAAGCTGAAGGTCAAGGGCGCTGCCCCAGCGGCCGCCCCGGCGCCTGCCGCAGCCCCGGCTGCCGCCAAGCCTGAAGCCGCCCCTGCGGCCGCAGCAGCGGCACCTGCTGCAGCGCCAGCTGCCGCCCCGGCCCAACCGGGCGCGAAAGTTCATGCCGGCCCTGCCGTGCGCCAGCTGGCGCGCGAGTTCGGCGTCGAGCTGAACGCGGTGAGCCCGAGCGGCCCGCACGGTCGCATCCTGAAGGAAGACGTGCAGGTTTACGTCAAGGCCATGATGCAGAAGGCCAAGGAAGCTCCGGCAGCTGCCGGCGCAACCGGTGGCGCCGGCATCCCGCCGATTCCAGTGGTGGACTTCAGCCGCTTCGGCGAGATCGAAGAAGTGCCGATGACCCGCCTGATGCAGGCTGGCGCATCGAACCTGCATCGCAGCTGGCTGAACGTGCCTCACGTCACCCAGTTCGACTCGGCCGACATCACCGAGCTGGAAGCCTTCCGGATCGCCCAGAAAGCCGTCGCAGAGAAGGCCGGCGTCAAGCTGACCATCCTGCCGCTGCTGCTGAAATCCTGCGCGCACCTGCTCAAGGAACTGCCGGACTTCAACAGCTCGCTGGCGCCTAGCGGCAAAGCGATCATCCGCAAGAAGTACGTGAACATCGGCTTCGCGGTCGACACCCCGGATGGCCTGCTGGTACCGGTGATCAAGAACGTCGATCAGAAGAGCCTGCTGCAACTGGCTGCCGAAGCCGCTTCCCTGGCTGAAAAAGCCCGGACCAAGAAGCTCTCGGCGGACGACATGCAGGGCGCCTGCTTCACCATCTCCAGCCTCGGTCACATTGGCGGCACCGGCTTCACGCCGATCGTCAACGCACCGGAAGTGGCGATCCTCGGCGTTTCCAAGGCAACCATCCAGCCTGTCTGGGACGGCAAAGCCTTCCAGCCGAAGCTGATGCTGCCGCTGTCGCTGTCCTACGACCACCGTGTGATCAACGGCGCCGCTGCTGCACGCTTCACCAAGCGTCTGAGCGATCTGCTGGCGGATATCCGCACCATCTTGCTGTAAGACCCGGCCGGCTTCCCTGTCATGGGGAAGCCGGCCGTTGCACCCTTTTCGAGCGCCACGCTCGTACCTCAACCCCGCCAATTTGGCGGGGCTTTTTTTGCCGAAAAATCGCTGCAACCAGCGGCCAAAGCCCGGTAAAACACCAGAAAATATTAGCTTTCAGAAATCTTCCGCGCTGCCGATAGATTCTTATAGCACTTAGCCTTCATCTCACTTGTCAGTCAGTGCCGCATGATGCAACCTTGCCGCAGGCAACAGTAAAGAGGGCGCGAGCCCGGCGCGATCAGCATTTACCAAGCGAGTTTCCCCATGAAAAGCCAACCCGATGCCGCCAGCCGTATGGTGGCCGAGGTAGTGACGCAGTTGCCCGTGCCCTCGCGGCTCGGCATGCTGCGTTTCGAACGGCTGAATGAAGCGAGCTGGGCCCTGCTGTTTCTCGACCCGAACTGTGAACGCCAATTCGGCCTGCCCGCCGTCGAGCTCTGTGCCCTGGTCGGCTCGCCCTATGCCAGCCTGATGGAACCGGAAGCCCGCTATCAGTTGCACGACGCGATCCAGCAGCAACTGACCCACAGCCCGCATTACCTGATTCGCTACACCCTGCACACCGCCAAGGGCTCACTCAGCCTGCTGGAACTCGGCGAAGCCTACAAACAGCACAATCGACACCTGCTGCGGGGTTATTTCCTGGTGGTCGACGGCCTGCTCAACGACGATCAGCCGCTCCCCGCGCCCGACCTGGAAACCCAGAACAGCCGCCTGCAAATCGCCCTGGAACTCAACCAGCGGGCCCAGCAGGAACAACTCCAGCACCTCGAACGGGTGCGCGCCCAGCAAGACCTGATCCTGCTCCTGGCCCGCCAGCGCTACAGCACCAACAACCCCCTGCTGGAAGCCGCCGAGCTGATTACCCGCAGCGCCTGCGACATCTACGAAATCGACTGTGCCAGCATCTGGAACCTGGAAGGCCAGTTGCTGATGCCGATCTGCGCCTATCACCGCGACCTGCAGCAATACATCCTGCCGGAGGCGATCGACGCCAGCGATTTCCCCGACTACCTCGAAGCCCTGCACACCAGCCGGGCCATCGATGCGCACAATGCCATGCGCGACCCGCGCACCCGGGAAATGGCCGAAAGCCTGCGCCCGCGCAATATCAACGCCATGCTCGATGCCAGCATCCGCATCGACGGCCAGGTGGTCGGCGTGCTGTGCCTGGAACAAGTGGGCAACACCCGCGCCTGGCAATCCGATGAAATCGCCTTTGCCGGCGAGCTGGCCGACCAGTTCGCCCAGGTCATCAACAACCATAACCGCCGTACCGCCACCAGCGCCCTGCACCTGTTCCAGCGGGCGGTCGAGCAAAGCGCCAATGCCTTTCTGCTGGTCAACTGCGACGGCGTGGTGGAGTACGTCAACCCGAGCTTCACCGCGATCACCCAGTACAGCACCGAGGAAGTCCACGGCCATCGGCTGGCGGAACTGCCGGCGCTGGAGAACCTCAGCGAACTGCTGTTCGACGCGCCCTCCAGCCTGGCCAAGAGCAACAGCTGGCAGGGCGAATTCAAGAGCCGGCGCAAGAACCTGGAGCCGTACTGGGGCCAGCTGTCGATCTCCAAGGTCTATGGCGACAACCGCGAACTGACCCACTACATCGGCATCTACGAAGACATCACCCAGACCAAGCTCGCCCAGCAACGCATCGAACGCCTGGCCTACACCGACAACCTGACCAACCTGGGCAACCGCCCGGCCTTCATCCGCAATCTCGACGAACGCTTCGCCCGCGACAGCGACAGCCCCATCAGCCTGCTGCTGGTGGACATCGACAACTTCAAGCGGATCAACGACAGCCTCGGCCACCAGACCGGCGACAAGCTGCTGATCAGCCTGGCCCGGCGCCTGCGCAACAGCCTGAGCCCCAGCGGCAGCCTGGCGCGCTTCGCCAGTAACGAGTTCGCCGTACTGCTGGACGACACCGACCTGGAAGCCGGCCAACAGATCGCCAGCCAGCTGCTGATGACCCTCGACAAGCCGATGTTCGTCGACAACCAACTCATCAGCGTCACCGGCTCCGTGGGCCTGGCCTGCGCGCCGCTGCACGGCCGCGACCCGCAGACCCTGATGCGCAACGCCGGCCTGGCGCTGCACAAGGCCAAGGCCAACGGCAAGCATCAGGTGCAGGTGTTTACCGAAGCCTTGAACGCCGAAGCCAGCTACAAGCTGTTCGTGGAAAACAACCTGCGCCGCGCCCTGACCCAGAACGAACTGGACGTGTTCTACCAGCCCAAGCTGTGCCTGCGCAGCGGACGCCTGCTGGGCCTGGAAGCGCTGCTGCGCTGGAACCATCCGGAAAAGGGCATGATCCGCCCGGACCAGTTCATCAGCGTCGCCGAAGAGACCGGCCTGATCATCCCGATCGGCAAATGGATCGCGCGCCAGGCCTGTCGCATGAGCAAGCAGCTCACCGCCGCCGGCCTGGGCAATCTGCAGGTGGCGATCAACCTGTCGCCCAAGCAGTTTTCCGACCCGGACCTGGTGGCTTCCATCGCCAGCATCCTCAAGGAAGAACAGCTGCCCGCCTCGCTGCTGGAGCTCGAGCTGACGGAGGGCCTGCTGCTGGAAGCCACCGAAGACACCCACCAGCAACTCGACCAGTTGAAAAAGCTCGGCCTGACCCTGGCCATGGACGATTTCGGCACCGGCTATTCGTCGCTGAGCTACTTGAAAAAATTCCCGATCGACATCATCAAGATCGATCGCAGCTTCATCCATGAAATCCCCGCCAACCAGGACGACATGGAAATCACCTCGGCGGTGATCGCCATGGCCCACAACCTGAAAATCCAGGTGGTGGCCGAGGGCATCGAAACCGCGGAGCAGCTGTCCTTCCTGCGTCGCCACCGCTGCGATGTCGGCCAGGGCTACCTGTTCGACCGGCCGATCCCCGGCTCGGAGCTGATCGACAAGCTCAAACGTTATCCGCGCGGCCCAATCGCCTGACAGCGCTGTAACACTCGGGCAAACTGCAAGTCTGGTTAATTACTCAATCCCACCCTGACTGAGAGGACTGATCATGGTTCTGCGCTCGGAAATTCTGGTGAACAAAAACGTGCTACCTACCAAAGAACAAGCTCTGCCTGGCCGCGAAACCCCGATGACCGTGCCAGCCGAACACTTCGTCAACGGCAACCCACTGCTGGGCCCATTCCCGGGCAACGTGGAATTCGCCATCTTCGGCCTGGGTTGCTTCTGGGGTGCGGAACGCAAGTTCTGGCAACGCGAGGGTGTGTTCAGCACGTCGGTGGGCTATGCCGGCGGCTTTACCCCGAACCCGACCTACGAAGAAGTCTGCTCGGGCCTGACCGGCCACAGCGAAGTGGTGCTGGTGGTCTACGAGCCGGAGAAAGTCAGCTACCAGGAACTGCTGGCAATGTTCTGGGAACTGCACAACCCGACCCAGGGCATGCGCCAGGGCAACGACATCGGCACCCAGTACCGCTCGGTGATCTATGCCACCAACCCGACCCAGCTGGAGCAGGCCAAGGCCAGCGAAAAAGTGTTCCAGGCCGAGCTGACCAAGGCCGGGCTGGGCGCCATCACCACGGAAATCGAAGAAGCCCCGACCTTCTACTACGCCGAGGCCTACCACCAGCAGTACCTGGCGAAGAATCCGGAAGGCTACTGCGGGATCGGCGGCACAGGCGTGACCTGCCCGATCTGACCCGTAGCCGCTGACGAGGCACGAGTCTGCGATGCGGTCCGCAGGAGCGCCCTCGGGGGCCGCTTCGCTGCCCATCGCAGCCTCGTACCTCGGCAGCGGCTACAACCTCACATTATTCGGCGATCAGCCAATCCATCTGCCAGCCGCCCTGGGTCTGGCCCAGTTTCTGCGCCAGCCACGGCAGCAGCTCGCGCAACTCCTCTTCCAGCCCCCACGGCGGGTTGGCAATCGCCAGGCCCGAGCCATTCAGGCTGTTCGGGGTGTCCAGCGGATGCACCAGCAATTCCACACGCAAAAGCTTCGGTGCGCCGGTACCGGCCAGGTCCTGGTAGAAGCGGCGTAGCGCCCGCTGATCCTTGACCGGGTACCAGATGGCCGCCACGGTCTGGCGCATCCGGCCGATGGCTTCTTTCAGCGACGCGGCGCAACGCTGCATTTCGTCGAGCTGTTCGAACGGCGGGTCGATCAACATCACCGCGCGCTTCTCGGCCACCGGCAACAATGCCCGCGCCACATGCCAGCCCTCGCCCAGGTGGACTGCCACCCGGCGATCGCCCTTCATGTTGTCCTTGAGCAGCAGCCCGTCTTCCGGGTGCTTCTCGTTGAGCAACACGCGGTCCTGGGGGCGGGTCAGGCGCCGCGCCAGCTCGGGCGAGCCCGGGTAATAACGCAGCTCGCCATCGGGGTTCATCTTGTGCAGCACCGCCATGTAGTCGGCGGTCAGCGCTGGCAGGTCCTGCTCGCCCCACAGGCGCGCGATACCTTCCAGGTACTCGCCGGTGCGGTTGGCCTGATCGCCCTGGAGGTCGTACAGGCCGATGCCGGCATGGCTGTCCAGATAGGCGAACGGCTGCTCCTTGCGCGACATCAGGGCGATGAGGCGGGTCAGGGTCAGGTGTTTGAAGACGTCGGCGTGGTTGCCGGCGTGGAAGGCGTGACGATAGTTCATGGTTGCTCCTGCGCAGGGGGCGAAGTTTACCCTGTGCCACGGCCGGCGTCAGGTCGTGTCGGGAAGCTCCCTGGTGCAAAACGCACCCATGAAAAAGCCCGCATCCCAGGGAATGCGGGCTTTTCGAGTCACTGCAAGGGCGCCGCCTCAGCGGCTCCCGATCAGTGGTTGAGCTTGTAGTCTTTCTCGGCCGCCTCGAAACGCTGGACCATGCCGACGCTCGGCGCGCTCATCTTGCTCACCAGCAGGATGGCCAGGCTGGCGAAGATGAAGCCCGGGATGATTTCGTACAGGCCCAGCAGGTTGAAGTGCTTCCACAGGATCACGGTCACGGCACCGACGATGATGCCGGCCAGCGCGCCGTCGCGGGTCATGCCTTTCCACAGTACCGAGATCAGCACCACAGGGCCGAAGGCCGCGCCGAAACCGGCCCAGGCGTAGCTGACCAGGCCCAGTACGCGGTTTTCCGGGTTGGCGGCCATGGCGATGGCGACCAGGGCAACCAGCAGCACCATGGCACGACCGACCCACACCAGCTCCAGCTGGGAAGCATGTTTACGCAGGAAGGCCTTGTAGAAGTCTTCGGTCAGGGCACTGGAGCACACCAGCAGTTGGCAGCTCAAAGTACTCATCACCGCCGCCAGGATGGCCGACAGCAGCACACCGGCCAGCCAAGGGTTGAAGAGGATCTTCGCCAATTCGATGAACACCCGCTCGTGGTTCTCGGTCACGGGACCGGCCACTTCCGGGTGCGCCGAGAAGTAGGCGATACCGAAGAAGCCCACGGCCACGGTGCCGCCCAGGCACAGGATCATCCAGGTCATGGAGATGCGACGGGCGTTGGCGATCGACTTGACCGAGTCCGCGGCCATGAAGCGTGCCAGGATGTGCGGCTGGCCGAAGTAGCCCAGGCCCCAGCCCATCAGCGAGATGATGCCGATGAAGGTGGTGTTTTTCAGCATGTCGAAGTTGCTTGGGTCCTGGGCTTCGATCGCCAGGAAGGTGGTGTCGACGCCACCGGTGGCCAGCAGCACGATGATCGGTGTCAGCAGCAGGGCGAAGATCATCAGGGTGGCTTGCACGGTGTCGGTCCAGCTCACTGCCAGGAAACCACCGACGAAGGTGTAGGCGATGGTCGCCGCGGCACCGGCCCACAGCGCGGTCTCGTAGGGCATGCCGAAGGTGCTTTCGAACAGACGGGCACCGGCGACGATGCCGGAAGCGCAGTAAATGGTGAAGAACACCAGGATCACGATCGCGGAGATGATCCGCAGCAGCCCGCTCTTGTCCTCGAAGCGGCTGGAGAAGTAGTCCGGCAGCGTCAATGCATCGCCGTTGTGTTCGGTTTGTACTCGCAGACGACCGGCGACGAACAGCCAGTTGAGGTAGGCACCGACGATCAGGCCGATGGCGATCCAGCTCTCGGACAGGCCGGACATGTAGATGGCGCCCGGCAGGCCCATCAACAACCAGCCGCTCATGTCGGAAGCGCCGGCGGAAAGCGCGGTCACCACGCTACCCAGGCTGCGGCCACCGAGGATGTAGTCAGAAAGGTTGTTGGTCGAGCGATAGGCCATGAAGCCGATCAGCACCATAGCTGCGATGTAGATCACGAACGTGATCAAGGTTGGATTGCTTGCACTCATTGAGTTACGCCCTGGCTTTGTTTTTATGTAGCGGCGGTCAGCACCACCGCTCTCAAACGACTACGTTGGAGAGACGGCTGGGTACTCCGCGCATTTATGACTGATGTTTCCCCAGGAAAGCCATCAGCCGATGAACCAGTCGCAAGGACCGGTTGCACCTTGGGCGCGAATGCTATTCAACAACTCAAAGAAGGTGCAACCTGTTTCGCGAGAATAAGTTGCACCTAAGCGATTTTTCCGGCGAACGCCGCGTTTTTGCTCCTTTTTGGAGCAAAAACCCGGTGCGACAGAATTAAAAGCACCAAGCAGAAGCGCCGCTGCGGAACTAGAAATTAATTCCTGATGAGCTGCCTATTATTCCGATAAAAAACAGGTTGCACCCGGTTGCACCTCTTTCGGCGCGCGGCTAATCTTGCCGCCAGCTGATGCCACGCAACCGTGGTAAACATGAGGATAAAAATATGGCTACCACCACCCTTGGGGTCAAACTCGACGACCCGACCCGCGAACGCCTGAAGGCCGCCGCGACCTCGATCGATCGCACGCCGCACTGGCTGATCAAGCAGGCAATTTTCAATTACCTGGAAAAACTCGAGGGTGGTGCAACCCTGACCGAGCTGAGCGGTTCAACCCGCACCGACGGCGATGACGCTGGCGAAGTACAGACCGATCACGCCCACCAGTGCTTCCTCGAATTCGCCGAAAGCATCCTGCCGCAATCGGTGCTGCGCGCCTCTATCACCGCTGCTTATCGCCGCCCGGAACCGGAAGTGGTACCGATGCTGCTGGAGCAGGCGCGCCTGCCGGCCAGCATGGCCGAAGCCACCAACAAGCTGGCCGCGACCATTGCCGAAAAGCTGCGCAACCAGAAGAGCGCCGGCGGCCGTGCCGGTATCGTCCAGGGCCTGCTGCAGGAATTCTCCCTGTCGTCCCAGGAAGGCGTGGCCCTGATGTGCCTGGCCGAAGCCTTGCTGCGGATTCCGGACAAAGGCACCCGTGACGCGCTGATCCGCGACAAGATCAGCACCGGCAACTGGCAGCCGCACCTGGGCAATAGCCCGTCGCTGTTCGTCAACGCCGCCACCTGGGGCCTGCTGCTGACCGGCAAGCTGGTCGCCACCCACAACGAAGCCGGCCTGACCTCGTCCCTGAGCCGGATCATCGGCAAGAGCGGCGAGCCGATGATCCGCAAGGGCGTCGACATGGCCATGCGCCTGATGGGCGAGCAGTTCGTCACCGGCGAAACCATCGCCGAAGCCCTGGCCAACGCCAGCAAGTTCGAAGCCAAGGGCTTCCGCTACTCCTACGACATGCTCGGCGAAGCGGCACTCACCGAGCACGACGCGCAGAAATACCTGGCGTCCTACGAGCAGGCCATCCACTCGATCGGCAAGGCTTCCCACGGTCGCGGCATCTATGAAGGCCCGGGCATCTCGATCAAGCTCTCGGCCCTGCACCCGCGCTACAGCCGCGCCCAGTACGAGCGCGTGATGGACGAGCTGTACCCGCGCCTGCTGTCGCTGACCCTGCTGGCCAAGCAATACGACATCGGCCTGAACATCGACGCCGAAGAAGCCGACCGCCTGGAGCTGTCGCTGGATCTGCTCGAGCGCCTGTGCTTCGAGCCACAGCTGACCGGCTGGAACGGCATCGGCTTCGTGATCCAGGCCTACCAGAAGCGCTGCCCGTACGTGATCGACTACGTGATCGACCTGGCGCGCCGCAGCCGTCACCGCCTGATGATCCGCCTGGTGAAAGGCGCCTACTGGGACAGCGAGATCAAGCGCGCCCAGGTCGAAGGCCTGGAAGGCTATCCGGTCTACACCCGCAAGGTGTACACCGACGTTTCCTATATCGCCTGCGCCCGCAAGCTGCTGTCGGTACCGGAAGTCATCTACCCGCAGTTCGCCACCCACAACGCCCACACCCTGTCGGCCATCTACCACATCGCCGGTCAGAACTACTACCCGGGCCAGTACGAGTTCCAGTGCCTGCACGGCATGGGCGAACCGCTGTACGAACAGGTGGTAGGCAAGGTCGCCGATGGCAAGCTGAACCGTCCGTGCCGCGTGTACGCACCGGTCGGCACCCACGAAACCCTGCTGGCCTACCTGGTGCGCCGCCTGCTGGAAAACGGCGCCAACACCTCGTTCGTCAACCGCATCGCCGACCAATCCATCTCCATCCAGGAGCTGGTGGCCGACCCGGTCAGCCAGATCGAGCAGATGGCGACCCTGGAAGGCGGCTTCGGCCTGCCGCATCCGCGCATTCCATTGCCGCGTGACCTGTACGGCAGCGAGCGCGCCAACTCCGCCGGCATCGACATGGCCAACGAACACCGCCTGGCGTCGTTGTCCTGCGCCCTGCTGGCCACCGCCCACAACCACTGGAAAGCCGCGCCGATGCTAGGTTGCGCCTCCAGCAGCGAAACCCCGGCGCAGGTCTTGAATCCGTCCGATCACCGTGACGTGGTCGGCCATGTCCAGGAAGCCACAGTCGAAGACGTCGACAACGCCATCCAGTGCGCGCTGAACGCCGCACCGATCTGGCAGGCCACGCCGCCGGCCGAGCGCGCTGCGATCCTCGAACGCGCCGCCGACCTGATGGAAGGCGAGATCCAGCCGCTGATGGGCCTGCTGGCCCGCGAAGCCGGCAAGACCTTCGCCAACGCCATCGCCGAAGTGCGCGAAGCCGTGGACTTCCTGCGCTACTACGCGGTGCAGGCACGCAACGATTTCAGCAACGACGCGCACCGCCCGCTGGGTCCGGTGGTCTGCATCAGCCCGTGGAACTTCCCGCTGGCGATCTTCAGCGGCCAGGTCGCCGCTGCCCTGGCCGCCGGTAACCCGGTACTGGCCAAGCCGGCTGAACAGACGCCGCTGGTCGCCGCACAGGCCGTGCGCCTGATGCTCGAAGCCGGCATTCCGGAAGGCGTGCTGCAACTGCTGCCGGGCCGCGGCGAAACCGTCGGTGCCCGCCTGGTGGGCGACGATCGGGTCAAAGGCGTGATGTTCACCGGTTCCACCGAAGTCGCGCGCCTGCTGCAACGCAACGTCGCCGGCCGCCTGGACGCCCAGGGCCGACCAATCCCGCTGATCGCCGAAACCGGTGGCCAGAACGCGATGATCGTCGACTCCTCGGCCCTGACCGAACAAGTGGTGATCGACGTCGTCTCCTCGGCCTTCGACAGCGCCGGCCAGCGTTGCTCGGCCCTGCGCGTACTGTGCCTGCAGGAAGACTCCGCCGACCGCGTGATCGAAATGCTCAAGGGCGCCATGGCCGAAAGTCGCCTGGGCAACCCTGAGCGCCTGTCCGTGGACATCGGCCCGGTGATCGACGCCGAAGCCAAGGCCGGCATCGAGAAACACATCCAGGCCATGCGTGACAAAGGCCGCAGCGTGTATCAGGTGGCGATCGCCGATGGCGAAGAAATCAAGCGCGGCACCTTCGTGATGCCGACGTTGATCGAGCTGGAAAGCTTCGACGAGTTGCAACGCGAGATCTTCGGTCCGGTGCTGCACGTGGTGCGCTACAAGCGCAAGGACATCGACCAGTTGATCGCGCAGATCAACGCCTCCGGCTACGGCCTGACCCTGGGCGTGCACACCCGCATCGACGAGACCATCGCCAAGGTGATCGACAACGTCAACGCCGGTAACGTCTACGTCAACCGCAACATCGTCGGTGCCGTGGTCGGCGTGCAGCCATTCGGCGGCGAAGGCCTGTCGGGCACCGGCCCGAAAGCCGGTGGTCCGCTGTACCTGTACCGCCTGCTGTCGACCCGTCCGACCGACGCCATCGAGCAGTCGTTCGCCCGTGGCGACGCCCTGAACGCCCCGGACGTGCGTCTGCGCGATGCCATGAGTAAGCCGCTGAGCGCCCTGCAAGCCTGGGCCGACAGCAACAAGCTGGCGGACCTCAGCGCCCTGTGCGTGCAGTTCGCGGCGCAGTCACAGAGCGGTATCACCCGCGTCCTGGCCGGCCCGACCGGCGAACGCAACAGCTATGCCATCCTGCCGCGCGAACACGTGCTGTGCCTGGCGGAAGTCGAAGGCGACCTGCTGAGCCAACTGGCGGCCGTCCTGGCCGTAGGCGGTTCGGCGGTCTGGCCGGAAGGCGAGCCGGGCAAGGCGCTCTACGCCCGCCTGCCGAAGGACGTGCAAGCGCGCATCCAGCGCGTAGCCGACTGGACCAAGGACGAAGTGGTGTTCGATGCGGTCCTGCATCACGGCCACTCCGACCAGCTGCGCGCGGTCTGCCAGCAAGTGGCCAAGCGTGCCGGCGCCATCGTCGGGGTTCATGGCCTGTCGCAAGGCGAAACCTCGATTGCCCTGGAACGCCTGGTGATCGAGCGTGCCTTGAGCGTCAACACCGCGGCGGCCGGCGGCAACGCCAGCCTGATGACTATCGGCTGAAGCCATCAGTCAGCAACATGAAAAGGGCGCCCTCACCGGCGCCCTTTTTCATGCCCTCCGCAAATCCCCCGTAGCCGCTGTCGAGCCCTGGCGAGGCTGCGATCGGGGCGCAGCCCCGTAAAACCAGGCGACGCGGTATGCCTGATGGATGGGGTCGTCTGGCTTGGCGCCTGCTGCGTCGGAGTGCCGCCCAAGTCGATCGCAGCCTCGCTGGCGCTCGACAGCGGCTACGCCTGCCGCCCCCATCCCCTGTGTTTGGCACCTTTATCACCTTCATCAATCTTGCTATCCAGAGTTTATTCACCCGCCTAGACTCGGCTGAGTCCAATCACAGGTAGGCCGCCATGTCCGAGACGCTGCTCAGTTCCCGCAATCTGGCTTTCGAGCTGTATGAAGTCCTCGATGCCGAGGGCCTGACCCAGCGCGAGCGATTCACCGAGCACAACCGGGAAACCTTCGACGCCGCCCTCGGCACCGCGCGCAGCATCGCCGAGAAGTTCTTCGCCCCGCACAACCGCAAGGGCGATGAAAACGAGCCACGTTATGAAGACGGCAAGGCGATCCTGATTCCGGAAGTGAAACCCGCGGTCGATGCCTTTCTCGAAGCCGGCTTCCTCAACGCCGCGCGCAGCTTCGAGGCCGGCGGCATGCAGTTGCCGACGCTGTTGTCCCAGGCCTGCTTCGCTCACTTCCAGGCGGCCAACGCGGCTTCCACCTCCTACCCGTTCCTGACCATGGGCGCGGCCAACCTGATCGAAAGCTTCGGCACCGAGGAGCAGAAACGGCGCTTCCTGCAGCCGATGATCGACGGGCGCTTCTTCGGCACCATGGCCCTGACCGAGCCCCATGCCGGCTCGTCGCTGTCGGATATCCGCACCCGCGCCGAACCGGCGGCGGACGGCACCTACCGGCTCAAGGGCAACAAGATCTTCATCTCCGGCGGCGATCACCCGCTGTCGGAGAACATCGTGCACATGGTGCTGGCCAAGCTGCCGGACGCACCGGCCGGGGTGAAAGGCATCTCGCTGTTCATCGTGCCCAAGTTCCTGGTCAACGACGACGGCAGCCTGGGCCCGCGCAACGACGTGCTGCTGGCCGGGCTGTTCCACAAGATGGGCTGGCGCGGCACCACCTCCACGGCGCTGAACTTCGGCGATAACGGGGAGTGTGTGGGCTATCTGGTGGGCAAGCCGCACCACGGCCTGAGCTACATGTTCCAGATGATGAACGAGGCGCGGATCGGCGTCGGCATGGGCGCGGTGATGCTTGGCTACGCCGGCTACCTGTACTCCCTGGAATACGCCCGCGAACGCCCGCAAGGCCGCCTGCCGGACAGCAAGGACCCGACTACCGCGCCGGTGTCGATCGTCCAGCACGCCGACGTCAAGCGCATGCTGCTGACCCAGAAGGCCTATGTCGAAGGCGCTTTCGACCTAGGCCTGTACGCCGCGCGGCTGTTCGACGACACCACCACCCTGCCCGACGAAGACCAGCGCAAACAGGCCCACGAACTGCTGGACCTGCTGACGCCCATCGTCAAATCCTGGCCCTCGGAGTTCTGCCTGAAGGCCAACGAACTGGCGATCCAGATCCTCGGCGGCCACGGCTATACCCGTGAATACCCGGTGGAACAGTACTACCGCGACAACCGCCTGAACCCGATCCACGAAGGCACCCACGGCATCCAGTCCCTGGACCTGCTGGGGCGCAAGCTGGCGCAGAACGGCGGCGCGGGACTGAAACAACTGATCCGCCTGATCGCCGACACCAGCGAGCGAGCCCAGGCCCACGAAGCCCTGACGGTGCTGCGCCAACCGCTGGAAAAACTGGTGGCGCGCCTGCAAGGCGTGACCATCGGCCTGCTCACCGACCTGGCCCAAGGCAAGGTCAACAGCAGCCTGGCCAACTCGGCGCTGTACCTGAAAGCCTTCGGTCATACGGTGATCGGTTGGCGCTGGCTGGAGCAGGCGATTCGCGCACAGGAAGGCCTGGCCAGGGGCAACACGGCGGATGTGGGGTTCTACAAGGGCAAGCTGCAGGCGGCGCGTTACTTCCTGACCTGGGAAGTGCCGGCCTGTCATCACGAACTGGCCTTGCTGGAAGCGCGGGACGATACCTGCCTGGGCATGCAGGACGAGTGGTTCTGAAGCGCTAAAAGCGTCGCGAGCAATCGAGCGCCGCCCGGCTGCTCGCGAAAACAATCAGTCCGACACAACCGCAACGGCGTTGCAGGTTGTGGGTAAACCCATCAGTTCTGGCTGATGGTCTTGGAGATCACTTCGACCGTGGCGCTGACTTGCTCTTGGTAACGGTCAAGTTCCTGCTGATGGCGCTTTTGCATCTCGAGCTGCTGGGAACACAGGTTCATCGCCGCCAGCACCAGCAAGCGGTCACCGATCAGCGTCGGGTATTTCTTCTTGGTCTCGGCCAGGGTGGCCTTCAACATCAACGCGGCATCCAGCAGGGTCTGCTCTTCCCCGGCCGGCGCCTTGATCGAGTAGTCCTCACCGAGAATCGAGACGACTTTTACCCCGTCGGCCCCCTGCCTCATGCGCTGACAGGACCGGCGCTGACGCGTTCGACCAGGGCCTGGATACGGGCCGCGGTGGCGCCTTGCTTCTCTTCCTGTTCCATCAGGCTCAGTTGCAGGCTTTCGTTCTCATCCTTGGCCTGGGCCAGTTCTGCCTTGAGGGTTTCGTTCGTGCCCGACAGTTCCTGGTTCTGTTGCACCAGGTCACTGACAAGCTGTTCCAATTGGCTTAGGGATGCTTCCAACATTTTGATTTTCCGAGCATTTTTCAAAGGGCGCGTACGATAAAGAAAAGTCACCCTGGATGCCAGGATTATCCCGGCGCAACGCCTTGATCTGCCTGGCGGGTGACCTTGCCTGCGAACTTTAAAGACTGTCATTCACCCATCTGGTTCCTGACACTTCGTCGCCCATCAGATCTTTCTGAAACTCTTACTCCAGCTTCAAGAATCCATTTTTCCGCGCGATAGGTCTGGGGAGCCCTATCAACCACCGCGGCATGGATTGCGCACTCTTGAGGTAAATCCCCATGTCTCTTCGCAACATGAACATCGCACCGAGGGCATTTCTCGGCTTTGCATTCATCGGCTGCCTGATGCTGTTCCTGGGCATTTTCGCCCTGAACCAGATGAGCAATATTCGCGCGGCGACCGTCACCATCTCCACCGACAACATGCCCAGCATCCAGAGCATCGACGAGTTCACCCAGCAGATGCTGCGCCTGCAGGTGCTGTCCTATCGCCTGGTGATCAACCGCGGTCCCGAGGTGCAGGCCAAGACCCGCGAGTCGCTCGAACTCGGCAACCAGCAGATCGAAAAGATCCGCACCACCTATGAAAAGCTGGTCAGCAGCCCGGAAGAGAGCGAAGCCTACGACCACTACCTCAAGCTGCTGGCCGAATACCGCAAGCTCGAAGAGCGCATCAAAGAGCTGTCGCGCAACAACCAGTTGAGTGAACTGCAAGAGGTGCTGAACAACGAGCTGATGAAGAACTCGCAGCAGATCAACAAGGTCCTGAACCTGCTGGTACAGATCAACAGCCAGCGCTCCAAGGCCGCCAACGAGCAGGCCGCCGAGGAATACGCCTCGGCATTCAACCTGGTGGTGGCCCTGCTGGTCCTGTCTACCACCCTGACCGTGGTGTTTGCCTGGTTGCTGACCCGCAGCATTACCCAGCCCATCGCCGACGCCTTGCATGCCGCGGAACACATCGCCGGAGGCGACCTCACCCAGAGCATCCAGGTCAACGGCCGCGACGAACCCGGGCGTCTGTTGCAGGCCATGGCGACCATGCAGGAAAAACTGCGCCAGACCCTGCTGCATATTTCCGGCTCCGCCGGCCAGCTAGCCTCGGCCGCCGAAGAGCTGAACAGCGTCACCGACGAAAGCGCCCGCGGCCTGACCCAGCAGAACAACGAAATCGAACAGGCGGCCACCGCAGTGAACGAGATGACCTGCGCCGTCGAGGAAGTCGCACGCAACGCCGTGAGCACCGCCGAGGCTTCGAACGACGCCACCCAGTCGGCCAGCGAAGGCCGCAACCTGGTGCGAGAAACCGTCAGCGCCATAGAGCTCATGAGCAGCGAAGTGCAGAGTTCGGCCAACAGGATCAGCGAACTGGCCGAGGAGTCGCGCGACATCGGCAAGGTGCTGGACGTGATCCGCGGCCTGGCCGACCAGACCAACCTGCTGGCCTTGAACGCCGCGATAGAAGCCGCCCGGGCTGGCGATGCCGGACGCGGTTTCGCCGTAGTCGCCGATGAAGTACGCGCCCTGGCTTATCGCACCCAACAATCGACCAGTGAAATCGAACGCATGATCGGCAGCATCCAGAGCGGCACCGAGCACGCCGTCGAGTCAATGCGCACCAGCACCGAGCGCGCCGACTCGACCCTGAGCATCGCCCGTGGCGCCGGCGGTGCACTGGACACCATCAACACCGCGGTCAACGAGATCAACGAGCGCAACCTGGTCATCGCCAGCGCCGCCGAGGAGCAGGCCCTGGTGGCCCGCGAAGTGGACCGCAACCTGGTGAACATCCGCGACCTGTCGGTGCAATCGGCCACCGGCGCCAACCAGACCAGCGACGCCAGCCACGAGCTGTCACGCCTGGCCGTGGACCTGAACAACATGGTGGCGCGGTTCACGTTGTAGGGCCCCGCACCCAGTCGCCAACAGCCGCGATCGCCGCCTGCGCCAGCCACTACGGACTGCCATGAAGTCCGTCAGTGGTCGGCGCCAGGCGGCGATTTTTTGCCGCCTGTAAACAGGCGCAAAAGCTTTTTGACAGCATCGTATTTCAACAGGTTAGAATCGCTGGCACGCAGACTGCATGGTCAGTTTGTGCCCGCCTTTCTGCTTCTGGAGTACTGCCTTTGAATGCGACGACCATCAACAGCCTGTTCTTGATCGGCGCGTTGCTGGTAGGTGCGAGCATTCTGGTGAGTTCCCTTTCGTCCCGCCTCGGTATCCCGATCCTGGTGATCATCCTGGCCGTGGGCATGGCCGCCGGCGTCGACGGCGGCGGCATCATTTTCAACAACTACCCGACCGCCTACCTGGTGGGCAACCTCGCACTCGCGGTGATTCTCCTCGACGGCGGCCTGCGCACCCGGGTCTCGAGCTTCCGCGTGGCCTTGTGGCCGGCGTTATCGCTGGCCACCGTCGGCGTGATGATCACCACCGGCCTGACCGGCATGGCGGCCGCCTGGCTGTTCGACCTGAACCTGATCCAGGGCCTGCTGATCGGCGCCATCGTCGGCTCCACCGACGCCGCGGCGGTGTTCTCGCTGCTGGGCGGCAAGGGCCTGAACGAGCGGGTCACCGCCAGCCTGGAGATCGAGTCGGGCAGTAACGACCCGATGGCGGTGTTCCTCACCGTGACCCTGATCGACATGCTCGCCAGCGGCCAGACCGGCCTGCACTGGAGCCTGCTGGGGCATCTGCTGCGCGAATTCGGCATCGGCGGCCTGATCGGCCTGGGCGGCGGCTGGCTGATGCTGCAACTGGTGAACCGGATCAACCTGGCCACCGGCCTGTACCCGATCCTGGTGATCGCCGGCGGCCTGGTGGTCTTCGCCCTGACCAACGCCCTGCATGGCAGCGGCTTCCTTGCGGTGTACCTGTGCGGCCTGGTGATCGGCAACCGCCCGGTGCGCAGCCGCCACGGCATCCTGCATATGCTCGACGGCATGGCCTGGCTGTCGCAGATCGGCATGTTCCTGGTGCTCGGCCTGCTGGTCACGCCCCACGACCTGCTGCCCATCGCCCTGCCGGCGCTGGGCCTGGCGCTGTGGATGATCCTGTTCGCCCGCCCGCTGTCGGTGATGGTCGGCCTGTTGCCGTTCAAGGCCTTCCATGGCCGCGAGAAAGCCTTTATTTCCTGGGTCGGCCTGCGCGGCGCGGTACCGATCATTCTCGCGGTGTTCCCGTTGATGGCCGGGCTGCCCGAAGCCCAGCTGTACTTCAACCTGGCCTTCTTTATCGTGCTGGTGTCCCTGCTGGTGCAAGGCACCAGCCTGCCGTGGGTCGCCAAGTTGCTGAAGGTCACGGTGCCACCGGAACCGGCGCCGATCTCCCGCGCCGCCCTGGAAGTGCATGTCACCAGCGAATGGGAGCTGTTCGTCTACCGCCTCGGCGCGGAAAAATGGTGCATCGGCGCAGCGTTGCGCGAGCTGAAAATGCCCGAAGGCACCCGTATCGCCGCCCTGTTTCGCCACCAGCAACTGCTCCATCCGTCGGGTAGTACGGTGCTGGAAGCCGACGATCTGCTCTGTGTCATCGGCCATGAACACAACCTGCCGGCCCTCGGAAAACTCTTCAGCCAGGCACCGCAACGAGGCCTCGATCTGCGCTTCTTCGGCGACTTCGTTCTCGAAGGCGACGCCCAGCTGGGCGCGGTTTCGGCGCTGTACGGGCTGAAACTCGAAGGGCTCGATCCGGACATGCCGCTGAGCCGCTTCATCACCCAGAAAGTGGGGGGCGCTCCAGTGGTCGGCGACCAGGTGGAATGGAACAACACCATCTGGACCGTTGCCGTGATGGAGGGGAACAAGATCAGCAAAGTGGGCGTCAGATTCCCCGAAGGAAGTCGCCCGGGCCCCGGACTCTTCCTCTAAACTGCCTAACTTCTCATCCAGCTTGACCGGTCTTTATGCCAATCCTGCGTACCCTTTTCGCCATTGCCCTGCTGGGCCTGAGCCTTTCTGTCGGCCCACTGCAAGCGGCCGAGCCGCCCAGTGCCGAGTCCGTCCAGCAGAGCCTGGATAAAATCGCCGAGCGCAAATTGCCGGAAGCCGATCAAAAGGCCCTGCAAGCGGTGCTGCAACAGACGCTGACCCAGCTGTCGAACAAGCAGGATTACGAGCAGCGCCTGAACGATCTCAAGCAGCAGCTGAGCAATGCCCCGCGCCAGACCAGCGAGAACCAGCGCGAGCTGACCCGCCTGAAGGCGACCAAGGTGGTGCCGGTGGCCCAACGTTACGCCAACCTGCCGGTATCGCAGCTCGAACAGTTGCTGACCGAGCGCACCACCCAGCAGGGTGACATGCAGAAAGCCCTGGCCGAGGCCAACAGCCTGGCGATTACCGCGCAGACTCGCCCCGAGCGCGCCCAGGCCGAGATCAGCAGCAGCCAGACCCGCACCCAGCAGATCAATACGATCCTCAAGAACGGCAAGGACGCCGGCAAGCCGATCAATGCCGACCAGCGCAATCAGCTCAATGCCGAACTGGCGGCGATCAACGCGCTGATCCCGCTGCGCCGCCAGGAACTGGCCGGCAACAGCCAGCTGCAGGACCTGGGCAACAGCCAGCACGACCTGCTGATGGAGAAGACCGCGCGCCTGGAGCAGGAAATCCAGGACCTGCAGACCCTGATCAACCAGAAGCGCCTGGCCCAGTCCCAGGAAACCGTCACCCAGCAATCGATCGAAGCGCAAAAGGCCGGCAGCAGCAGCCTCCTGGCCACCGAAAGCGCGGCCAACCTGAAGCTCTCCGACTATCTGCTCAAAAGCACCGACCGCCTCAACGAGTTGACCCAGCAGAACCTGCAGACCAAGCAGCAGCTCGACAGCGTGACCCAGAGCGATGCCGCGCTGGACGAGCAGATCAGCGTGCTCAAGGGCAGCCTGCTGCTGTCAAAGATCCTCTATAAACAGAAGCAGGCGCTGCCGCACCTGCGGCTCGACCGTGACCTGGCCGACCAGATCGCCGACATCCGCCTGTACCAGTTCGAGGTCAACCAGCAACGCGAGCTGATCAGCAGCCCCAGCAGTTACGTCGACAACCTGCTGGCTACCCAGCCATCCGAACAAGTCACCCCGCAGCTGCGCAAAACCCTGCTGGACCTGGCCATCACCCGCGCCGACCTGCTGGAACGCCTGAGCCGCGAGCTGAGCGCGCTGCTCAACGAATCCATCACCCTGCAGCTCAACCAGAAGCAACTGCTGAGCACCTCGCAAAGCCTGCGCGCAACCCTCGACGAACAGATGTTCTGGATTCCCAGCAACAAGCCGCTGGACAGCGAATGGCTGCAGACCATACCGCTGCGCCTGGCAAAACAGGTCACCACCCTGCCCTGGTCGTCCAGCCTGAGCGAGCTGGCCGACGGCCTGGCGCAACGGCCGCTGCTGTTCCTGCCCTTGCTGTTGCTGATCGCGGCCCTGCTGTGGCGGCGCAAGAACCTGTACCTGCGCCTGAACAAGGTTCACAAGGACATCGGTCACTTCAAGCGCGACAGCCAATGGCACACGCCGCAGGCGATCCTGGTCAACATCCTGCTGGCGATGCCGGTCGCCCTCGGCCTGGCGCTGTGCGGCCTGGCCTTGCAGATCGACGCCCGCGGGCAGAACGCCAACCTCGGCGCAGCGCTGCTGCAGATGGCCCAGGCCTGGCTGGTGTTCTATACCGCCTACCGGATCCTCGCCCCCGGCGGCGTGGCGGAACTGCACTTTCGCTGGGAAAAGCCCCAGGTCGAATTCCTCCAGAGCTGGGTCCGTCGCCTCGGGCTGGTGGTCATGGCGCTGGTGGCGGTGGTCGCCGTGGCCGAACATCAACCGGCAGCGCTGGCCGATGACGTGCTCGGCATCGCCGTGGTCCTGACCTGCTACGCCCTGATGGCCTGGCTGCTCAGCCGCCTGCTGCTGAGCAGCCCGACGCACCAGAACGCCTCGCTGTTCCGCAAGGCGGTGGCGGTGCTGTTCACCGCGCTGCCGATCGCTTTGTTCATCGCCGTGTGCTTCGGCTACTACTACACCGCGCTGAAGCTCAGCGACCGCCTGATCAATACCTTGTACCTGCTGATGTTCTGGCTGGTGATCGAAGCCACTTTCGTCCGCGGGCTAGGCGTCGCCGCCCGGCGCCTGGCCTACCAGCGGGCCCTGGCCAAACGCCAGGCCGCCAAGGAAGCCGGCGACGGCGAAGCGGTGGTCGAAGAGCCGACCCTGGACATCGAGAAGGTCAACGAACAGTCCCTGCGCCTGATCCGCCTGGCCCTGCTCGGTGGTTTCATCGCCGGGCTGTACTGGGTCTGGTCGGACCTGATCAGCGTGTTCTCCTACCTGGACAACATCACCCTCTACGAATACACCAGCGGTACCGGCGCCAACATGAGCATGGTGCCCATCAGCATCGGCGACATGCTCGGCGCGCTGATCATCGTCGGCATCACCTTCGCCCTGGCGCGCAACCTGCCTGGGCTGCTGGAGGTGCTGGTACTGTCCAGGCTGAACCTGGCCCAGGGCAGCGCCTACGCGACCACCACGCTGCTGTCCTATGTGATTGCCGGCGTCGGCTTCGTCTCGACCCTGTCGACCCTCGGCGTCAGCTGGGACAAGTTGCAATGGCTGGTGGCTGCGCTGTCGGTGGGCCTGGGTTTCGGCATGCAGGCGATCTTCGCCAACTTCATCTCCGGCATCATCATCCTGTTCGAGCGGCCGGTGCGCATCGGCGACACCATCACCATCGGCAACCTGTCGGGCACGGTGAGCAAGATCCGCATCCGCGCCACCACCATCACCGACTTCGATCGCAAGGACATCATCGTCCCGAACCAGACCTTCATCACCGGGCAACTGATCAACTGGTCGCTGACCGACACCGTCACCCGGGTGACCCTCAAGCTCGGCGTCGACTACGGTTCGGACCTGGACCTGGTCAAGGAGCTGCTGCTCAAGGCGGCCCGCGATAACCCGCGGGTACTGAAAGAACCCGAGCCGCATGTGTACTTCCTCAACTTCGGCGAAAGCACCCTGGACCACGAACTGCGCATGCACGTGCGCGAGCTGGGGGACCGCAACCCGGTGCTCGACGAGGTCAACCGCTTCATCAACCGCGAGTTCAAGAAGCAGCACATCAACATCTCGTTCCGCCAGATGGAGGTCTACCTGAAGAACCTCCATGGCCAGGAATACAAGATGGTACCCATCGAGCCGGAGACCAAGACCATCGTCCCGCTGCCCGACGGCAAACCGCAGCAGGAACCGCCCTCCAGCAGGCTCGACTAAGGGCGCTATCCCTAGCAGAATGCTCGGACATTCTGCTGGAGATGGCCGTTGAAAGCCCTCGACGAACTGAGCTTCGACAATCGCTTCGCCCGCCTGGGCGACGCGTTCTCAACCCATGTGCTGCCCGAACCGATCGACCATCCACGCCTGGTGGTGGCCAGCCCGGCGGCCATGGCGCTGCTGGACCTGGACCCCGAGGCCGCCGAAAGCCCGGTGTTCGCCGAGCTGTTCGGCGGGCACAAGCTATGGGCCGAAGCCGAGCCTCGGGCGATGGTCTATTCCGGGCATCAGTTCGGCTCCTACAACCCCCAGCTAGGCGATGGTCGCGGCTTGCTGCTGGGCGAGGTGTACAACGCCGCCGGCGAACACTGGGACCTGCACCTCAAGGGTGCCGGCCAGACCCCCTACTCGCGCATGGGCGATGGCCGCGCCGTACTGCGTTCGTCGATCCGTGAATTCCTCGCCTCCGAAGCGCTGCACGCCCTGGGTATTCCGACCACCCGGGCGCTGTGCGTGATCGGCTCCGACACCCCGGTCTGGCGCGAGAAACAGGAACGCGCAGCAATGTTGCTGCGCATGTCGCCCAGCCATGTCCGCTTCGGCCACTTCGAATACTTCTATTACACAAAGCGCCCCGAGCAGCAGAAACAGCTGGGCGAGCACGTGCTGGCCATGCACTTTCCCGAGTGCCTGGAACAGCCGGAACCCTACCTGGCGATGTTCCGCGAAGTAGTCGAGCGCAATGCCGAACTGATCGCCAAATGGCAGGCCTACGGTTTCTGCCACGGGGTGATGAACACCGACAACATGTCGATCCTCGGCGTGACCTTCGACTTCGGGCCGTTCGCCTTCCTCGACGACTTCGATGCGCATTTCATCTGCAACCATTCCGACGACCAGGGGCGCTACTCGTTCAGCAACCAGGTGCCGATCGGCCAGTGGAACCTCAGTGCCCTGGCCCAGGCCCTGACGCCCTTCATCAGCGTCGAGGCCCTGCGGGAAACCCTCGGCCTGTTCCTGCCGTTGTTCCAGGCCCATTACCTGGACCTGATGCGCCGCCGCCTCGGCCTGACCAGCGCCGAAGAAGAGGATCAGAAGCTGGTGGAGCGCCTGCTGCAACTGATGCAGGGCAGCGGCGTGGACTACAGCCTGTTCTTCCGCCGCCTGGGGGATGAATCAGCTGAACTGGCCGTGGCCCGGCTGCGCGACGACTTCGTCGACCGCCAGGGCTTCGATGCCTGGGCCGATCTGTACAAGGCCCGGGTCGCCCGCGAACAAGACGACACTCAAGAACAGCGCCGCGCGCGCATGCATGCGGTCAACCCGCTGTACATCCTGCGCAATTACCTGGCGCAGAAGGCCATCGATGCCGCCGAGCAAGGGGATTACTCCGAGGTGCGCCGCCTGCACGCGGTGCTGAGCAAGCCGTTCGAACAACAGGCCGGCATGGACAGCTACGCCGAACGACCGCCCGAATGGGGCAAGCACCTGGAAATCAGTTGCTCGTCCTGAGCCTCAGATAAATACCTCGGCCGAAACACCGAAGCGCTCGGCCAGCCAGCGGATCTGTCGCAGGTTGAGCTGGCGCTTGCCGCTCAGTACTTCCGAAACCACCGACTGCGCACCCACGCCTGGCAGATCACTCTGGGTCAGGCCGTGTTCGCGCATCAGGGAGCGCAAGACGTCAACGCCACTGGCTATCGGCATCGGTCGATGCTCTTCGTCGTAGGCTTCGATCCAATCGCCGATGATGTCCACCAGCGAAGTCACTGGATGGTTCTCGTCCTCTCCCATGAGATCCAGCAGTTCATCCAGCGCCGCGACCAATGCATCGTAATCGGCTTCAGTATTGGGTTTACGCAACACAGGGGCCACGAAATGCCAATGATCCGCCGCCTGCTTCACCAGAACGTTCATCCGGTCTCCTCCTTCCACCTGCCCTTGTCGTATTCGTGATGGTCCAGCACGTGCCTGATATAGAGACGTCGCACCTCATAACGCACCACGGTGATGATTCGTAACTTGTTGCCGCCAATATCGAAGACGTGAAACGCCCCCACTTTGTCGGTGGCCGGAAATACTGCCTTGATGGCTGCAAAATCGGCCGGATTGAGGCTTTTGACTTTTCTGTACCAGGTCTCCAGCGCATTGGCCGATTGTGGCCAGCGGCTCTTGGCCTCCCAGATTCGTTTGGCGGTGATGATATGCATGCAATGTCCCTATCGCATATTGCTATAGACGGTAGTGTCGGAAGCGCGCCATAGCAAGTTGCTATGCGCTTGAACAGACCAACGGCATAAACCCATGGCTCCGTTTCAGCCTAGATTCACCAGCCGCCACGCATCTCAAAGATGTATGAAGGAATGCAACAGACCCGCCCCTCGCTTGATAAACCTTGCGCCAGACTCCAGATAACGCCCATCGCCCACTTATCCCGGAGCCCCCCTCATGTCCGATCCACTGCTGATCCCCTGCCCCCATTGCAACGGTTTGAACCGCATCCCCGCCGAGCGCCTGGGCGACCAGCCCAAATGCGGGCGCTGCAAAGGCCAGGTGTTGCTGAGCCAGCCTTTCGAACTGAAACAAGGCGACTACGCCAGCCAGATCAAGGGCGACCTGCCGTTGCTGGTGGATGTCTGGGCGGATTGGTGCGGGCCGTGCAAATCCTTCGCGCCGGTATTCGAGCAGGCGGCGGCGCAATTGGCGGGCAAATGCCGGCTGGCCAAGCTCGACAGCGAGGCCAACCAGCAATTGTCGGCGCAGTTGGGAATTCGCTCGATTCCGAGCCTGATTCTGTTCAAGAACGGACGGGAAGTAGCACGCCAGAGTGGCGCCTTCCCGTTACCGCAGTTGATGAGCTGGTTGCGCAGCCAGGGCCTCTGACCGCTATTTCAAAAGCACCTTGAACCGTAGGAGCGAGGCTTGCCCGCGATGAGTGCCTGACATTCAACATCGTCGTCGGTTGTCAGACCGTTATCGCGGGCAAGCCTCGCTCCTACAGAAGAGCGTCAGGCGCTTTCCAGCAGGTTGTGCAGGTCGACGAATTGCTGGGTCAGCTTGTGCCGGGGGTCAAGGTGGATCAGCGGCAGGCTGGCCTGGTGGGATTCGCGCATGCGCACCGAACTGGCCAGGTACACCGGCAAGACCGGCAGGCCTTCGGCAATCAGTTCATCGAGCATCTGCTGGGGCAGGCTGGCGCGGGCCTGGAACTGGTTGACCACGATGCCTTCGACCTGCAAGTCCTCGTTGTGGTCGTCTTTGAGCTCTTCGATTTCAGCCAGCAGGCCGTACAGCGCCTGGCGGGAAAAGCTGTCGCAGTCGAAGGGAATCAATACGCGATCGGCGGCAATCAGCGCCGAAACCGCGTAGAAGTTCAGGGCCGGCGGGGTGTCGAGGTAGATCCGGTCGTAGTCCTCGGCCAATTCGTCCAGCAGTTTGCGCAGCTTGTTGATCTTGTGCTTCGCCTCAAGCTTGGGCTGCAGATCCGCCAGCTCGGCGGTGGCCGTCACCACATGCAGGTTGTCGAACGGCGTTTCGTAGATATCGACCTGGTTCTTCTTCGAGAACGGTCCGGAAGACAGGGTCTGCTTGAAGAAGTCGGCGATCCCCATGGGAATGTCGTCGCCGGTCAGGCCGGTGAGGTATTGAGTGGAGTTGGCCTGGGCATCCAGGTCCACCAGCAGCGTGCGATACCCTTCGCTGGCGCTCACAGCCGCCAGATTGCAGGCAATGCTCGACTTGCCGACTCCCCCTTTCTGATTGAACACCACGCGCCGCATGTCAGAACCTCCCTGCATCAAAGATCACCGAGTGTAGTAGCGAGCAGCGCTGCTTCGCTACCTCGCTGACGGCAGAGCGCCAAGCCCGTTGCCATGACCGGAATCGGCCTAGACTTTCTGAAAGTCTGCGCGCCTCCCGCCCGGTGCCACTCAATAATGGCCAAATGACACTTTTCTTCTGTCGAATGGGTCATTTCCACTGAGTGAAACATAACCAATGTTTGCTACCAGCCAGTCACACCGGGATAATGCGCGCCACTCGGCTGTAGCTCCGTGCCAGGTGAGTCTTCGATCGAAACGCCTGACCACGTCAAGTAAGCCCGCAGGGGCGGGATGAATTTTCAAGTGATCAACTTCAACATCGCTCAATGGCGCGCGTGGGCCCCTGGGCTCGAAAGCGTGGACGATTGGCAGGCCTGGAGCCGACAACCAGTCGTGCTCGAGAGCAGCGATGCCGCCCCCGACGTGTCGTTTCTACCGGCCATGCAACGCCGGCGCCTCAGCCGTCTGGCGCGCATGGCCTTCAGCGTGGGCTGGCCGCTGGCCGAAGGCCTGGAACAACTACCGTTGGTCTTTATTTCCCGGCATGGCGAAACGCCGCGGACCTTCGACATCCTCAGCGACCTGGCGGCCGACCAGCCATTGTCCCCGACCCAGTTCAGCCTCTCGGTACACAACGCGGTGATCGGCCTGTGGTCGATCATGCGTGGCGAAACCAGCGAAATGACCGCCCTCGCCGCCGCCGGCGACGGCCTCGAACACGGCATGCTAGAGGCCGCGGCGCTGCTCGAGGAAGGCGCCCCGGCAGTGCTGCTGGTGGTCACCGAAGAGCAGCCGCCCGCCGCCTATGCCACCTGGATCGACGACGTGCCTTTTCCCTATGCGGTGGGCCTGTTGCTGACCCCCGGCAAAGAGTGGCAACTGACGCTCGGTGCCGCCACCGAGGAAGCGCCGCGCGCCGAGTGGCCCCATGCCCTGAATCTCTTGCGTACCCTGCTCGGCGAGCAGACCTCCTGCCAACATGCCTGGAAGAACCGTGTATGGAACTGGCAACGCAACCTGTAAACACAAAACCCCGCGACGCCTACTACTGGCGCCTGGTCGCCACCGCGGCGAGCTTTGCCTTGTTCGGCCTCGGTGGCCTGTGCCTGCGCCTGGTGATTTTCCCGCTGCTCGCCTGCCTGCCCGGCGACGCCGAAGCGCATCGCCAGCGCGCGCGGCGCACCATTGGCCGACTGTTCTGGCTGTTCATCCGGTTCATGGCCCGCAGCGGCGTGCTGACCTATGACGTCGAAGGCGCGGAAAAGCTCGGCCGCCCCGGACAAATGATCATCGCCAACCACCCGTCGCTGATCGACGTGGTGTTCCTCATCGGCCTGGTGCGCAACGCCAACTGTGTGGTCAAGCAGAGCCTGTGGCAGAACCCGTTCACTCGCGGCCCGATACGCGAAGCCGAATACATCAGCAACGACGGCAGCATGGACATGCTCGACGCCGCCGGCGAAGCCCTGCGCAATGGCCAGACCCTGGTGATCTTCCCCGAGGGCACCCGCACCCCGCCGGGCCAGGCGCCGGCCTTTCATCGGGGGGGCGCGGCAATCGCCTTGCGGGGTGCGAGAATCATCACCCCGGTGGTCATCAAGGTCAGCCCGACCACCCTGACCAAGGCCGAACCCTGGTATCGCATCCCGATGCGCCGCGTGCACTTCAGTTTTCGCGTCGGAGCCGATATAGACCCGTATGCCTTTGCCGCCCAAGGCCCCGCACCGCAGGCCTCGCGCAAGCTCAACGATTATTTGCATCACTACTTCATTAAGGAGCTCGCCGAAGATGAGCGATCTGCACCAGGAAATTAAAATGCTGATCATCGATGCCCTGGGCCTCGAAGACATCAGCGTGCAAGACATCGGCAACGAGCAGACGCTCTTCGGTGAAGGCCTGGGCCTGGACTCGGTCGACGCCCTGGAGCTGGGCCTGGCGATCCAGAAACGCTACGGCATCAAGATCGACGCCGACGCCAAGGACACCCGCAACCACTTCACCAACGTGGCGAGCCTTGCGGCGTTCGTCACTGCAAAACAGGCAGCTTGAGACCGGACCATGCAAACTCGCGACGACATCTTCAACACCTTGCGTGATGCCCTGGTGGAACTCTTCGAACTGGAACCGGAACGCGTAAGCCTGGAATCCAACCTGTATCAAGACCTGGAAATCGACAGCATCGACGCCGTCGACCTGATCGATCACATCAAGCGCAAGACCGGCAAGAAAATCGCCGCCGAGGAATTCAAGTCGGTGCGTACCGTCAATGACGTGGTCGAGGCGGTATACCGTCTGGTCCAGCCGGCCGCATGAGCCGGCTGATCGGCCTTGGCCTGCTGCTGGCGGGCCTGTTGTATCCCTTTGCGGTGTATTTCGGCATGGAGCATTTCGCGCCATGGCAGTTCGGCCTGTTGCTCGGCAGCCTGTGGCTGGCCCGGGCCCTGACCGGCGAACGGCGTCCCGGCAGCCTGTTGATGGCGGGCGCGGCCCTGGTCTTCTGCGTGTTGCTGGCGCTGTTCGACAGCCCATCGTTATTGCGCTGGTACCCGGTGCTGGTCAGCGGCTTCATGCTCACGCTGTTCGGCCTGAGCCTGAAATTCGGTCCGCCGGTGGCCGAACGCCTGGCCCGCCTCAGCGAGCCGGAACTGCCGGAAAAAGCGATTCGCTACACCCGCCAGGTGACTGTCGCCTGGAGTGTATTTTTCCTCTGTAACGGATTGCTCGCCGCCGCCCTGACCCTGTGGGCGCCGCTGAGCTGGTGGACGTTGTACAACGGCCTGATCGCCTACGGGTTGATGGGTTTGCTGTTTGCCATTGAATGGCTGTTACGACAACGCGTACGAGGCCGCGCATGAATTGGATAAAGCTTGAGCACCTGCTGCTCAAGTCGTTGCCGGAACGGGCCGTCACGCTCGAACCGGCACTCGATCACAGCAAGCTGCAGCACCAGGCCCTGAGCCTGGCCGCGGGCTTGCAGGCCAGGGGCGTACAGCGCCTGGCCCTGCACCTGGAAGATGCCGCCGAGTTGGCCATCGCCCTGCTCGGCGCCTGGCGCGCCGGGGTCAGCGTACTGCTGCCCGCCGACCTGCAACCGCAGACCCGGCAACGCTGGTCGACCCAGGTCGACCTGTGGCTGACCGACCAACCCGGTGATGCCCACTTGGCTGACTTCGACCAGCCGCCATTGCCCGCCGCCGAACTCGACCTCGACACCTGCCGCCTGAGCCTGTGCACCTCAGGCTCCAGCGGCGAACCCAAGCGCATCGACAAATCCCTGCGCCAGTTGGCCAACGAAGTCGAGGCCCTGGAGCAACTGTGGGGCGAGGAATTGGGCCAGGCCTGCATCATCGGCAGCGTCGCCACCCAACATATCTACGGCCTGCTGTTCCGTGTGCTCTGGCCGCTCTGCGCCGGGCGCACCTTCGTCCGTCGGCAACTGCCGTTCCCGGAAGACCTGCAGCGCGCCAGCCGCGAACACCCGGCCTTTGCCTGGGTCGCCAGCCCGGCGTTGCTCAAGCGCATGGGCGACAACCTCGACTGGCCGGCCCTGAGCCCGGTGCGCCGGGTGTTTTCCTCCGGCGGCGCGCTGCCCGCCGACGCCGCGCAAGGCCTGCACCAGCGCCTGCGACAATGGCCAACGGAGATCCTCGGCAGCTCGGAAACCGGCGGCATCGCCTGGCGCCAGGGCGACAGCCTGTGGCAAGCCTTCGCCGGGGTCGAGCTGAGCCAGGACAGCGACGGCGCCCTGCTGATCGCCTCGCCCTACCTGCCGGCCGGGCATGTCGAACACACCGCCGATGCCGCGCGCATCGCCGCCGATGGGCGTTTCGAGCTGCTCGGGCGCCTGGACCGGATCGTCAAGCTGGAAGAAAAACGCATTTCCCTGCCGATGCTGGAACAGGCCCTGGCCGGGCATGCCTGGGTCGCCGAAGCGCGCCTTGGGGTGGTCCGGGAAAACCGCGCCTCCCTCGGCGCGCTGCTGGTCCTCAGCGAACAAGGCCTGCACGCCTTGCGCAATCAGGGGCGTCGGACGCTCACGCAAACGCTGCGCCAGCACCTGAGCCAGCATTGCGAGGCCCTGGCGCTGCCACGCCGCTGGCGCCTGCTGCGCCAGTTGCCCCTGAACAGCCAGGGCAAGCTGCCCCAGGCCGACGTCGAAGCCCTGCTGCTGGCCCCGCGCCCACGGGCGCCGGAAGTGCTGGAACAGCTCGAGGCCGACGGCGAATGGAGCCTGCAACTGGCGATCCCGCCGGACCTGGCCTACTTCAGCGGCCACTTCCCCCAGACCCCGGTGCTGCCGGGCGTGGTCCAGGTGGACTGGGCATTGGCCCTGGGCCAGCAGTTGCTCGATCTGCCGGGCCGCTTTGCCGGCATGGAAGTGCTGAAGTTCCAGCAACTGGTGCGCCCCGGAGACCAGGTGCAATTGCACCTGCGCTTCGATCATGAGCGCGGCAAACTCTACTTTGCCTACCGCAATGACACCGCCGCCTGCTCCAGCGGCCGCATCCTGCTGGAGAACGCCTGTGGATAAGTTATTGGCCCTCGGCGAGCGCTACGCGCTCGATCGCGAGCAAGCTCGCTCCTACAAGGGCCTGTACAAATCCTGTAGGAGCGAGCTTGCTCGCGACAAGGTCAGTGCCCATGCATAACCCCTGCGCCGTGATCCCGGTCTACAACCATGAAGCCGCCGTGCCGACGGTGGTCGATGCCCTGCTCGCCAGCGGCCTGCCCTGCGTGCTGGTGGACGACGCCAGCAGCCCGGCCTGCGCCGCCGTGCTGGAACAGCTGGCCGAGCGCGAACAGGTGTTCCTGGTCAAGCTCGCGGTCAACCAGGGCAAGGGCGGCGCGGTCATGGCCGGGCTGCGCGAAGCCTCGCGCCTGGGCTTCAGCCACGCCCTGCAAGTGGACGCCGACGGCCAGCACGACCTGCGCGATGTGGATAACTTTATCGCCACCTCCCGCACCCACCCCGAAGCGCTGGTCTGCGGTTATCCACAGTACGACGCCAGCGTGCCCAAGGGCCGTTTTTACGCGCGCTACCTGACCCACGTCTGGGTCTGGATCAATACCCTGTCGTTGCAGATCCCCGACTCCATGTGCGGCTTCCGGGTCTACCCCCTGCCGCCAGTCCTGGCGCTGATCGACTCGGTGAAGATCGGCCGGCGCATGGATTTCGACACCGACATTCTGGTGCGCCTGTCCTGGCGCAACCAGCCGATGCGCTGGTTGCCGACCCAGGTCCGTTACCCGGTGGATGGCCTGTCGCACTTTCGCCTGTTCCACGACAACCTGCTGATTTCCAGCATGCACGCCCGGCTGTTCTTCGGCATGTTGCTGCGCGCGCCGTTGATCCTCTGGCGACGGTGGCAAGCATGACGGCGCTACCAGACAAACAGGACAAACAGCCGGACAAGCAACATTGGGCCGAGCACAAGGAGCGCGGCAGCTTCTGGCTGATGAAGCTCACCGCCTTGGGCGTGCGGGTGCTCGGGCGCCGGGTGTTGAGCCCGGTGCTGTATGTCATCGTTTTCTACTTTTTCCTGTTCGGCCGCGGTGCCCGCCGCAGCGCCTGGTTGTACCAGCGGCGCCTGGCCGACTGGAGCGGCAAGGCCGAGCTGCGTCCCAGCCACTGGCGGGTCTTCGGCCAGTTCATGGCGTTCGCCGACTCCCTGCTGGACAAGCTCGACGTGTGGAACGGCAAGCTGCGCCTGGAACAGATCGAGATCGTCGACCCGGCCCGGCTGCGCGACCAGTTGCGCGGCGCCCGCGGACAGATGCTGGTGGGCGCGCACCTGGGCAACCTCGAAGTCTGCCGCGCCCTGGCCGAGCTGGGCGAGAAGGTCACCATGAACGTGCTGGTGCACACCAAGCACGCTGAACGTTTCAATCGCCTGCTGGGCGAGGCCGGGGCCACCAACCTGCGGCTGATCCAGGTCAGCGAGCTGGACCCGGCGGTCATGCTGCAACTGAGCCAGCGCCTGGATCGCGGCGAGTGGCTGGCGATTGCCGGCGACCGTGTACCGCTGCACGGCGGGCGCAACGTGCGGGTGGATTTCCTCGGCCATCCGGCGCCCTTTCCCCAGGGACCGTGGCTGCTGGCGGGCCTGCTGAAATGCCCGGTCAACCTGCTGCTGTGCCTGAAAAACAATGGTCGCTATCGAGTGTTCCTCGAACCCTTCACCGAGGCCGTGGCGTGGAAACGCAGCGACCGCGAGCAGGTCATCGCCCAGTGGACTGCCCGCTACGCCGAGCGTCTGGGCCAGTACTGCCTCGAGGCGCCCCAACAATGGTTCAACTTTTACCCTTTCTGGAAGACCGATGACGACGCATCCGCTTGAGCCGGTAACCTTCGGCGAACTCCCTTTGCGCATCGAAGACGTGCTGGCCCTGGCCAACCGTCAGGCGCCGACCCGGCTGCAGGACGACAGCGCATTCCGCCAGCGCATCGCCAAGGGCGCGCAATTCCTCGATTCGCTGCTGGACAAGGAAGGCGTGATCTACGGCGTGACCACCGGCTACGGCGACTCCTGCGTGGTCGCGGTGCCGCTGCAGCACGTCGAGGCGTTGCCCCGTCATCTGTACACCTTCCACGGCTGCGGCCTGGGCAAGCTGCTGGACGCGCAAGCCACCCGCGCGGTGCTGGCGGCGCGCTTGCAGTCGCTGTGCCACGGCGTGTCCGGGGTGCGCGTGGAACTGCTGGAGCGCCTGCAGGCGTTCCTCGAGCACGACATCCTGCCGCTGATTCCCGAAGAGGGTTCGGTAGGCGCCAGCGGCGACCTGACGCCGCTGTCCTACGTGGCCGCGACCCTGTCCGGCGAGCGTGAGGTGATGTTCCGCGGCGAGCGCCGGACCTCGGCCGAGGTGCACCGCGAGCTGGGCTGGGAGCCGCTGGTGCTGCGGCCCAAGGAAGCCCTGGCGCTGATGAACGGCACCGCGGTGATGACCGGCCTGGCCTGCCTGGCCTTCGCCCGCGCCGACTACCTGCTGCAACTGGCCACGCGCATCACCGCGCTGAACGTGGTCGCCTTGCAGGGCAACCCGGAACACTTCGACGAGCGCCTGTTCGCCGCCAAGCCGCACCCGGGGCAGATGCAAGTCGCCGCCTGGCTGCGCCAGGACCTGGCCATCGACGCACCGACCGCGCCGCTGCACCGCCTGCAGGACCGCTACTCGCTGCGTTGCGCGCCCCATGTGCTGGGTGTGCTGGCCGACAGCCTGGGCTGGCTGCGCGGCTTCATCGAAACCGAGCTGAACAGCGCCAACGACAACCCGATCATCGATGCCGAGGCCGAACGCGTGCTGCACGGCGGGCACTTCTACGGCGGGCACATCGCCTTCGCCATGGACAGCCTGAAGAACCTGGTAGCCAACGTCGCCGACCTGCTGGACCGCCAGCTCGCGCTGCTGGTGGACGAGCGCTACAACCACGGCCTGCCGAGCAATCTGTCCGGCGCCCCGACGGACCGCGCCATGATCAACCACGGCTTCAAGGCGGTGCAGATCGGCACCAGCGCCTGGACCGCCGAAGCGCTGAAAAACACCATGCCGGCCAGCGTGTTCTCGCGCTCCACCGAATGCCACAACCAGGACAAGGTGAGCATGGGCACCATCGCCGCCCGCGATGCGATCCGCGTGCTGGAGCTGACCGAACAGGTCGCCGCAGCCACCCTGCTGGCCGCCAACCAGGGCGTCTGGCTGCGCGGCCGAGCCGAGGATGCACGGCCATTGCCGCCAGCCCTGGCCGCCATGCACCAGGAGCTGGCCAAGGACTTCCCGCCGGTGATCGAGGACCGCGCCCTGGAAGGCGAACTGCGCCTGTGCCTGCAACGCATTGCCGAGCAACACTGGAGGCTGCATGCGTAGTCGGGGCGTGCTGCACGCGGACACCGAGATCCAGGTGCCGTTTTTCGACGTCGACACCATGCACGTGGTCTGGCACGGGCACTACGTGAAGTACCTGGAAGTGGCCCGCTGCGCCCTGCTCGACAAGCTCGGCCACAACTACAACCAGATGCTCGAGTCCGGCTACGCCTGGCCGGTGATCGACCTGCAACTGCGCTATGTGCGCGGCGCGGTATTCGGCCAGAAGCTCAAGGTCCGCGCCAGCCTGGTGGAGTGGGAAAACCGCCTGAAGATCAACTACCTGATCAGCGACCTGGAAACCGGCGAACGCCTGACCCGCGCCAGCTCGGTGCAGGTGGCGGTGGAGATCGCCAGCCGCGAGATGCAGCTGGTCTCGCCCAAGGTGTTCACCGACGCCGTCGAGAGGCTTCTGCCATGACCCGACCGCTTCCCGTAGGAGCGAGCTTGCTCGCGAAAATCGTCAACGATTGCGCGGGCTACCTGACACGTCACGGCGTTCTGCGGTTTTTCGCGAGCAAGCTCGCTCCTACAGTGCTCGTACTGTTGGGCACTCCAGGCTTGGCCAATGCCTTCGACCTGCAACAGCTCAGCGACCAGTTGGCCAGACCCGAGGTGATCCACGGCAGCTTCGTCCAGGAGAAACACCTGCGCGCCCTGCCCCAGCCGCTGACCAGCAAGGGCAGCTTCGTCCTGGCGAAGAGCCATGGCCTGCTGTGGCTGCTGAAAACACCGCTGCAACAGGACTACCGCATCACCGGCAAGGGTATCGCCCGCCGGGATGGCAGCGGCTGGCAAATGCTGCCGAACAAGAGCGCCGGGGCCGAACAGAACCGCCTGTTCCTCGCCGTGCTGCAAGGCGACAGCAGCGGCCTGCAACGCGACTTCGAGCTGGCCCTGGCCGGCGACGCCAAGGCCTGGAAACTGACCCTGACCCCACGTTCGCTGCTGCTCAAGCAGGTGTTCAACCAGATCAACATCGACGGTGGCGAACTGGTGCAGCGCATCGAGCTACTGGAAACCCAGGGCGACAGCACCGTGCTGGAGATGCACGACAGCATCAGCAACCAGCCCTTGAGCGACGCGGAGCAGCATGACTTTGCCGAGTGAACGCTGGTGGCCGCGCCTGTTCCTGCTCCTGCTGGTGGCCGTGCTGGCCCTGGCCGGCTGGCAATGGCGCCATGGCGCGCCGCTGTCGGCCAACCTCATGGAGCTGGTGCCGGGCACCGACCCCGATGCCCTGGAGCTCAAGGCCGAGCAGCGCATGCAGGAGCCGCTGAACCGCGAAATGCTGGTGCTGGTGGGCCACGCCGAACGCCAGCAGGCCATCGCCATGGCCCAGCGCCTGGGTGAGCAATGGCAGGCCAGCGGGCTGTTCGAGAAGGTCCAGTGGAACCTGCAGGCCGACCTGCCGGCGCTGCGCACGCAATTGCTGCAAGGCCGCCTGGCGATGCTTGCTGCTGCCGACCGCCAGCAACTGATCGAGCACCCCGAGGCCTTTATCCAGCAGCGCGTACAGGCGCTGTTCGACCCCTTCAGCGGTTTCAGCCTGGTCCCGAGCCAGGACGACTGGCTGGGCCTGACCGGGCGCATCCAGAACAGCCAGCCGCAACGCGGCGCGGTGCAACTGGACATCGGCAGCGGCACCCTGATCGCCGATGCCGACGGCAAGAGCTGGGTGCTGCTGCGGGCGCGCACCACCGGCAACGCCTTCGACATGCAGCTACCGCTGCAGGTGGCGGCCTTGCTCCAGCACAGCCGCGAACAGGCCGCCCAGGCCGACGTCCAGCTGCTGGCCGCCAGTGGTCTGCTCTACGCCGCCAACGGCCAGCAGCAAGCCTCCCGCGAGATCACCTGGGTCGGCGGCGGCGCTACTGTCGGCATCCTCCTGCTGCTGTTGCTGGCCTTCCGTCGCTGGCGGGTGTTGCTGGCGTTCGTGCCGGTGCTGGTGGGCATGCTGTTCGGCGCGGTGGCCTGCGTGGCCTTCTTCGGTCATATGCACGTGATGACCCTGGTGCTGGGTTCGAGCCTGATCGGCGTCGCCGTCGACTACCCCCTGCACTACCTGTCCAAGAGCTGGAGCCTGCGCCCCTGGCACAGCTGGCCAGCCCTGCGCCTGACCCTGCCGGGGCTGAGCCTGAGCCTGGCCACCAGTTGCATCGGCTACCTGGCATTGGCCTGGACACCGTTCCCGGCCCTGACCCAGATCGCTGTGTTTTCCGCCGCCGGCCTGTTGGGTGCCTACCTGAGCGCGGTGTGCCTGCTGCCGGCGCTGCTGCGCGGCGTCGAGCTGCAACCGGCGCAATGGCCGCTGCGCGTGGCCGAATGGCTGCTGAACCTGCGCACGCAGTTGCTCAAGCGCGTGTCCAGCCCCTGGCTGCTGGCGCTGGTGATCGCCTTCTGCGCCGGCGGCCTGTGGCAGCTCGACAGCAAAAACGATATCCGCCAGTGGATCGGCGCGCCGCCACAACTGCTCAACGAAGCCCAGGCCATCGCGCGGATTACCGGCTACCAGCCCACCAGTCAGTTCTTCCTGGTGCGCGGGGCCGATCAGCAACAGCTGCTCGAACGCCTCGGCGCCCTGAGCGAGCGCCTGGAGCAATTGGTCAACCTGGAAAAACTCCAGGGCTACCTGTCGCTCAACCAACTGGTGAGCCTGCCCAGCGAGCAACAGCGCCTGCGCCAGGCCCTGGACGCGCTGCCGCGGTACTGGCAGCCGCTGCTGGATCTCGGAGTCCCGGTCACGGCCCTGAACGCGGAACTTGCGCAACTGCGGGCGCTGCCCGACGAAGACATCGACAGCGCCCTGCAAGGCCCGCTGGCCGAGCCTTACCGCACCCTGTGGCTGGGCCCCACCGACAACGGCGTGGCGGCCATGGTCAGCCTGCAGGGGCTGAACAACCCACAGCTATTGCGGATCCAGGCGCAGGATCTGCCGGGGGTGCAATTGGTGGACCGCCTGGGTGAGCTGAACCAAGTGTTCGCCGCCACCCAGGTCAGCGCCGCCGAGCTCAAACTCGCCTCCTGCGTGCTGATCGTCTTGCTGCTGATCCTGCCGTTCGGCCTCGGCGGCGCCCTGCGCCTGGTCGCCCTGCCGCTGCTGGCGGCCCTGTGCAGCCTCGCCAGCCTGGGCTGGCTGGGGCAACCGCTGACCCTGTTCAGCCTGTTCGGCCTGTTGCTGGTGACCGCCATCAGTGTCGACTACGCCATCCTCATGCGTGAACAGGTCGGCGGGGCCGCCGTGAGCCTGCTCGGCACCTTGCTTGCAGCGCTGACCACCTGGCTGTCGTTCGGCCTGCTGGCGATTTCCAGCACCCCGGCGGTCAGCAACTTCGGCCTGGCGGTGAGCCTGGGCCTGGCCTTCAGCTTTATCCTGGCGCCCTGGGCCGGTCGCCAGCGCCATCGCCAGCCCGTTACGGAGCCAGCCCTGTGATGATTGCCCTGTTCTGGCTCATGGCGCTGCTGCTGTTCGCGCTCGCCACCCGCATCGGCAGCCGTTTCGGCCTGATCCCGATCGTCAGCCAGTTGCTGCTGGCGACCTTCGGCCTGCCGCTGCTGATGCTGTTCTGGATCGAACCGCACTGGCAGTTGAGTGGCGCCCAACTGGTCTCGCCGACTTGGCTGAAGAACCTGTACGGCCTGAGTTTCGCCCTGCTGCTGGGGCATATCCTCAGCGACGTGATCGACCTGCGCCTGGACCGCCAGAGCCTGAAGATCGCCCTGCCGAGCTTCGCCATTCCCTTCGCCTGCGGCCTGGCCACGGCGGTCTGGCTGTTGCCGGCGCAACCCTGGCTGAGTTCCCTGGCGGTCGGCCTGCTGTTCGCCATTACCGCAATTCCGGTGTTGTACCTGTACCTGCGGCACATCGACTACCCGCCGCTGGCCACCCGGCGCCTGGTGCAGACTGCGATCCTCATCGACCTCGGCTGCTGGACCCTGTTCGGCGTCGCCCAGGGCAGCCTGCACCTGAGCAGCCTGCTGCTGCCGCTGGCCGGCGCCTGCCTGCCGCTGCTCCTGCGCGGCCTCGGCCTGCGCCAGCCGCTGCTGCACAGCCTGGGCTTCTTCGGCCTGCTGGTGGTGGCCGAGCACTACAAGCTCAATGCACTGATTTTCGGCATCGGCTACCTGCTGTGCATGGCCGCCCTCAAGGTGCCGCTGGCGCTGCCGTTAAAGGCAGCCTGGATGAACCGTTTGCAGACCTTTATCGCCATCCCGCTGATCCTCACGTTCGGCATCGTGCAGATCAATGTGCACAGCGCCATGGACAGCCTCGGCTGGGTGCAATTGGGGGCGTTGCTGCTGTTACCGATTGCCAGCAAGCTGCTCGGCAACTGGCTCGGCCTGGGCTGGGCCGGCGCCTCCTTCAAGGGCGCCAGCCGCTGGCGGGAAAGCCTGCTGCTGAACATTCGCGGACTGAGCGAGATCGTTTTTCTCAACCTGCTGCTGCAACAACAGCTGATCAGCCCGGCGCTGTATTTCGCGCTGATGCTCATGGGCCTGGTCGCCACCCTGATGCCGGCCCTGGCCGGGCTGCACCGAACACCTTTGGTCCCTTTGAACCCGAACATCGCCGAACCGGCAAGGAGCCCCAGTGCCAACAGTTGAAATGGAACGCCGCCAGATTGTGGTGATCGGCGCCGGCCCATCGGGCGCCATCGCCGCCGCGCTGCTCAAGGGCAAAGGCCACGACGTGCTGATCGTCGAGCGCCAGCATTTCCCACGCTTTTCGATCGGTGAAAGCCTGCTGTCCCACTGCCTGGATTTCGTCGAAGAGGCCGGCATGCTCGAGGCGGTCAAGGCGGCGGGCTTCCAGCTGAAGAACGGCGCCGCGTTCGCCTGGGGCGAGCGTTACAGCGCCTTCGATTTTGGCGACACCTTCAGCGAGGGCAAGCCCACCACCTTTCAGGTGCAACGCGCCGATTTCGACAAGCTGCTGGCCGATCAGGCCGCCCTGCAAGGCGTTGAAGTGCGTTATGGCGAGGCCATCGTCAGCGCCGACTTCAACCTGGCCAGGCCGCAGCTGCAGGTGCTGCGCGAAGACGGCAGCGAGTACCGCGTGGAGGCCGGTTTCGTCCTTGACGCCAGCGGCTACGGCCGTGTGCTGCCACGCCTGCTGGACCTGGAAGCGCCCTCGAACTTCCCGGTCCGCCAGGCGGTGTTCACCCATATCGAAGACCACATCGACAGCCCGGCTTTCGAGCGGGAAAAGATCCTCATCACCACTCACCCCAGCAAACGCGATGTGTGGTTCTGGACCATCCCGTTCAGCAACGGCCGCTGTTCGATCGGCGTGGTGGCGGCCAAGGAGCACTTCGACGGTCGTGACGGCGACCTGGACCAGTGCCTGCGCGGTTTCATCGAGGAGACCCCGAGCCTGGCCAAGGTCCTGCACAACGCCGTGTGGGACACCCCGGCGCGGACCATCGGCGGCTACTCGGCCAACGTCAAGACCCTGCACGGCCCGGGCTTCGCGCTGCTGGGCAACGCCGCGGAGTTCCTCGACCCGGTGTTCTCCTCCGGCGTGACCATCGCCATGCGTTCGGCGAGCATGGCCGCCGCCGTGCTGCATCGGCAGTTGCAGGGCGAAAGCGTGGATTGGGAAACAGAGTTCGCCATCCCCCTCAAGCGCGGTGTCGACACCTTCCGTTGCTACGTCGAAGGCTGGTACGCCGGCACCTTCCAGGACGTGATCTACCACCCGGGCAGCTCGCCGGAGATTCGCCGGATGATCAGTTCGATCCTCGCCGGCTATGCCTGGGACGAACGCAACCCGTTCGTCAGCGAACCCAAGCGCCGGCTGCGCATGCTCTCGGAAATCTGCGCCATGGAGGCTCCATGAACGACACCCAGCCGCAATACCTGAGCGCCAGCTACGTCGAGGAAACCCGCTTCGGCTTCTGGTTCCTGCGCAGCCACACCTGGCAGCACCATGTGCTGCGGGTGGCGATCAACGACCTGCGCCGCCTGTTCGACAACCAGCCACCGGCCAACCCGGTGCTGCTGGATGCCGGCTGCGGCCAGGGCAAGTCGTTCCAGTACCTGCGCCAGGTGTTCGCCCCGCGGCGCCTGATCGGCCTGGACGCCGACCCGCACAGCCTCAAACTCAGCAGCGAAGAGGCGGCGCGCCAGGGCCTGCAGGTCGAGCTGATCGGCAGCGACTGCGCGACCCTGGACGTGGCCGATGCCAGCGTCGACCTGCTGTTCTGCCATCAAACCTTTCACCACTTGGTGGAACAGGAAAAAGCCCTGGCCGAGTTCTATCGCGTGCTCAAGCCGGGCGGTTACCTGCTGTTCGCCGAATCCACCGAGGCCTACATCGACACCTGGGTGATCCGCTGGCTGTTCCGCCACCCGATGCACGTGCAGAAAAGCGCGGCGCAGTACCTGGAAATGATCCGACGACAGGGTTTTGAATTTACCCCGCGCAATGTGTCTTATCCCTATCTGTGGTGGAGCCGTGCCAAGGATTTCGGGCTGCTCGAACGCTTCGGCCTGCGCCGCCCGAAACCCTTTGGCCAACGGGAAGAAACCCTGGTCAATGTGGTCGCCCGCAAACCCTTGCACGAAGGTGCCGCCGGATGATCCGTGCCCTGCTCGTCGGCTGCCTGCTGTTGCTGAGCGCCTGCGCCAGCCAGCCGCCGCTGCCCGAGAAAACCCCGAGCCTGGCCCTGCCGCTGCAACTGCATATCGAGCGGCAACAGGCCGGGCAGCGCCAGGACTGGCTGCTGGTGATCCAGGCCGAAGGGCCGGGCATCCGCTGGTCGCTGCTCGACCCGCTGGGCATTCCCCTGGCGCGCCAGCAACTGATCGACGGTCGCTGGCAGGCCGATGGCCTGCTGCCGCCGAACCCAGAGGCCCGCGAACTGTTCGCCGCCCTGCTATTCGCCCTGACGCCCGCGGGCGAACTGCGAGATAATTATCCAGCCGCCCGGCAGCACGGCGCGCAGCGCGACCTCGCCCCGCACTGGCAGGTCCGCTATCGCCAGGCCCTGGATTTTCGCCTGGAGCTGCCCCAGGGCTTGTACTACCACATCAGCCCGCTGACCGCCGAGAACGCCTCATGACGGCCTACCTGAATGCCCTCGGGGTGATCTGTGCCCTTGGGCGCGACAAGCAGCAAGTGGCCCGCAGCCTGTTTGCCGGCGACTGCTCCGGCATGCGCGCCGCAGCCGGCTGGGTGCCGGAGCGCAGCGTGCCGGTGGCCGCCGTCCAGGGGCCGCTAGCGAGCATTCCGTCGCAGCTGGGACAGCAGAGCAGCCGCAACAACCAGCTGCTGCTGGAGGCCGCCCTGCAGATCCGTGGCGACATCGACCAGGCCATCGCCCGCTACGGCCACAGCCGCATCGGCATCGTCCTCGGCACCAGCACCTCGGGCATCGACGAAGCCAGCCGCGGCATCGCCCACTACCTGCGCGACCGGCATTTCCCGGCCGACTACGACTACCGGCAGCAGGAGCTCGGCGCGCCCGCGAACTTTCTCGCCGACTGGCTCGACCTCAGCGGCCCGGCCTACGTGATCTCCACCGCCTGCACCTCCAGCGCCCGCGCGCTGATGAGCGCCCGCCGCCTGCTCGACCTGGGCCTGTGCGACGCGGTGCTGTGCGGCGGCGTCGACAGCCTGTGCAAGCTGACCCTCAACGGTTTCTCGGCCCTGGAAGCAGTGTCCGACCAGCGCTGCAATCCGTTCTCGGTCAACCGCGATGGCATCAATATCGGTGAAGCCGCCGTGCTGTTCCTGATGAGCAAGGAAACCCTCGGCGCACAACCGATCGCCCTGCTCGGCGCCGGCGCCAGCTCCGACGCGCACCATATTTCCGCGCCCGAACCCAGCGGGCGCGGCGCCCTGCAAGCCATGCAGAAGGCCTTGCACAATGCCGGCCTGCAAGCCGGACAGATCGGCTACCTGAACCTGCACGGCACGGCCACCCAGCACAACGACGCCATGGAAAGCCTGGCGGTCGACCAATTGTTCCCGGCTGGCGTGCCCTGCTCGTCGACCAAACCCATGAGCGGCCATACCCTGGGCGCCGCCGGCGCCCTGGAAGCGGCGTTCTGCTGGCTGAGCCTGTCCGCCGCGAACAGCGCGCACGCCCTGCCGCCCCATGTCTGGGACGCCCAGGCCGACCCGCAACTGCCGCCGCTGCATTGGGTCACCGCCACCACACGTCTGGAGCAGAACGCTCCGCGCTGCCTGATGAGCAACTCCTTTGCCTTCGGCGGCAACAACGTCAGCCTGATTATCGGAGACGCCCCATGATTGACTGGCCGCTCGCCGAACTGCTGCCCCACGCGGGCGACATGATCCTGATCGATCAGGTCCTGGCGTTCGATGAAGAGCAGATCCGCACCCGCCTCACCGTCAAACCCGATGGCCTGTTCAACCGTGCCGACGGCAGCCTGCCGGCCTGGGTCGGCATCGAAATAATGGCCCAGAGCATCGCCGCCTACGCCGGTTGCCATGCGCGCCAGAAAGGCCAGGCCGTCGAGCTGGGGTTCCTGCTCGGCACCCGCAAGTTCGAATGCAATGTGGACCACTTCCCGGCCGGCAGCGAACTGCAGATTCACGCCTTGCGCTCCCTGCAAGACGACAACGGCATGGGCGTATTCGAATGCCACCTGAGTGCCCCCGGCATCCAGGCCGTCGCCCGCCTCAACGTGTTCTGTCCGCCCCAGGCGGACAGCTACCTGAACGAATCACCCGCTTTATCAACAGGAGTCCAGCCATGACTGAATCCATACTGGTCACCGGCTCCAGCCGTGGTATCGGCCGCGCCATCGCCCTGCGCCTGGCCCAGAGCGGCTATGACCTGATCCTGCATTGCCGCAGTGGCCGCAGCGAAGCCGAGGCCGTGCAGGCCGAAGTCGAGGCCCTGGGGCGCCAGGCGCGCATCCTGCAATTCGATGTGACCGACCGCGCCAGCTGCAAGGCCGTTCTCGAAGCCGACGTGGAAGCCCACGGCGCCTACTACGGTGTGGTGCTCAACGCCGGCCTGACCCGCGACGGCGCCTTCCCGGCCCTGAGCGAAGACGACTGGGACACCGTGCTGCGCACCAACCTCGACGGTTTCTACAATGTCCTGCACCCGGTGATGATGCCGATGATCCGGCGCCGCGCCGCCGGGCGTATCGTCTGCATCGCCTCGGTGTCCGGTCAGGTCGGCAACCGTGGCCAGGTCAACTACAGCGCGTCCAAGGCCGGCCTGATCGGCGCCGCCAAGGCCCTGGCCATCGAGCTGGGCAAACGCAAGATCACCGTCAACTGCGTGGCGCCAGGCCTGATCGACACTGCCATGCTCGACGAGAACGTGCCGGTGGACGAATTGCTGAAGATGATCCCGGCCCAGCGCATGGGCACCCCGGAAGAAGTCGCCGGCGCGGTGAACTTCCTGATGTCCGCCGAGGCCGCCTACATCACCCGCCAGGTGCTGGCGGTGAACGGAGGCCTGGTCTGATGAAACGTGTGGTCGTCACCGGCATGGCCGGCATCACTTCGCTGGGCAGCGACTGGGACACCATCGCCGCCAACTTCGGCGCCAACCGCAGCGGCATTCGCCGGATGGACGAATGGGATCGCTTCAGCGAACTCAATACCCGCCTGGCCGGCCCCGTGGACGACTTCAAGGTACCGGACCACTGGACCCGCAAGCAGCTGCGCAGCATGGGCCGGGTGTCGCGGCTCGCCGTGGGGGCTGCCGAGCAGGCCCTGGCCGATGCCGGCCTGCTGGGTGACGAGTCGATCAAGGACGGGCGCATGGGCGTGGCCTGTGGCTCGTCCACCGGCAGCACCGACGAGATCAAGGCGTTCGGCAACATGTTGCTGAACTCGGTCGCCGAAGGCCTCAACGCCAACTCCTACGTGCGCATGATGCCGCACACCACCGCGGCCAATATCAGCATCTTCTTCGGCCTCACCGGCCGGCTGATCCCGACGTCCAGCGCCTGCACCAGCGGCAGCCAGGGCATCGGCTACGCCTACGAGGCGATCAAGTTCGGCCGTCTGCCGCTGATGCTCGCCGGCGGCGCCGAAGAGCTGTGCCCGACCGAAGCCATGGTGTTCGACGCGCTCTACGCCACCAGCCTGAAAAACGATGCCCCGCACACCAGCCCGCGGCCCTACGACAGCGACCGCGACGGCCTGGTGATCGGCGAGGGCGGCGGCATGCTGGTGCTCGAAGAGCTGGAACACGCCCTGGCCCGCGGCGCGCATATCCATGCCGAGATCGTCGGCTTCGGCAGCAACGCCGACGGCCAGCACACCACCCGTCCGGAGCAGGCCACCATGCGCCGGGCCATGGAGCTGGCCCTGGAAGACGCCGGCCTCGAGCCTTCGGCCATCGGTTACGTCAATGGCCACGGCACCGCTACAGAACAGGGCGACATTGCCGAAACACTGGCCACCAGCAGCCTGTTCGGCAGCCGGATGCCCATCAGTTCGCAGAAGAGTTTCCTCGGCCACACCCTGGGGGCCTGTGGCGCGCTGGAGTCCTGGTTCAGCATCGAGATGCTCAACCGCGACCTCTACGTGCACACCCTCAACCTCGACACGGTCGACCCGCGCTGCGGCGAGCTGGATTACCTGCGCGGCGAATTCCGGCAGATGAGCTGCGAGTACGTGATGAACAACAACTTTGCCTTTGGCGGCGTCAACACTTCGCTGATCTTCCGCCGCTGGCCTCAATGACGTTACCCCCTGGAGAAAATGGAATGCCCTCCCTGCTTCGCGCCTGCCTGATCGTGCTGGCCCTGCTGACCTGCGTCTCGTGCACCAGCAAGCGCATGTACACCCCGGACCGGGTCCTGCCCGCCACCCTCAAGGCCGACCATGAGGAAATGAAACAGGCGATCCTGAAAAACCTGGTCGCCCGCAAGTGGACCGTGCAGCGCATCAGCCCGGAGCTGATCCAGGCCGAGATCACCGTGCGCGAGCAATACCACGTGGAAATCGACATCCAGTACGCGCCGACCCACTACAAGATCCTCTACCGCGACAGCCGTGGCATGGGCTACGCGGACGGCAAGATCCACAAGAACTACATCCGCTGGGTGCGCCTGCTGGACAAGGGCATCCTGCGCGAGCTGAAGGACAACCAGAACGAACGGACCGCGCAACAGCTGTCCAGCTCGGCCCAGGCGATTGCCGCGCCTAATTGAGCGCCAGCCGCTACCCGCTTTCTACGTCAAGGAGACCACCATGCAATTGAAGACCCTGGCCGCTGCCGCCACCCTGCTGCTCTGCACCCTGCCCGGCGTCAGCCAGGCCCGTGATACCGCGCTGTACCTGCCGTTCGACAAGGTGGTCGCCGAAGCCATCAGCACCGGCAAGATCGACGGCAGCGTGAAGTTCTACCTGGCCGGCAACCAGCCCGCCGGCAAGGTCACGGTGATCAGCGCGGGCGCGGTCACCAACAAGAAGACCAACGCCTTCAACAAGAGCGACGAAGTGGCCTGCGAATGGGTCCTGCAATCGGCGCTGATCACCCTGCACCAGGCCGCCAAGAAAGTCGGCGCCAATGCGGTGACCGACATTGCCAGCTTCTACAAGAGCAACGAGCGCAAGGACGCGAAAACCTACGAATGCCACGCGGGCGCCCTGATGGCAGGCGTCGCGCTGCGCGGCGATCTGGCGAAGGTGCAGTAAGGCGCCTGCCGATGAAATCGGCATGACCTGATCCACAGTTTCCATCCCCCGGAAACGACAAAGGGCGCCTTTCGGCGCCCTTTCACAAACAGGCTGGCTTGTCATCGCGCTCTGCCTGTCTGGCTCTGCGATGGCTGGTTGCCCAGGATCCTCAGAGTCTCACAAGTCCCTTTCGGGTACGCGCGCAGTGTCGCTCGAAGCCTGCCGCCCGGCAACCGTGGCCAATTGCCGTTTTCCACAGGAAAGTCGGTATCAGAGCCCCAAAGCCTTGCGTACAGCGGCTTTGACGGCAGCGAGCTCTTTGTCTGTAAGTTGCAAGACTTCGTAAACTCGTCGGCCATGACGGCCTTTGCGCCTGATCCGATCGAGTCGCGGCAAGCCGACCGTGGCAAGCATGTCGCACTTTGCCCAGCAGACCGTTACAACTCAGCTTTGCGGGTCAGCAGCTCGACAAAGGCCTTGGCCATTGGCGAGCGCTGGTCGGTGCGCTGCGCCAGCCACACCGCCGAGACTGCCTCGGGGTCGAGCAGCGGTCGATAGACCACGCCGTCGATACGCATGCGCTGGTAGGACGCCGGCAACACCGAGACCCCCAGCCCCGCCGCCACCAGGCCGATGATGGTCATGGCCTCGCCCGCTTCCTGGGCGAAATGCGGGGTGAAACCGACATCCCGGGCCAGGGTCAGCAACTGCGCATACAGGCCGCTGCCGTAGCTGCGCGGGAAGAACACGAAGGGTTCGTGGGCCAGGGCCGACAGCGCCAGGCCGGCTTCGCTGCCGGCCACCAGCGGGTGCTTGGAGCTAAGCACCGCCACCAGCGGTTCGCGCAGCAACTCCACCACGCTCAGGGAGTCCGGCAGCGGCAACGGCCGCATGATGCCGACCTGGATCGACTCGTCCAGTAGCGCCTCGGCCACCTGGGTGCTGCTCATCTCCCGCAGCTTCAGGTGCACGTCGGGAAAGCGCTGGCGAAAGGTGAAGATCGCCTGGGGAATGCTCGAGTTGAAAGGCGCCGACGAGGTGAAGCCGATTTTCAGCTCACCCAGCTCCCCCCGTTGCGCCCGCCGGGCCACATCCGCCGCCTTGTCGACCTGGGCCAGCACCTGTCGCGCCTCATCGAGGAACAGCCTGCCGGCCTCGCTGAGTTCGACCCGACGATTGGTGCGCTCGAACAGGCGCGCGCCGACCTCCTGCTCCAGCACCTGGATCTGCTGGCTCAAGGGCGGTTGGGAGATGCCCAAAACCTGGGCGGCGCGGCCGAAATGCAGCTCTTCGGCCACCGCGATGAAGTAACGCAGGTGACGCAATTCCATGATCGCCTCATTAGGTCGTAAAACATATCAATCAGGTCGAACAATATATTGGAAAGAAACATTAGCCAGCTATATGCTTTTTTCCATTGCCTGACCGGCTGCGCTCCCCCGAGGTCTCCCGTGAAAACCGCTGTCGCTCCACTCGCCCACGAACTCCCTCCCACCGCCCTCGATGAGGTCGTCGCGCAACTGAACGAGGTCTACATCGAAAAAGGCACGCCGATGTTCATGCGCACGGTGCTGGCGCTGTTCTCCGGCGGTTTCGCCACCTTCGCCCTGCTCTACTGCGTGCAACCGATGATGCCGCTGCTGTCCCGGGAATTTTCCATCAACGCCGCGCAGAGCAGCCTGATCCTCTCGGTCGCCACCGGCCTGCTGGCCATCGGTTTGCTGGTCACCGGGCCGATTTCCGACCGCATCGGCCGCAAGCCGGTGATGGTGGCCGCCCTGTTCGCCGCCGCGCTGTGCACCATTGCCAGCGCCCTGATGCCGAGCTGGCACGGCGTGCTGCTGATGCGCGCGCTGGTGGGGCTGTCCCTGAGCGGTCTGGCGGCGGTGGCGATGACTTACCTGAGCGAGGAGATCCATCCGCAGCACATCGGCCTGGCCATGGGCCTGTACATCGGCGGCAACGCCATTGGTGGCATGAGCGGCCGCCTGATCACCGGGGTGCTGATCGACTTCGTCAGCTGGCACACGGCGATGTTGGTGATCGGTGGCCTGGCGCTGATCGCCGCGGCGGTGTTCTGGAAAATCCTCCCCGAATCGCGCAACTTCCGCGCCCGCTCGCTGCACCCGCGCAGCCTGCTGGACGGCTTCACCATGCACTTTCGCGATGCCGGCCTGCCGCTGCTGTTCCTTGAAGCCTTCGTGCTGATGGGCGCGTTCGTCACGCTGTTCAACTACATCGGCTATCGCCTGCTGGCCGAGCCGTATCACATGGATCAGGCCTTCGTCGGCCTACTGTCGGTGGTGTACCTGTCGGGGATCTACAGCTCGGCGAAAATCGGCGCCCTGGCCGACCGCCTGGGGCGACGCAAAATGCTCTGGGCCACCATTTCGCTGATGCTCGCCGGCCTCGCCCTGACCATGCTCAGCCCGTTGTCGGTGGTGATCATCGGTATGCTGATCTTCACGTTCGGCTTCTTTGGCGCCCATTCGGTCGCCAGCAGCTGGATCGGCCGGCGCGCCCTCAAGGCCAAGGGCCAGGCTTCATCGCTGTACCTGTTCAGCTATTACGCCGGATCGAGCATCGCCGGGACGGCGGGCGGGGTGTTCTGGCACATGGCCGGGTGGAACGGCATCGGCCTGTTCATCAGCGCCCTGCTGGTGGTGGCGCTGCTGGTAGCGTTGAAGCTGGCCAAGCTGCCGCCGCTGGCCACTCAGTAGCCGCTAAACCAACATGCCGGCGACCAACCCCCGCGATCCATATGCGGGGTCCGGTCGCCGGCATGGGCGATATCTGTCGATCGGCTTACTTGACGATTTCTACCAGGTCGACGTCGATCTCGCGCTTCATCAACCCCTTCTCGACCTCACCGGTCAGCCTGACCTGGGTCTTCTCGTTGAATGCCACCGGCGGCAGGTCTTCGTCGTCGATCTCAACGGTGATGGTGCCGCTGGCATCCTTGAATTCGTACTTGTCGTCGTTGTTCAGCTTCTTGACCACATGGCCCTGCAACACCACCGGCGTATCGTCCGAGGCATCGTTGGCCGCCGCGACGGTGGTGACGGCCTGGGCGCCAGGACCGGTGTAGCCGACAGCCAGGGCGGCGGTGCTGAACAGCGGGGCGAGCAACAGAACGAGGTAACGGGTTTTCATGGCAGTGATCCAATGTGGGTTTCGATAAAGCCAGATTAACCAGCCAGGCTGAATTGAAACTTAATCCGCCGGCCCTTTCCTGAAGGCAAAAAAAGCCCGGCAAATGCCGGGCTTGCTTATCAGGCCGCGATCACTGGTGATACTGCGCCGACAGTTCGTGCACCGCGCGCAGGAAGGCGCCGGCGTGCTCCGGGTCGACTTCCGGGGTGATGCCGTGGCCGAGGTTGAACACATGGCCGCTGCCCTTGCCATAGCTGGCGAGGATGCGCCCGACTTCGGAACGGATCGCTTCCGGCTTGGCGTAGAGCACGGTCGGGTCCATGTTGCCTTGCAGCGCGACCTTGTTGCCGACCCGTTGGCGCGCTTCGCCGAGGTCGCAGGTCCAGTCCAGGCCCAGGGCGTCGGCACCGGCGTCGGCAATGCTTTCCAGCCACAGGCCGCCGTTCTTGGTGAACAGGATCACCGGCACCTTGCGCCCTTCGTGTTCGCGGATCAGGCCGCTGACGATCTTGCGCATGTAGGCCAGGGAGAACTCCTGGTAGGCCGCCGCCGACAGGTTGCCGCCCCAGGTGTCGAAGATCTGCACCGCTTGCGCGCCGGCCTTGATCTGGCCGTTGAGGTAGCTGGTGACCGACTGCGCCAGCTTGTCCAGCAGCAAGTGCATGGCTTGCGGGTTGTCGTAGAGCATCGCCTTGATCTTGCGGAAGTCCTTCGACGAGCCGCCCTCGACCATGTAGGTGGCCAGGGTCCAGGGGCTGCCGGAGAAGCCGATCAGCGGCACGCGGCCGTTGAGCTCGCGGCGGATGGTGCTGACCGCGTCCATCACGTAGCCCAGGTCCTTGTGCGGATCCGGGATCGGCAGGGCCTCGATGTCGGCCAGGGTGCTGATGACCTTCTTGAAACGCGGGCCTTCGCCGGTTTCGAAGTACAGGCCCTGGCCCATGGCGTCGGGGATGGTCAGGATGTCGGAGAAAAGGATGGCCGCATCCAGCTGTGGATAACGGTCCAACGGTTGCAGGGTGACTTCGCAGGCGAACTCCGGGTTCATGCACAGGCTCATGAAGTCACCGGCGTTGGCACGGCTGGCGCGGTATTCAGGCAGGTAGCGCCCAGCCTGACGCATCATCCACACCGGGGTGACGTCTACGGGTTGCTTGAGCAGGGCACGAAGGAAACGGTCGTTCTTCAGGGCAGTCATGTCGGCATCCGGAAAAAAAGTGCGGGCATTTTCTCAGAGCGCGACGCAAAAGGCACGGCGAGAGCCGTGCCTTTTATCTATCGGGTCAATTGGTCGCAGGGAGAGCAGCGCCAAGTTTCAAGCTGCAAGCCCCAAGCGCCGTGGCTTTGAGCTTGCAGCTAATAGCTTGAAGCTTGTCGCTGGCGTTGTCAGACGCCCAGGTAGTCGAGGATGCCTTCGGCGGCGTTACGGCCTTCGAAGATCGCCGTCACCACCAGGTCGGAACCGCGCACCATGTCGCCACCGGCGAAGATCTTCGGGTTGCTGGTCTGGTGCTTGTACTGGCCCTGCTCCGGCGCCACGACGCGGCCCTGGCTGTCGGTCTGGATGCTGAACTGCTCGAACCACGGCGCCGGGCTCGGGCGGAAACCGAAAGCGATGACCACGGCGTCGGCCGGGATGACCTCTTCGGAACCCGGGATCGGCTCGGGGCTGCGACGGCCACGGGCGTCCGGCTCGCCGAGACGGGTCTCGACCACCTTCACGCCTTCGACCTTGTCTTCGCCGACAATGGCGATCGGCTGGCGGTTGTAGAGGAACTTCACGCCTTCTTCCTTGGCGTTCTTCACCTCTTTGCGCGAGCCCGGCATGTTCGCTTCGTCGCGACGATAGGCACAGGTCACCGCCTTGGCGCCCTGGCGGATCGACGTGCGGTTGCAGTCCATCGCCGTGTCGCCACCACCGAGGACCACGACCTTCTTGCCCTTCATGTCGACGAAATCTTCCGGCGACTTTTCAAAGCCCAGGTTGCGGTTGACGTTGGCGATCAGAAAATCCAGCGCATCGTGCACGCCCGGCAGGTCCTCACCGGCAAAGCCGCCCTTCATGTAGGTGTAGGTGCCCATGCCCATGAACACGGCATCGTATTCTTCGAGCAGTTGCTCCATGGTCACGTCCTTGCCCACCTCGGTGTTGAGGCGGAACTCGATGCCCATGCCGCTGAAGACTTCGCGACGATTGCTCAGCACGGTCTTTTCCAGCTTGAACTCGGGGATGCCGAAGGTCAGCAGGCCGCCGATTTCCGGGTTCTTGTCGAACACCACCGGGGTCACGCCGCCGCGTACCAGCACGTCGGCACAGCCCAGGCCCGCCGGGCCCGCGCCGATCACCGCGACACGCTTGCCGGTCGGCTTGACCTTGGACATGTCCGGACGCCAGCCCATGGCGAAGGCGGTGTCGGTGATGTACTTCTCCACCGAACCGATGGTCACCGCGCCGAAACCGTCGTTGAGGGTGCAGGCCCCCTCGCACAGACGGTCCTGCGGGCACACCCGGCCGCAGACTTCCGGCAGGGTGTTGGTCTGGTGCGACAGCTCGGCGGCGGCGAGGATGTTGCCCTCGGCCACCAGCTTGAGCCAGTTGGGAATGAAGTTGTGCACCGGGCACTTCCATTCGCAGTACGGGTTACCGCAACCCAGGCAGCGGTGGGCCTGGTCGGCCGACTGCTGGGGTTTGAAGGGTTCGTAGATCTCCACGAACTCTTTCTTGCGTTGACGCAACAGTTTCTTCTTCGGATCCTTGCGCCCGACCTCGATGAACTGGAAGTCATTATTCAGACGTTCAGCCATTATCAAAACCTCTTAACAGCAGCTCGAAGCTACAAGCTTCAAGCTGCAAGACAATCACGTGTGCAGGCATATCGCGCACTGCCGTTAACTTGCGGCTTGAAGCTTGCCGCTTGCAGCTGCGTCGTTATTGCGGATTCGCACGAGTACTGGAAAGCAGAGATTTCAAGCTCGCCGCCTTAGGTTTGACTAGCCAGAAACGACGCAGGTAGTCATCGAGGTTCTCGGCCAGGTTCCGGCCCCACTCGCTACCGGTTTCCTCGACGTATTCGTCCAGCACGCGCTGCAGGTGGCTGCGATAGGCTTCCATCGCTTCGCCGCTGATCCGCTGGATTTCCACCAGCTCGTGGTTGACCCGGTCAACGAAGGTGTTGTCCTGGTCGAGCACGTAGGCGAAACCGCCGGTCATGCCTGAGCCGAAGTTGTAACCGGTCTTGCCCAGCACGCAGACGAAACCACCGGTCATGTATTCGCAGCAGTGATCGCCAGTGCCTTCCACCACGGTGTGGGCACCGGAGTTGCGCACGGCGAAACGCTCGCCCGCGGTGCCGGCGGCGAACAGCTTGCCGCCGGTGGCGCCGTACAGGCAGGTGTTGCCGATAATCGCGCTGTCCTGAGTCTTGTAGGCGCTGCCTTTCGGCGGAACGATCACCAGCTTGCCGCCGGTCATGCCCTTGCCCACGTAGTCGTTGGCGTCGCCTTCGAGGTAGAGGTTCAGGCCGCCGGCGTTCCACACGCCGAAGCTCTGACCGGCAGTGCCCTTGAAGCGGAAGGTGATCGGCGCCTTGGCCATGCCCTGGTTGCCGTGGACCTTGGCGATTTCACCGGAGATCCGCGCACCGATGGAACGGTCGCAGTTGCAGATGTCGAGCGCGAACTCGGCACCGCTGAGGTCGTTGATCGCAGGCTTGGCCATGGCGACCATTTTCTCGGCCAGCAGGCCCTGGTCGAACGGCGGGTTGCGATCGACCTGGCAGAACTGCGGCTTGTCCGCCGGGATATGGTCGCTGCCCAGCAGCGGGGTCAGGTCCAGGTGGTGCTGCTTGGCGGTCTGGCCTTCGAGGATTTCCAAGAGATCGGTGCGACCGATCAGCTCTTCCAGCGAGCGCACGCCCAGCTTGGCCAGCCACTCACGGGTTTCCTCGGCGACGTAGGTGAAGAAGTTCACCACCATCTCGACGGTACCGATGTAGTGGTCCTTGCGCAGCTTCTCATTCTGAGTCGCGACGCCAGTGGCGCAGTTGTTCAGGTGGCAGATACGCAGGTACTTGCAACCCAGGGCGATCATCGGCGCGGTGCCGAAGCCGAAGCTTTCGGCGCCGAGGATTGCCGCCTTGATCACGTCGAGGCCGGTTTTCAGGCCGCCGTCGGTCTGCACCCGGACCTTGCCACGCAGGTCGTTGCCGCGCAGGGTCTGGTGGGTTTCCGCCAGGCCCAGTTCCCACGGCGCACCGGCGTATTTGATCGAAGTCAGCGGCGAGGCGCCGGTGCCGCCGTCGTAGCCGGAGATGGTGATCAGGTCGGCATAGGCCTTGGCCACGCCTGCGGCGATGGTGCCGACGCCGGCTTCCGCCACCAGCTTCACCGAGACCAGCGCCTGCGGGTTGACCTGCTTCAGGTCGAAGATCAGCTGCGACAAGTCTTCGATGGAGTAGATGTCGTGGTGCGGCGGTGGCGAAATCAGGGTCACGCCGGGTACCGCGTAACGCAGCTTGGCGATCAGGCCGTTGACCTTGCCGCCAGGCAGCTGGCCGCCTTCACCGGGCTTGGCACCCTGGGCCACCTTGATCTGCAGCACTTCGGCGTTGACCAGGTATTCCGGGGTCACGCCGAAACGGCCGGTGGCCACCTGCTTGATCTTCGAGCTCTTGATGGTGCCGTAGCGCGCCGGGTCTTCGCCGCCTTCGCCGGAGTTGGAACGCGCGCCCAGGCGGTTCATGGCTTCGGCCAGGGCTTCGTGGGCTTCCGGCGACAACGCGCCCAGGGAAATACCGGCGGAGTCGAAACGCTTGAGGATCGATTCCAGCGGCTCGACTTCGCTGATGTCCATCGGCGTGTCCAGGGTCTTCACCTTGAACAGGTCGCGGATCATCGACACCGGGCGGTTATCCACCAGCGCGGTGTATTCCTTGAACTTGGCGTAGTCGCCCTGCTGCACGGCGGCTTGCAGGGTGTTGACCACGTCCGGGTTGTAGGCGTGGTATTCGCCACCGTGGACGAACTTCAGCAGGCCGCCTTGCTGGATCGGCTTGCGCGGGCTCCAGGCTTCGGCAGCCAGGGCTTTCTGCTCGGCTTCGATGTCGACGAAACGCGCGCCCTTGATGCGGCTCGGCACACCACGGAAGCTCAGCTCGCAGACTTCCTCGGACAGGCCGATGGCCTCGAACAGCTGCGCACCGCGGTAGGACGCGATGGTCGAGATGCCCATCTTCGACAGGATCTTCAGCAGGCCCTTGGTGATGCCCTTGCGGTAGTTCTTGAACACCTCGTAGAGGTCGCCCAGCACTTCACCGGTACGGATCAGGTCGCCCAGCACTTCGTAGGCCAGGAACGGATAGACCGCCGAGGCACCGAAACCGATCAGCACCGCGAAGTGATGCGGATCGCGCGCGGTGGCGGTTTCCACCAGGATGTTGGAGTCGCAGCGCAGGCCCTTCTCGGTCAGGCGGTGGTGCACCGCGCCGGTGGCCAGGGAAGCGTGGATCGGCAACTTGCCCGGGGCGATATGGCGGTCGCTGAGCACGATCTGGGTGCGACCGGCGCGCACGGCTTCTTCGGCCTGGTCGGCCACGTTGCGGATCGCTGCTTCCAGGCCGAGGCTTTCCTCGTAGTTCAGGTCGATGACCTGACGCTCGAAGCCCGGACGGTCGAGGTTCATCAGCGAGCGCCACTTGGCGGGCGAGATCACCGGCGAGCTGAGGATCACGCGGGAAGCGTGCTCAGGCGATTCCTGGAAGATGTTGCGCTCGGCACCGAGGCAGATCTCCAGCGACATGACGATAGCTTCGCGCAGCGGGTCGATCGGCGGGTTGGTGACCTGGGCGAACTGCTGGCGGAAGTAGTCGTACGGCGTGCGCACACGCTGGGACAGCACGGCCATCGGCGTGTCGTCGCCCATGGAGCCGACCGCCTCGTAGCCTTGCTCGCCCAGAGGACGCAGCACCTGATCACGCTCCTCGAAGGTGACCTGGTACATCTTCATGTACTGCTTGAGCTGGTCGACGTCGTAGAACGCCGAACCGTGGTCATTGTCTTCCATGGTCGCCTGGATGCGCAGGGCATTCTTGCGCAGCCATTGCTTGTACGGATGACGGGACTTCAGGCGGTTGTCGATGGCGTCGGTGTCGAGGATCTGCCCGGTTTCGGTGTCCACGGCGAAGATCTGGCCCGGGCCGACCCGGCCCTTGGCGATCACGTCTTCGGGCTGGTAGTTCCAGACGCCGATTTCCGAAGCCAGGGTGATGAAACCGTTCTTGGTGGTGACCCAGCGCGCCGGGCGCAGGCCGTTACGGTCGAGCAGGCAGACGGCGTAGCGGCCGTCGGTCATGACCACGCCCGCGGGGCCGTCCCACGGTTCCATGTGCATGGAGTTGTATTCGTAGAACGCGCGCAGGTCGGCGTCCATGGTCTCGACGTTCTGCCACGCTGGCGGAATGATCATCCGCACGCCACGGAACAGGTCGATGCCACCGGTGACCATCAGCTCCAGCATGTTGTCCATGCTCGAGGAGTCGGAACCCACGCGGTTGACCAGCGGGCCGAGCTCTTCCAGATCCATCAGGTCATTGGTGAACTTGGTGCGCCGGGCCTGGGCCCAGTTGCGGTTGCCGGTGATGGTGTTGATCTCGCCGTTGTGGGCGAGGAAGCGGAACGGCTGCGCCAGCGGCCATTTCGGCAGGGTGTTGGTGGAGAAGCGCTGGTGGAACACGCAGATCGCGGTTTGCAGGCGCGGGTCACCCAGGTCCGGATAGAAGGCGGCCAGGTCGGCCGGCATCATCAGGCCTTTATAGATGATGGTCTTGTGGGAAAAGCTGCAGATGTAGTGGTCGGTATCGGCGGCGTTGGCCACCGACGAGCGACGACGGGCGCTGAACAGCTTGACCGCCATGTCCTGGTCGCTCAGGCCTTCACCGCCGATGTAGATCTGTTCGATCTGCGGCAGGCGCTCCAGGGCCAGGCGGCCGAGAACGCTGGTATCGATCGGCACTTTGCGCCAGCCGATCAGTTGCAGGCCTTCGGCCAGGATCTCGCGGTTCATGTTCTCGCGAGCGGCTTCGGCCTTGGCCGGATCCTGGTTGAAGAAGACCATGCCCACGGCATATTGCTTGGGCAATTCGACACTGAAGGTTTCCTGGGCAATGGCTCGCAGGAACGCGTCAGGCTTCTGAATCAGCAGACCGCAACCGTCGCCGGTCTTGCCGTCCGCGTTGATCCCACCGCGGTGGGTCATGCAGGTCAGGGCCTCGATGGCCGTTTGCAAAAGGGTATGACTGGGTTCGCCCTGCATATGGGCTATCAGGCCGAAACCGCAGTTATCCTTGAATTCATCTGGTTGGTACAGACCTGCTTTCATAGACACTTTCTCACCAGGCTGCCTCTTATCGAGACAAATTTCTTTTCAATTCAACCAGTTACCATCCACGCCGAACGTACGCCGGCTTTGCGGGGGCAAAAGGGAGGTCATTGTACACACCGACACAGACGCTCACAAATTTGGCGACGAAATGTCGCAAATCTATGTCGCATTTATGAAAGGTTTAAAGCGATATGCTGTGCTAGTCAAAACTTTTTTAGTTCGGACCGCGACGACTCAAAAGCTACTGTGACGCAGACACCACAAGGCACGCGGCCTTGAAGGCAGCATGCGCATGCGGATTTTTTTGAGGTGCTGGGAGAGGCGGCCTGGGTAAGGCCGCCGAATCTTCAGCGAGTTGCTGCCAGTTCCTGTTGGACGCTGGCGACAGTGCGAGGCCAAGGTTTACCAGCCTGAACCTTCGCTGGCAAGGCCTTGATAGCGGTAACGGCTGCATCACGGCTGCTGAAGCTGCCGTAAGTGATCACATACAGCGGTTTGCCGTTGAGGACTTTCTTGAAATAACGGTACTGGGCGCCCTGTTCCTTGACGAAGTTCTGCGCGGTGGCTTCGGAACTGGTGCCAAGGATCTGCACGACGTAGTTGCCTGGCGCCTGGCCGGCGTACCAGCTACCGCCGGTGGCGGCCTTGGCCACGGTGACAGGCTTCTCGGCTGGCTTGGCGGCCGGTGCGGCCGGTTTGCTGACTGGAGCAGGAGCAGGCTTGACCACCGGAGCCGGCTTGGCGGCGGCGACCTGGGTCGGCGCCGGGGTCGGACGAACTTCAGGCGTCGGCGCCGGACCGGCCGGCACGCCGGCTGGCGGTGCAATGGTGGTCACGGTCGGCGGCGTGGCGCTGGAGCCTTCCACCGGCACGCCATCGTCACCCTCGGTGATCCCGCCTGCGGCTTCGGCCAGAGGACCGCGCATCACCGGTTGCGACTGGCCGACCAATGGCAGCGGCATGGGCTGGGAAGAGCCGTTGAACTCAACAGCCGGGCTGCCATTGCTATTCGGTTGCGGCGTCTGGCCCAGCGGCAGCTGCGCCTGTTCGTTGGCTGGCGCACCAGCAGTACTTGGTGCCTTGCTGCGACCCGGCATCAGCCAGGCAGCGGCAACGGCTACCACTACGACTGCAGATATCGCCAATACGTGTTTCTTCGGCATATTGAACCCCATACTTGGACGCTTGACCGCTGAGCGGCTGGCAATCATGGCTTCGATCATTGCATCCCGGGCGACCTGGTTGATGTTGCCAGGCCAGCCATCGGAGCCTTCGTGAATATCACTGATCTGATCCGCGGAGAAAAGTTCGATACCGCGCCCTGCGCCTTCGAGACGCTGCGCCAGGTATTCACGGGTTTCTTCTTCGGTGTAGGGCTGCAGTTCGATGACATGGAAGCGCTCTTCTTCCGCGCTCAGCAGCTCCAGGCCGGCAATCAGCGACGACTCGCCGAACAGGAACACATGCGGACGACCTTCCGGCGCACCGGCGGCGAGCGCCAGCAGCGCCTCGAGCGCCGATTCGTCGAGCTGCTCGGCGTCATCCACCAGCAGATAGACTTCCTGGCCAGTCAGCGCCAGCTGCACCACTTGCGCCAGGATCGGGCCAATCTCGGCCTGCTCGACGTTCAGCGCCTGGGCCACCTGGCGCAGCACGCCTGCCGCATCGCCGGCACCACGGGCGGAAACCACCACGCTCTGTACCGATTGCTTGTTGGTGCTGGCGACCAGCGCCTGGCGCAGCAGCGTCTTGCCGCTGCCCTGCGGGCCGGTCACCACCAGCAGCAGTTGGCTGTAGCGCGCCAGGTGGTGCAGTTGCCCCAGCACCGGCTTGCGCTGGGCGGGGAAAAACTTGAAGCCAGGCACCCGTGGAGCAAAAGGGTCATGGCTCAACTGATAGTGGCCGAGGAAAGCCTCGTCGGCATGCAAACTAGTCATGGGGATCTTATTAACCTTTAAGCTGAGCCAGGGCGCGGTAATCCGCTCCCAGCGTGGCCTGTAAAACCTCTTTCGGATAATCGTCGGTCACTACGGCTTCGCCCATGCGGCGCAACAGCACCAGACGCAAACGACCATCGATCACTTTCTTGTCAATTGCCATGTGTTCGAGAAAATCCGCTTCGGTCATTTCCTCGGGCGGAATGACCGGCAAGCCCGCGCGCTGGAACAGGCGAATACCGCGGTCACGCTCCTCGGCGGTGATCCAGCCGAGGCGTGCGGACATCTCCAGCGCCATTACGGTGCCAGCAGCGACCGCTTCACCATGCAGCCAGACACCATAGCCCATGTGGGTTTCGATGGCGTGGCCGAAGGTATGCCCCAGGTTCAGCGTGGCGCGCACGCCGGACTCACGCTCGTCGGCACCGACCACGGCCGCCTTGGCCGCGCAGGAGCGTTCGATGGCATAGGTCAGCGCCTGCTGGTCGAGGGCTCGCAAGCGGTCGACGTTGTCTTCGAGCCAGGTCAGGAAGGGCTCGTCGCAGATCAGACCGTACTTGATGACTTCCGCCAGGCCAGCCGACAGCTCGCGGGCCGGCAGGGTATTGAGCGAGGCGGTATCGATCAGCACCACGTTCGGCTGATAGAAGGCGCCGACCATGTTCTTGCCCAGCGGATGGTTGATACCGGTCTTGCCGCCCACCGACGAATCGACCTGGGACAGCAAGGTGGTAGGAATCTGGATGAAATCGACGCCGCGCTGGTAGCAGGCAGCGGCAAAGCCGGCCATGTCGCCGATCACCCCGCCGCCGAGGGCGATGATCGTGGTGCGACGGTCGTGCCGTGCGGTCAGCAGGCCATCGAAAATAAGCTGCAGGGTTTCCCAGTTCTTGAATGCTTCGCCGTCGGGCAGAACCACCGAGATCACCGAGAACTGCGCAAGGCTGCGTTTCAGACGCTCAAGGTACAGCGGCGCTACGGTTTCATTGGAAACGATCGCCACTTGCCGCCCGGCGACGTGCGGAGCCAGCAACTCGGGCCGGTCCAACAAACCTTCGCCAATATGAATCGGGTAGCTGCGCTCGCCTAGATCGACCTTAAGTGTCTGCATGTGTCCCCACAGTGAAATGGAAGCTGGTGTCCTGCCTTACATTAACGACGGGCATCACCTGGTTTTCTGACGCCGCGCAATAGCCATGCGCCACAACCGCAAGCGATCACGGCAAGGCGCCGAGGATAGCGCATTTCACGCTGCGCATTAACGGGGAGGCAGTTGCTGCAGGCGGTCCAGTATGTCCAGCACCACCATGCGCGGTGGCCGCTCATCGGTTTCAACCACCAGGTCGGCGATTTCCCGATAAAGCGGATCGCGAATCGCCAACAGGTCCCGCAGGGTCTTCGCCGGATCGGCCGTGCGCAGCAGCGGTCGATTGCGATCCCGGGCGGTACGACCGACCTGCTGCTCCACCGAGGCATGCAGATAGACCACACGCCCCCCGGCATGCAGCGCCAGGCGATTGGCTTCACGCATCACCGCGCCGCCGCCGGTCGCCAGGACCACGCCATCGGCGGAGCACAGCTCGGCGATCATGGCCTGTTCCCGATCACGAAAGCCCGGTTCGCCTTCCTTATCGAAGATCCACGGGATATTGGCGCCCGTGCGCAACTCAATTTCCTTATCGGAATCTTTGAATGGCAGGCGCAGCTCTTTGGCCAGCAAGCGACCAATGGTGCTTTTGCCAGCCCCCATTGGCCCAACAAGAATCAAATTTCGCACAGAATCAACGACTCACAGCAATCGCCTGGTTGTTCATGATACGCGGAGTGAGAAATACCAGCAGCTCGGATTTTTTCTCCGACACCACGTCACGCCTGAAAAGGCGGCCAAGATACGGCACATCGCCTAGAAATGGCACCTTATCTACAACCTTGCTTTGCGTATTGGAGAAAACCCCACCGATAACGATGGTTTCTCCGTCGTTGATCAGGACCTTGGCGTTGACCTCGTTCTTCTTGATCGGCGGCACGTCCTGGACCTTGTTCAGGTAGTCCGGCTCGTCCTTGGTGACCTTGACCTCCATGATGATGCGGTTATCCGGGGTGATCTGCGGCGTCACCTCCAGGGACAGCGAAGCCTCCTTGAACGACACCGAAGTCGCCCCGCTGGAGGCGGCTTCCTGATAGGGGATTTCCGTACCCTTGAGGATCTTCGCCGTCTCCTTGTCGGAGGTGACCACCTTGGGCTGGGAGACGATTTCACCGTTACCGGTCTTTTCCATGGCTGTCAGCTCAAGGTCCAGCAACACGTTGTCGGTGATGAAGGCGATACCCAGGCCGGAGGTATTGGCGGTGGTGCCCAGGTCGACGAACGGTGAATTGCTGCTGGTGCTGCCCGGCGTACCAATGGTGGAAGAGCCGTTGGTGCCGTTGCTGACCCCCGAGGCATTCCAGTTGCCCTGGTTCTGGATCGAGCCACCCCAGCGCACGCCCAGGCTTTTGTCGTAGTCGACGTTGGCCTCGACGATCCGCGCCTCGATCATCACCTGGCGCACCGGGATATCCAGCTGGCTGACAATCCGCCGCAGCTCGTCCAGGCGCTCCCGGGTCTGGTAGGCAATGATGTTGTTGGTCCGCTCATCGACCGTGATCGAACCACGCTCGTCAGACTTGTCCTCAGCGCGGGTGACCGACTGGAACAGCTTGGCGATCTCCGCCGCCTTGGCATAGTTGACCTGCAGCAGTTCACGCCGCAGCGGCTCGAGATCGGCGATCTGCTTCTGCGACTCCAGCTCCTGGCGTTCGCGGGCCGCGATTTCATCGGCTGGCGCCACCAGCAACACATTGCCCACCTTGCGCTTGTCCAGCCCCTTGGTCTTGAGCACCAGATCGAGAGCCTGGTCCCACGGCACATTTTGCAGGCGCAAGGTAATGCCGCCCTGCACCGTATCGCTGGCCACCAGATTGAGGTTGGTGAAGTCGGCGATCAGTTGCAGCACCGAGCGGACCTCGATGTCCTGGAAGTTCAGCGAGAGCTTTTCGCCGTTATAGGCTGAGCGCTCGGCGTTGCGTTTCTGCAGATCGCCCGAAGTCATCGGCCTGACACTTACCGTGAGTTTGTTGTCCGTCTGGTAGGTCGAGTAATCGAAGGTGCCGCCGGGCTCGATGGTGACGATGGCCTTGCCGGACTCCGCCCGGGCGCTGACGAATTGCACGGGAGTGGCGAAGTCCTTGACGTCCAGCCTGACCCGCAGGGGTTCTGGCAGACGGGCCTTGGCGAAGGTAAGGACGAGCTTGCCGTCGCGTTCCTGGATATCCGGGCTCATTCCCGAGTCGGAGAGGTCGATCAGTACATTGCCTTCACCCTGCTCGCCGCGCTGGAAATCCACACTGCGAATCGACCGCCCCGCCGAAGCCGTGGCCTTGGCCCGCCCGGACGCGACAGCCGGCTGCCCCGGTGCACTCTGCGCCACCGTCGCCCCCTGGCCGATCACCACAAACAGCTGATTGCCGGCGACTCGAGTGCTGTAGGGCGCCAGCGCGACCAGATTGACCACCACCCGGGTACGCGGCCCCGATTCGACCACCGTCACGCTGCGCGCATTGCCATTGCCCAGATCGCGGCTCTTGTTCGCCAGCTGGCTGACGACACCCGGCAGATCGAGGGCGATCCGCGCCGGCTGGTCGGTGGTATAACCCCGCGGCTCGGGCACCGGTCCATCGAAGGTGAGTTTCAACTCCAGGCGATCCCCCGGCAGCGCCGCGACATCCAGGGCCTTGAGGCTGGCCGCCATGGCCATCGGTGAAAGCAGCGCCATCCATAGCGCAATACCGAAGGCTGAAAAGATCCTGTTCATGATGCGAGTTCCACTATGAGTGTTCTTTTAATGGAATGGTCCGTGGTCGCTCCAGCCACGCTCCCGCTCCATCGGGAACAATCTCGACCACGTCGACCTGTGAATCGCTGATCGCGACAATCCGCCCATCGTTACGCCCCAGGTAGTCGCCGACCTTCAGCCGATGCACACCACCGGCACCGCGCAACAACGCAAAGACGCCAGAGGCATTGGAAAGGGTGCCCACCATCTCGAACTGCTCGATGCTGAAGCCCTCGAGATACTGCTTGCTGCGGCTCGGATCCGGCCTGACCGCGGGCGAGCCCGCCCGGCGTGCCGCCAGGTCCACCCGAACCGCAGGCTGAAACGGGCTGCGCAAGGGTGCAGCGTTGTAGGTGAACGTTGGGTAAGACCCGAATGCCGGCATTGGTTCAATCTCACCGGGCGGCCGTAGCCGCACCTCGTTCATGTAGGCATCCAGATCGCTGAAGTCGTCATTGCCGCCACAACCGGCCAGCCCGACAAATGCCAGCACGAGCAACAAGCCGCGAACGCGCTTCATGGACGGGGCACCTTGTAGCGGTAAGTCCTGGCCAGAATGTTCATGCGCAGCTTCGAGCCGACTTCCGGCGTGACCGGTTTGATCTCGAAATCATGCAGGGTGACGATTCGCGGCAAGCCGGCCACGCCGCTGACGAAAGTTGCCAGTTCGTGGTACCCACCGGTGACCGTGATCTGGATCGGCAATTCGACGTAGAACGGCTGGACCACCTCAGGCAACAGCTTGATCTCTTCGAACTCCAGCCCGCTGCCAAGCCCGGTGCGACTGATATCTTCCAACAGCCCCGGCACTTCGGTATCGCTGGGAAGCTGGCGCAGCATGAGGTCAAAGGCGGTTTCCATGGCCTTCATCTGTTCGGTGTAAGGCCCCAGGTTGGCCACCAGGCGCGCCTTGCTGGCGAACTGCTGTTTCAGCACGGCCTCGTCCGCCCGGCGCTGGTCGAGTTGCAGCAACAGATCCTTGAGGTACAGGTTGTAACCAAGGGCCAGCACCAGCAGCATGACCAGCGCCGAGACCACGCCTTTGACCAGCGCGGGCCAGCCCCCCATGTTGCTCATGTCCAGCTCGCCGAGATCGATCCGGCGCATCTGCGCCCACCCGCCGGAAAGGCTCATTGCCCACCCTCGCCCATGGCGGGCCGGGTCTGATGGACCGTCAGCTGAAACACATTGGCCTGGTCGGCGTTGTCCGCCCCGGCGGCCTTGACCTCCGTCAGGCTCGGCGCGTCGAACCAGTCGGAGGCGTCCAGATTGCGCATCAGGTCCGAAACACGATGGTTCGATTCGGCCGCCCCGGTGATGGAGAGGGTCTGCCCGCTCATCCTGACATCGGTGAAATACACCCCGTCCGGCAGGGTGCGGGCCAACTGGTCGAATACCCGCGCGCTGGTGGAGCGATTGCCTTGCAGGTCCTGGATGATCTTCATCCGTTCCACCAACTGCTCGCGATGCAGCTTCAGCTCGCCGATCTTGGCGATCCGCTGATCGAGCAAGGTTATTTGAGCGCCTACATGATTGTTGCGCGCCAGCTGCCTGTCGATCGCCCGGTCGATGATCCTGTCGCCCGCGAACAGCGCACCCAGGGCCACCGCCGCAGCCGCTGCCAGGCCCAGGAGAAAGTGGCGACGCCGTTGTTCACGCCGCGCCTCGCGCCAGGGAAGAAGATTGATCCGCGCCATCAGTCGAAACTCCGCAAGGCCAGCCCACAGGCGATCATCAAGGATGGAGCCTCGCTGGCCAGGGCCGCGGCGTCGACCTTGCCGCCGATGCTCATGCCAGCGAAGGGGTTGGCGATCAGCACAGGCAAGCCCAGGCGCTGCTCGATCAACGGCGCAAGTCCCGGAACCGAGGCGCTGCCGCCCGCCAACAGGATAGAGTCGACCTGGCGCTGTGGGCCGGAGGCCTGGAAAAACTGCAACGAGCGCGAAACCTGCTGCACCACCGCCTCCTGAAAGGGTTGCAGCACCTCACTGGCGTAATCGTCCGGCAGGCCGCCTTGCTTTTTCGCCAGGCCGGCCTCTTCTTTCGACAGCCCGTAACGACGCTGGATGTGCTCGGTCAGTTGGTGCCCACCAAACAACTGCTCGCGGGAATAGATGATCTGCCCTTCATGCACAACGCTCAGGGTGGTCAGGGTGGCTCCGATATCGACCAGCGCCACAGTCCGGGCAACCGACGCCCCGGCCGCCAGGGCGAACGAGCGTTCCAGCGCGCAGACCTCCAGGTCCACCACCCGCGCCGTCAGCCCGGCGAGTTCCAGCGCCGCCTCGCGAACTTCGATGTGTTCCTTGCGACAAGCCGCCAACAGCACATCGACGCGTTCGGGATTGCGCGCCGAATAGCCGAGGACGTCGAAATCGATGGCGGCCTCATCCAGCGGATAGGGGATGTACTGGTCGGCGTCGACCTTGAGCTGGCTCTCCCGATCGTCATCGCAAAGCCCGGCCTCCATCTCGATAACCTTGCTGATCACCGCCGAGCCGGCCATCGCCAGCGCTGCGTGCTTCGCTCCCGGCCGGGCCCTGGCCAGCAGGCGAGACAAGGCATGCCCCACCCCTTCGGGCTCGACGATGTTTTTTTCGACCACGGCGTTGGCCGGCAACAGCTCCACCCCATAGGCCTCGACCCGAAAACGGCCGCCGACCCGGCTCAACTCAAGAAGCTTGACCGAGGTGGAGCTGATATCGATCCCCAGAAGGGAACTCGCCTTTTTACTGAAGAGTCCTAGCACTACCAATTCCCTATGACTATCCGTGACTTACGGACTCTGGAATGTCCATTGCGTTCAATCACCCCGTCTTGACAGACGGGCAAATGACGCCCTCTACGGAAAAATGCTTATAATGCCCAGCGATTTTTCCGCGATTTATCTGCTGCGTGAGCCGATTCCTGACTGTGAATACCTGACGCCTAATTCATTCCTTTCTCTGGAAATCCAAAAGCCTTGATTCGTCTGCTGAAGTTTTTCGGGTGGTCCATCGTCGCTGTGTTCTGCGGGCTGCTCCTCGCTCTCTCCGGCGCGTTTCTCTATCTTAGTCCTGGGTTACCGTCGGTAGAGGCGCTCAGAAGTATCCAGTTGCAGATTCCCCTGCGGGTGTACAGCAGCGACGGCAAGTTGATCGCAGAATTCGGTGAAATGCGCCGCACTCCGATCCGTTTCGCCGACATTCCCCCCAACTTCATTAATGCGTTACTAAGTGCTGAAGACGACAATTTCGCCAACCACTACGGCGTCGATCCCAGCAGCCTGATGCGTGCCGCGACCCAACTGATCAAGAGCGGGCACATCCAGTCCGGCGGCAGCACCATCACCATGCAGGTGGCGAAGAACTTCTTCCTGAGCAGCGAACGCAGCTTCTCGCGCAAGACCACCGAGATCCTCCTGGCCCTGCAAATCGAGCGCCAACTGACCAAGGACGAGATCCTCGAGCTGTACGTCAACAAGATCTACCTGGGTAACCGCGCCTACGGCATCGAAGCCGCCGCGCAGGTGTACTACGGCAAGTCGATTCGCGATGTCAGCCTGGCGCAGATGGCCATGATCGCCGGCCTGCCCAAGGCACCGTCGCGCTTCAACCCGCTGGCCAACCCGGCGCGCAGCAAGGAGCGCCGCGACTGGATCCTGGGGCGCATGTACAAGCTCGGCAAGATCAGCGAGGCCGATTACCAGGCCGCCGTGGCCGAGCCGCTGAACGCCAGCTACCACGTACCGACGCCGGAAGTGAACGCACCGTACGTCGCCGAGATGGCCCGCGCCGAGATGGTCGGTCGTTATGGCAGCGACGCCTACACCGAAGGTTTCCGCGTCACCACCACGGTACCGAGCGACCTGCAGGAACTGGCCAACACCGCCGTCCATGAAGGCCTGATCACCTACGACCAGCGCCATGGCTATCGCGGCCCCGAATCGCGCCTGCCCGGCAAGACCCACGCCGCCTGGGCCCAGGAACTGACCAAGCAACGCAGCATCAGCGGCCTGGAGCCGGCGATCGTCACCCAGGTCGACAAGAACGGCCTGCAGGTACTGACCCGCACCGGCGAAGAGCACGTGGGCTGGGACAGCATGAAATGGGCGCGTCCGTTCCTGAACACCAACAGCATGGGCCCAGCGCCCAAGCAGCCGAGCGATGTCGCCCAGGTCGGCGACCTGATTCGCGTGCAGCGCCAGGCGGACAACTCGCTCAAGTTCCGCCAGATCCCGGTCGTTCAGGGCGCGCTGGTGTCCCTCGACCCGCAAAACGGCGCCATTCGCTCGCTGGTGGGCGGTTTCGCCTTCGAGCAGAGCAACTACAACCGGGCACTGCAGGCCAAGCGCCAACCCGGTTCCAGCTTCAAGCCGTTCGTCTATAGCGCCGCGCTGGACAATGGCTACACCGCCGCCAGCCTGGTGAACGATGCACCGATCGTCTTTGTCGACGAGTACCTGGACAAGGTCTGGCGCCCGAAAAACGACACCAACACCTTCCTCGGCCCGATCCGCATGCGCGAGGCGCTGTACAAGTCGCGCAACCTGGTTTCGATCCGCCTCCTGCAAAGCCTGGGCGTGGACCGCACCATCGACTACATCAGCAAGTTCGGCTTCAACAAACAGGACCTGCCGCGCAACCTGTCGCTGGCCCTGGGCACCGCGACCCTGACCCCGATGGAAATCGCCACCGGCTGGAGCGTGTTCGCCAACGGCGGCTATAAGGTCACGCCATACATCATCGACAAGATCGAAAGCCGTAATGGCGAAACCCTGTTCACCGCCAACCCGCCGAGCGTACCGACTGGCGACACAGCCAGCAGCGGGATCGCGGCACCGACAGAACAGAGCTTCACGGTGAACAACGTCCCGGGCGAAACCCCGAGCCAGGCTCCTGTACAGGCGCCGGCGGTGGCCGAACGCATCATCGACGGGCGTACCACCTACATCCTCAACAGCATGCTGGAAGACGTGATCAAGCTCGGCACCGGGCGACGCGCCCTGGCCCTGGGCCGCACCGACCTGGCCGGCAAGACCGGGACCACCAACGAATCCAAGGACGCCTGGTTCTCCGGCTACAACGCCGACTACGTGACCACGGTCTGGACCGGTTTCGACCAGCCGGAAAGCCTGGGCCGCCGCGAATACGGCGGCACCGTGGCCCTGCCGATCTGGATGAACTACATGGGCGCCGCCCTCAAGGACAAGCCGGCCCATACCCAGGCCGAGCCGGAAGGCATTCTCAGCCTGCGGGTCGATCCGGTCAGCGGCCGCGCCGCGACACCGGGCACGCCGAATGCCTACTTCGAACTGTTCAAGAGCGAAGACACACCGCCTTCGGTCAACGAACTGGGCAATGGCTACGCCCCTGGCAGCCCGCTGCCGGCGGACGAGTCGGCGCCGATCGATCTGTTCTAAAGAGCAGCTACAAGCTGCGAGCTTCAAGCGGCAAGGAGGAGCGACACTGCCTCCTCTTGCAGCTTGAGGCTTGAAACTTCCCCATAAAAAAACCCGGCTCGAAGGCCGGGTTTTTTATGGACTGCTATTAACCGTTGAACACGTCATCCACGCTTTTCAGCGGGTAGTTCTTCGGATACGGCAGGGTCGCCACGCCGGTCTCGATCGCGGCCTTGGCCACGGCGTCGGAGATCACGGTGATCAGGCGGGCATCCATTGGCTTCGGAATGATGTACTCACGACCGAATTCCAGCTTGATGCCGCCGTAGGCGTCGCACACTTCCTGAGGCACCGGCAGCTTGGCCAGTTCGCGCAGGGCGTTGGCCGCGGCCACTTTCATTTCTTCGTTGATGCGCTTGGCGCGAACGTCCAGGGCACCGCGGAAGATGAACGGGAAGCCCAGCACGTTGTTGACCTGGTTCGGGTAGTCCGAACGACCAGTGGCCATGATCACGTCGCTGCGGGTGGCGTGCGCCAGCTCCGGGGCGATTTCCGGATCAGGGTTCGAGCAGGCGAACACGATCGGGTTGGCAGCCATGGAGCTCAGGCCTTCGGCGCTCAGCAGGTTCGGGCCGGACAGGCCAACGAACACGTCGGCACCTTTCAGGGCGTCAGCCAGGGTGCGCTTGTCGGTCGTGTGGGCGAAGACCGCCTTGTACTGGTTCAGGTCGTCGCGCTCGGAGTGGATCACGCCGGTACGGTCGACCATGAAGATGTTTTCGATCTGGGCGCCCATGCTCACCAGCAGCTTCATGCAGGAGATGGCGGCGGCACCGGCGCCCAGGCAGACGATCTTCGCGTCCGGCAGGGTTTTGCCAGCGATTTCCAGGGCGTTGATCATGCCGGCCGCGGTCACGATAGCGGTGCCGTGCTGGTCATCGTGGAATACCGGAATGTCGCACTGCTCGATCAGGGCGCGCTCGATCTCGAAGCACTCTGGCGCCTTGATGTCTTCCAGGTTGATGCCACCGAAGGTGATGGAGATGCGCTTGACGGTGTCGATGAAGGCTTGCGGGCTTTCGGAGTCGACTTCGATGTCGAATACGTCGATGCCGGCGAAGCGCTTGAACAGCACGCCCTTGCCTTCCATCACCGGCTTGGAAGCCAGTGGGCCGAGGTTACCCAGGCCGAGAATCGCGGTGCCATCGGAAATGACTGCAACCAGGTTGCCCTTGCCGGTGTATTTGTAGGCCAGTTCAGGGTCGCGGGCGATTTCGCGTACTGGTTCGGCTACGCCGGGGCTGTAGGCCAGCGACAGGTCGCGGGCGGTAGCGGTGGCCTTGGTGAGCTCGACACTCAGTTTCCCTGGACGGGGATTGGCGTGATATTCGAGAGCGGCAGTTTTCAGATCAGACATGTGGGCATTCCGCTTTTTACTGTTGGACAGACGGACCGCCGAGGATACGCGTGTCGCAAAGTCCCTACAAGACTGGTCAGTCACCCCTGTCAAGGCCCGCAGGCTACGACTTTGGGCCAAGAGCCACGGAACACAAGGGATAGACTGTTCACAATCGAAATAAAAAATGTCTACAATTTTTTATTTATTGAACCAGCTGGAACATTCCGGGATGGGTCAGCGGCAACATCCAGCGCGCCTGACCCGATTTCAAGCCACCCTTGCGCGAACGGTCAAGCACCCAGCCGCGCGCCTCGATCCGCTGTCCCGGCAGGCAATCCAGCTGCGCGACATCGAATTGGCCAAGCAGATTGGGTGCAATGCGCAATACAACCGAATCCTGCAATTCGATCCAGATGCCGCCCCGATTGCGTTGCACCTTGCTCACCCGGCCACTGAGCAGCGCAAAACCGGAGGCCTTTATCTGATCCGCTTTCAGTACAGACGATTGCCGCCACAGCCCCAGCCGGGACTGGCGAGCACTGCGCTCGGCGGCTTGCTGGCAGCCGAACAAATCGACGTTCGGCGCTACCGCCACCTGGTATCCCAGGCCTTCGGCAAGCAATTGCGCTTCAAGGTTGGCGCCATCGGCGCCATAGACATGGGCCAGGGTCCGCCCATAGTGATCTTTGCTTTCCCGACCGGGAAGCAGGCCGACCCGGCCGTTGCTGGCCTTCACCAACGCCTGCAGGCGCTGGCGGGCGGCAACCGCGAAGGGCTCGTCGGTGCGGCCTTTTTTGCCCAGCTCCGGCGCATTGAGGCCGATCATGCGCACGCTGCGACCATCGGTGAGGCGCAAGGTGTCGCCATCGACCACCCGCTGGACCTGCACGGAGGCCAACCCAACCGGCGCCGGGCAGAACGCCTGGGCGCTGGAGAGCCAAATCGCGGACATAAAAAAGGCGCCCGCAAGGGACGCCTTTTTCATCAGCGAGGAAAAGCTGAAACAGCTTTCCAGACCGATCAGCCTTAGGCCTTTTTCGCGCCGAAAGCGCCGAAACGGTCGGCGAACTTCTGAACGCGGCCGCCGGTATCCAGAGTCTTCTGCTTACCGGTGTAGAACGGGTGGCACTCGTTGCAAACGTCGATCGCCAGCGGCTTAGCGTAGGTCGAACGAGTTTCGAACTTGTTGCCGCAGCTGCAGGTTACGGCAACTGCTGGGTATTCTGGATGGATATCGGCTTTCATGGTGTCTTCCTCAGGCTAGCGTGCCGCCACCCAACACTATTGTTGAATACCGCACGTAATTAGGCCGCGGATTCTACCAGACCTTTGCGATCACGCAAGCTGTCCCTCGCACCGACCGTCTGCTAGGCTCCGGGCCTTCTTCACCGCCCGTTCACTGAGATTTCCCCGCGTGCCCGACGCCATTTTGCGCCTCGCCCTGCCTTCGCCCATGCGCCGCCTGTTCGATTACCGGGCCCCTGCCGGCGTACTGCGTACCCAGTTGCATCCCGGCATGCGCCTGCGAGTGCCGTTCGGTCGCCGGGAGATGATCGGCATCCTGGTCGAAGTCACGGACAGTAGCGAAGTCCCCGCCGAGAAACTCAAGCCGGCCTTGGCCCTGCTGGACGCCACCCCACCGCTGCCGCCCGCGCTGTTCAAGCTGTGCCTGTGGACCGCGCAGTATTACCAGCACAGCCTCGGCGACACCCTGAGCTGGGCGCTGCCGGTCCTGCTGCGCCAGGGCGAGCCGGCCGAGGCCCGGCAGGAACGCTTCTGGTCGGTCAGCCCCGGCGCCAGCCTCGACGACCCACGCATCGCCCGCGCCCCGCGCCAGCGCGAAGCCCTGGCAACGCTGGCCCAGCACCCGCACGGCGTCGCCCACCAATTGCTGAGCAAGCTGATGCTGAGCAAGGACAGCCTGGACCTGTTGCTGGCCAAGGACCTGGTGCAGGTGGAAGTCCGCCGGCACGCCCCGGGCGAACGCCACGAACATTGGCTGGCCCAGCCGGAACTGCCGCTCAACAGCGAACAGCGCGCTGCCTGTGAGGCCATCCGCTCCGGTTTCGACAGCTATCACGCCTTCCTGCTGGCCGGGGTCACCGGCAGCGGCAAGACCGAAGTCTATCTGCAGCTGATCCGCGAAACCCTGGAAGCCGGCAAGCAGGCGCTGGTGCTGATCCCGGAAATCAACCTCGGGCCACAGACCCTGGCGCGCTTCGAGCAACGCTTCAACGCGCGCATCGCCCTGCTGCACTCGGCGGTCAACGACCGCGAGCGCCTGGACGCCTGGCTGGCGGCCCGCGACGGAGAGGCCGACATTATTATCGGCACCCGCTCGGCGCTGTTCACGCCGATGAAGAACCCCGGGCTGATCATCATCGATGAAGAGCACGACGGCTCCTATAAACAGCAGGAAGGCCTGCGCTACCACGCCCGCGATCTGGCCCTGGTCCGCGCCCGCCAGGAAAACATCCCTATTGTGCTGGGCTCCGCCACTCCATCGATGGAAAGCCTGCACAACGCCTACACCGGCCGCTATGGCCTGTTGCGCCTGAACGAGCGGGCTGGCGGCGCTAAGCAGCCGCGCTTCCTGCGCCTGGACGTGAAGAGCCGGCCGCTGGACAGCGGCATTTCCGGCCCCATGCAACAAGCCATCGGCCAGACCCTGGCAGCAGGCCAGCAGGTGCTGGTGTTCCTCAACCGCCGCGGCTTCGCGCCGACCCTGCTGTGCCACGACTGCGGCTGGATGTCCGAGTGCGAACGCTGCGACGCGCGAATGACCGTACACCAGCGCTACGGCGAGCTGCGCTGCCACCATTGCGGCCACTCCGAGCGCGTGCCGCGGCATTGCCCGAAATGCGGCAAGGTCGACCTGCGCCCGGTCGGCGCCGGCACCGAGCGCGCCGAAGAGCGGCTGGCGATCCTGTTCCCGGACTACCCGGTCCTGCGGGTCGACCGCGACAGCACCTCGCGCAAGGGCGCGATGAACCAGTTGTTCGCCACTATCCAGAAGGGCCAGCCCTGCATCCTCGTCGGCACCCAGATGCTCGCCAAGGGGCACCATTTTCCGCGGGTGACCCTGGTCTCGATCCTCGATGCCGACGGCGGCCTGTTCTCCGGCGACTTCCGCGCCAGCGAACGCATGGCGCAGTTGATCGTCCAGGTCGCCGGCCGGGCCGGCCGGGCCGAGGAGCCGGGCAAGGTGATCATCCAGACCCACCTGGCCGACCACCCGCTGCTGGTGCAACTGACCGAACAGGGTTACTTCGCCTTTGCCGAACAGGCCTTGAGCGAACGCCGCGCCGCCGGCCTGCCACCATTCGCCCATCTGGCGCTGCTGCGCGCCGAGGCGCACAAGCCGGGGCAGGCCGAAGGCTTCCTCGACGAAGCCTGCAGCGAGGCCGAGCGTTTGCTGGCAGAGATGAACCTGGGCGGCATCGAGCTGCTGGGGCCGGTACCGGCGCCCATGGAACGCCGGGCCGGGCGTTATCGCGCGCAACTGTTATTACAGGCCAATGCCCGGGCGCCACTGCACAAACTGCTGAGTCACTGGCTGCTGGTCCTGGAACAGATGCCCAGCGGGCGCCAGGTACGCTGGTCGCTGGATGTTGACCCTGTAGACCTGTATTGATAGAAAAACCGCCATCTCAGGCCAGCACGCTTCTGTAGGAGCGAGGCTTGCCCGTGATAAGGCCCGAATAGCCACCGCACAGCCGGCTATAGTTGGCAAGCCCGTCTTCGCAACGGATAATGCCCAGTTTTTCCACCTGCGCATCGAAGCGCCGCCGCGCCAGCGGTTGAAAGAGAAGACCATGAAAGACACCATTCGCCAGCTCATCCAGCAAGCCATCACCCAACTCGTCACCGAAGGTGTGTTGCCAGAAGGCCTGACGCCGGCGATCCAGGTAGAAAACTCCCGCGACAAGACCCACGGCGACTTCGCCAGCAACATCGCCATGATGCTGGCCAAGCCGGCCGGCATGAAACCACGCGACCTGGCGGAAAAGATCATCGCCGCCCTGCCCGCCGACGAGCAGGTCAGCAAGGCCGAGATCGCCGGCCCCGGTTTCATCAACTTTTTCCAGAACACCCAGGCCCTGGCTACCCGCCTGGACGCCGCCCTGGCCGACGCCCATCTTGGCGTGCGCAAGGCCGGCGCGCTGCAGCGCACCGTGGTCGACCTGTCGGCACCGAACCTGGCCAAAGAGATGCACGTCGGCCACCTGCGCTCGACCATCATTGGCGATGGCGTGGCGCGGGTCCTGGAGTTCCTCGGCGATACCGTGATCCGCCAGAACCACGTGGGCGACTGGGGCACCCAGTTCGGCATGCTGATGGCCTACCTGCAGGAAAACCCGATCACCAGCGATGAGCTGTCGGACCTGGAGAACTTCTACCGCGCCGCCAAGCAGCGCTTCGACGAATCCGAAGAGTTCGCCGACCGTGCCCGCGGCCTGGTGGTCAAGCTGCAGGCCGGTGATGCGGACTGCCTGGAGCTGTGGACCAAGTTCAAGGACATCTCCCTGTCCCACTGCCAGAAGATCTACGAACTGCTGAACGTCAAACTGACCATGGCCGACGTGATGGGCGAAAGCGCCTACAACGACGACCTGATCAACGTGGTCAACGATCTCAAGACCAAGGGCATGCTGGTCGAGAGCAACGGCGCCCAGTGCGTGTTCCTCGACGAGTTCAAGAACGCCGAAGGCGAGCCGCTGCCGGTGATCATCGTCAAGGCCGACGGCGGCTACCTGTACGCCACCACCGACCTGGCGGCCGTGCGCTACCGCAGCGGCAAGCTCAAGGCCGACCGCGCGCTGTACTTCGTCGACCAGCGCCAGGCCCTGCACTTCCAGCAAGTGTTCGCGGTGGCCCGCAAGGCCGGCTTCGTGACCCACCCGATGGAAATGGAGCACATGGGCTTCGGCACCATGAACGGCGCTGACGGCCGTCCATTCAAGACCCGCGACGGTGGCACCGTGAAGCTGATCGACCTGCTGACCGAAGCCGAAGAGCGCGCCTACAGCCTGGTCAAGGAAAAGAACCCGGAGCTGGCCGAGGCCGATCTGCGAAATATCGCCAAGGTGGTCGGCATCGACTCGGTGAAATACGCCGACCTGTCCAAGCACCGCACCAGCGACTACAGCTTCAACTTCGACCTGATGCTGAACTTCGAAGGCAACACCGCGCCTTACCTGCTGTACGCCTACACCCGCGCCGCCGGCGTGTTCCGCAAGCTGGGCAAGGACTTCAGCGAAGTACAGGGCCAGATCAACCTGGAAGCCGCCCAGGAACTGGAGCTGGCGGCCAAGCTGGCACAGTTCGGCGAAGTGCTGAACGGCGTGGCCGACAAGGGTACGCCGCACATCCTGTGCACCTACCTGTACGACGTGGCCGGGCTGTTCTCCAGCTTCTACGAGAACTGCCCTATCCTCAGTGCCGAATCGCCGACGCAGATGCAGAGTCGCTTGCGCCTCACCGAGCTGACCCGTCGTACCCTCAAGCAAGGTCTGGAGTTGCTGGGCCTGAAAGTTCTGGAGCAAATGTAAGTTGGCTGCCAAGAAAAAACCTGCACCCAAGCGTGGCGCCAGCCGTTACCAAGCTCCTGCAAAGCAACCGATCCCGGGCTGGTTGTGGATGGCCATCGGCCTGGCCGTGGGCGCCTTCATCGTGTTCCTGATGAAGCTGGAGCCAGGCAAGGGTGGTGACAGCGTCAAGCGCGAGCGGCTGGAGCAACAGAAAACCACCAAGATCGCCGAGGCCAACAAGACCCCGCCGAGCCCGCAGCAACCGCTGAAGCCGAAGTACGACTTCTATACCCTGCTGCCGGAATCGGAGGTGATAGTGCCGCCGGAAGCCGTACCGGAAAAAACCCTGCCAACGCCGCAGACCGCGCCAGTGGTTCCGACCACCCCGGTGACCCCGGCGGAAGCGGCGAAGATCGACACCGCGCGTGCCCAGGCCGCCTTGGCCGGCATCACCCCGCCGCCCGCACCACCGGTGGCACAGCCACAGGTGGCGAAGGCCGCACCGGTGACCAAGTTCTTCCTGCAGGCCGGTTCGTTCCGCAAGCAGACCGATGCCGACAAGGTCCGCGCGCAGATCATCCTGCTGGGGCAATCGGTGTCCGTCGAGTCCGGCACCGTCAAGGACGAGACCTGGTACCGCGTACTGGTGGGCCCGTTCAGCAACCGCGAACAGCTGACCACCGCGCAGAAGCAACTGTCTGGCGCCGGCTTCAGCAACCTGCTGTTACAACAGCGCCAGAGCCGCTAAAGCGGCTGATCGCGAGCAAGCTCGCTCCTACAAGGCCTGTGCCAAACCTGTAG